>JABXIW010000219.1 GCA_013372875.1 Gammaproteobacteria bacterium | reverse complement strand
ATCTCAACGATACGACCTTTTGGCAAGCCGCCAATTCCCAATGCGATATCAAGGCCTAATGAGCCTGTTGAAACGGTTTCGATGCCTTTGGCTGCGCTGTTATCGCCCAAACGCATGATTGAACCTTTACCAAATTGGCGCTCAATTTGTGTTAACGCGGCGCCAAGTGCTTTCTTTTTGTTTTCATCCATTCTGGATACCTACCTAATCTTTATTTAATTTGAGCTATTGCGCTCTAAATTCTTAGTTAATCTTCAAAATCGCTGGGAAGCAAATCGCCAGAAGCAGTGGCTGATTATTCCATAAATAGCTGGCGAAAGTAATAGGAAAATTTAATCAATACCATTGAGACAATGACTTTGTCATTTGTAGTAATTTAGCTAATATAAAATCAATCATTTAGGCTACTTTTGGAAATACTTATGAGCAACAAAACCTTTTTTATTACCCACGCTGTTATCTATGCCCTATTCGCTTTTGCCTTGTTTTTTCTGCCCACTAAACTGTGGCCACTGTACGGTTTGAGCATTAACGATCAGTACGCTTTGTTCTTATCCCAGCATAACAGCATCTTTCTTGGCGGAATTGCTTTATTCGCTTTTTTGTTTCGCCAAGCGCCGCTAAAAAGTCCTGAAGCCAAGAAAACCATTATCGGACTGATCGGAACAAACCTGTTAGGCGTGGCAATTACCCTTTACGCCGCTATTCAGAAAGTTTTCGTTGGTTTTGGTTGGTCTGATCCAATCTTTTTTGCGCTATTAGCCATCTGGGGCTTTTGGCAGCTAAAAAACAACCAATAATCCACCCTATTTTGGAGTAATTATCATGAGCATTAAAAAAATCTGGGATATCCACCTTAGTTACGAAGGTGAAGTGACCGAAAACTTTATGGCTGAAACCAAAAAGTTAGCCGAAAGTATCGCCCAAGAAGCTGGCATTATTTGGAAAATTTGGACTTATGAAGCTGGTAGCAGCCATTTCGGTTCGACCTACCTGTTTCGAGACTTAGAAGCGCTAGAAACTTATAAGGCTATGCATGTAAAACGTTTAAACAATCTGGGAATAACTGTCACTAGCGATCACATATTCGATATTATGGAAGATTTAAGCCAAATTAACAATGCACCACTTGACGACTAAAATACAGAAACCAAGTCCAGTTCAAGCACTTTGACTGGGCTTTAATCCTGCTTTCTAGTTTTTAGCCAAATACTCGGCTCTGGTGATCTTATAGACATCCACTTGGCGCTCCATCATTTCGATAGTTTTGTCATGAGTTTCACCGAGTTTTTGCGCTAAAGCCGCTGATGCCGTATTTCCTTGAACAATCAAGCTGATCAAATAATCCAGCTCTAATTCCTCAAAACCAAACTGCATAACCCGCTGCGCCGCTTCATAGCCATAGCCACCCTGCTGGTATTTCGGCACTATGCCCCAACCAATCTCAATATCAGGCCAATCTTCGGGATAATGAATACCGACATAACCAACATACTCACCAGTGTCTTTATGCTGCAATGCCCAAAAACCAAAACCACGCAGCACCCAATGGCCAATCATGGAGCAGTAGGCGCGCCACGCCATTTCTCGATTAAGCACTTCACCTTTACCTAAGAATTGGCGAAAAGCAGTATCCGACATGATCTCAGCAAAGGGCTCAAAGTCAGACAAACGCGGCTCACGAAGAATAAGTCGTGTGGTTTCCAAGGTTGGAATTTCAAACTGGATATTGGTGATTTCTCGTTTTGACAGCATATTCACACCTGTAAGAATAGGTTATAGTATTAGCAAGTAACTTTTGAGTCCGTCATCATGAAAAAACCAATCATCGCATTGTTATTATTGTGTTTATCAAGTTTCGCCGCGACAGTTCATTCCAGCGAGTTTGTAGGGCAACTAGCACCTGACTTTAAATTGATGGCGCAAGACGGCAGCTTCAAGACTCTCAAAAATTACCAAGGCAAGTGGCTCATTCTATACTTTTATCCCAAAGATGGAACGCCAGGTTGCACCACCGAAGCGAAAAACTTTCGCGATGCTTATGGCAAATATCAATCAATGAATGCCGATATTGTTGGGATTTCGTTGGATGATAACGAATCACACAAAGACTTTAGCCAGCAGTATCAATTGCCCTTCGATATTCTTTCCGATACCGACAAAAGTGCCGCCAAAGCCTATAAAGTATTGGGTGGTTTCGGCCCTGTGGAATATACCAAACGCCAGACCTTTATCCTCGATCCCACAGGCAGCATCGTTTACCACTTTGAAAAAGTAAATGCCTCTCAGCATGAGAAAAATGTGATGAAAAAGTTAAAACAATTACAAAAAGAATTGGGCTAACGAAAAAATTATTGTAGTTTTACAACTTCTATCAACTGACTCTTTTCAGAATTACTCAGCCATAACTGACCATCTTCAATGGTGGCTTGCAGCTGCATAGTGCGCTCAATCATCGACTCAATGCCCGCCGCCTGCTCATCATTGATCGAAAACACCGATAAATTTTTATAATCCCTGAGTTTATTGTGATTGCTCTTCCACCAAATGGCGCTGGCGTTATCATCGTAAGTGTAAACAATGACTTGCTTGGATTTATGGCTCGCTTTGCGCAGTCGCGCCTCATCAGGCCGACCCAACTCAATCCACAGCTCAATATCATCGGTGTAATTCTTAGCCCAAATCTCAGGTTCACCCTCTTCCGACAAACCTTTGGTAAACTCCAAACGCTCCTGCACATTCAAAATGTAAGCCACCAAACGCACCATCATCCGCTTATCACTTTCCGACGGGTGCTGGGCAATGGTCAAATTCAACTCATTATAATAATGAGTATCCAGATCCGAAATATTAACGGTAGCTTTGTAAATCGTTGCTTTAAGAGCCATAACTATTGCGTAGATTTAAAGATTTTTTAGTATATTTAAAATTACGGTCAAACTCATACACATCAACAATTGAACCCTTTAAGATAATCACTTGATTCTTATCAGTAAGAATTCTTCGATTATCCCAATAATCTGCGGGATCTCCATCACAATGAACCTGGCAATGACCATTGTCAAAAACACTCAAATCATAAGAATCAATTACTTGCATTTGATTTTTGTGCAAACCAAGTAATAACAAGTTATACGCATTGAGATCAAAGTCGATTGCATCAAACATCAGATCGCTTTTCTCTGTTTTATTTTTAAGCGCTACCCATGACGGCACTAGGTATTTATCCGATTCTAGTATTAAAAACTGGTGCGCTTCATCATCAGCCAAAGCATCCACATAGTCATCTAACTTGAGAACCCATTCAGACCTTACATCCTTTCCATCTATAAGGCTATATTGTAATACACCATCAAGGCTGTTTCCCTTAGTTAATAAATTTTTACCTATAGGCATCATGTAGTTAACGCTTTGATTCAATTCAACTTCTTTAAGGTTCTCGTTATACTCATCAAGCCAAAATAACTTGGTGCTCAAAATTTCTGATTCGTGCGAATCGTCGCTGATAGAAAGGAAATTTTTATCAAACGCACCTAACTCTACTGAAAGCTCACCTAAAGATGTCATTAGCGGTATTTTACGCTTTGTATGCCAGCTTGGAGTTAACTCCAATCTAAAAACCCTATCCCAATCATCATTCTCGTAAACATAAAACTTATTCTGAACGATTCCATTATTATCATATAAATCTAACTCCAACTCCCAGTTCTCAAAAGGGAAAGACTCAAACGCTCTGAGTTTATATCGCTCAGTAATCAAGTCAAAAGTTAACAAGTATGAATACGGCGTAGCTTTTTCAATTTGACTCGAATGATGCGCTGTTAAATAGGAAATATAGTCATTATAAGCGCTAATTTTTGTTTTAAACTCAACTATATCTTCATAAGCAATAAAACTATAAGCTCTGAAGCCATCAGTTTCGCCCAATGAATAGCTTATTTCATTAGGGAAATCTCTGAATTCAATTTGAGTTTTAAATAAATCAGCGAATAGAATTACTTGACTAAAATTTTCTCCATCTAGATTTTCAAGTTGAATATCTCGAACCAGCTCTTCTCGGCCTCTAAAGATCCTGTATATCTTAAAGGAATCAAAATACAAACTTCTTTTAAAGAATATTGCTTTGTCATTTACCACTAGCGGAGCATTAAAGTTTCTTTGCTTACTATCTTTTTCTTTAGGCGGGAATTCTATTCGGTACTCATCAAGTTTTTGTAAGCCGCCAGAAGTTAATCGATATCGTAATATTTTGTTAGCCTGGTTTTCGACGCTATAGCCTAAAACCACTAGTATTTTATTTTTTAAAGCAACATCGAATATCCAATCCTTGTCATCACTTGCTAAATCAATAGTCTGCTCCAGCAAAACTTCCTTGCGACTGATTTGATAAAGCTTTTTATGATCGACTGTGTAAATATGCTTGTTGGAAGCAACCGATAATTGAAATCCAGTAGATAAATCCTTCTTATAGCTTTCAGGTAGTGGATCCATTGGTCCACAGCCTGTAACCACTATAAGCTCCTCTTCTTCAGTTTCTTCTGCCTTAACTGCACAAGTGAAAATAAGTAGCAGTAGTAATCCGCAAAATTTAAGCTTCATCCCCAATCCTTTTTTTATTTATATATCTTTACGACAAGGTAGCTATTCGAATAGTGACAAGATATCTTTAAAATTATCGACTATCAATTGTCGTTCATATTGAATCAATTGCTCTTCACTTTGAGCGCCAAATGTTACGCCAATGGCATGAGCGCCTGCACTTTTAGCCATTTCTAGATCAAAACCTGTATCACCAATCATGACCATTTGGCTAGCTTGGGTTAGCGTTTTATCCATTAACAACTCAAGCATATCTGGGGCAGGTTTGGCGTTTGCCACTTCATCGGCGGCGATGGTATGGGCAAAGTAACTACGTAGACCAGATTCATCGAGCACTCGATCTAAGCCATGTCGCGCTTTTCCTGTGGCAACCGCTAATTGATAACCTTTACCTTTCAATTCAGTTAAGACTTCTTCTACCCCTTCAAACAAGGGCGTTGGCGTTAGATCGGCTTCTACGTATTGATAACGATAGGCTTCTGAAATGGTTTTATGGCATTCTAAACCTGGGAACAGAATATTGAGACACTCTGTCAGACCTAAGCCTATGATGTTTTTGACGGCCTGTTCACTTGGCGTTGCTAAGCCCAGGTCTTTTGCGGCTTGTTGCATGGATGAGACGATTCGCCCTGTTGAGTCCATCAGGGTGCCATCCCAATCAAATACGATCAATTTGATATTGGCGAGCTTGCCAGCCTTAGCCAAGGCGATTGCCTTTGCGTAAATAGATCAGGGTGTTTTGCAGCTCGGTTGGCAAAGGCGCTTCTACAGTTATCGCTTTGGAGTCCACAGTCACTTTAAATTTCAGTGAATAAGCGTGCAAAAACAACCTATCGGATAATTTATTGGCTTTTAACGCTTGATTGATATCATCATCACCGTATTTAGGATCGCCCACTAAGCCATGTCCGACATATTGCGCATGTACTCTAATCTGGTGAGTTCTACCAGTAATCGGCTCGGCAGACATTAAGCTAAAATCGTTAAATTTTTCTAAAATTCGAAAAGAAGTGGTTGAAGCCTTACCTTCTTCAGTGACTTTGACCAGACGTTCGCCTGATTTGACCTGATTCTTCGCCAATGGCGCATCCACCAGCTTCAATTTTTCTGGCCAGTTACCATTAACCAACGCCCAATAGCGTTTGGTCATGGTCTTTTTTTGCAATTGCTGGTGCAAATATCGTAAAGCGCTGCGTTTCTTGGCAATTAGCAAACAGCCCGAAGTATCACGATCGAGCCGATGCACCAGTTCTAAATACGGCGCTTTGGGTCTTAATGCCCGTAAAGCCTCGATCACACCATAGCTCATGCCACTACCACCATGCACTGCCATGCCATGAGGTTTGTTTAGCACGATGATCCGTTCATCCTCGTATAAAATCGAGTTTTCAAGGTTTTGCACCTTGTTCAGACCAGTTGGCACATGGGTTTGGCTTTCTGAAACTCGAACTGGCGGGATCCGCACCGAATCACCCGCATTGATCTTGTATTCGGCTTTAACGCGACCTTTATTGATTCGAACTTCGCCCTTACGCAACATCTTATAAATGCGGCTTTTTGGCACCCCTTTGAGTTTTTTCACTAAGAAATTGTCAATCCGCTGTCCTGCTTCTTCAGGCTGCACTTCGACAAATTGCACTTTGGGGTAAGAGACTTCACTCATGGGGCGCACTATACCCCAAATCTGATCGGGCTAAAAGAACCAATCGCGGCAGCAAGCCTATAATTAAAATCAATAAGTTATGGCATTAATAAAGATTGCCCAAACCAGTATCAGTAGCTATAATGCGGCTCGTGAGTGAAATGCTCCGATTGCGAGGCTTGATGAGCAACTTTCAACCTTGATTTAAGGATAAGCGGGATAAAAAGTACCCCAATTGAAAGCTCTGCGATAAAAATCCCAAGCATAATTTTAAGTTATATCCGAATGTGGAGATAACAGGATTGTAGTAGCGCGACTGATTTAAGCGATAAAGAACAGGCTTAATCAGAACGAATAAGCGCGGTTAGATTGGCTTCCTTTGTGCTGGTTTTAGATATGAAATTGACCATAAGACACAAAATAGCCCATCACTAAAAAGTAAAAATCAACTTGAGGTATCGCTGTTAACCATATGATATTTCATATAAAAAGGTTAGATCTAAGGGTCAGCCAAGCGAAATAATTTTAAATTCACGGTTTCTTCATTCGAAGACGCTGTGTTTGTTATTTTTGATTTTTACCTTTCATTAAAACACCTGTCTATCTCTTGCGTTCTTTGTGAAAAAGAATAGAGAGACAATTCATGAGAAGAATGTTAATTAACGCCACTCATCACAATGAGGAGATGCGCGTTGCTTTGGTCGATGGCCAAAGATTATATGATCTAGATATCGAACTTGCTGGTCGCGAGCAGAAAAAAGGTAATATTTACAAAGGCAAAGTGACTCGTATTGAGCCTAGCTTAGAAGCTGCTTTTGTCGATTATGGCGCCGAAAGACACGGTTTCTTGCCGTTAAAAGAAGTGGCTCGCGAATATATGCACAATCCGCCATCGCGTGGTCGCCCAACGATTAAAGATGCGCTAAAAGAAGGCCAAGAGCTAATTGTACAGATTGACAAAGAGGAGCGTGGTAACAAAGGCGCAGCTTTAACCACCTCTATCAGCTTAGCTGGCTCTTACATGGTGTTAATGCCTAACAATGCTCGTGCTGGTGGTATTTCACGTCGTATCGAAGGTGAAGAGCGCCAAGAACTAAAATCCATCATGAGCCAAATCAATGTGCCAAAAGGTATGGGCTGCATTATCCGTACTGCAGGCGTTGGCAAAGAATTCGAGGAGATTAATGGTGATTTTTCTTACCTGTTAAACTTCTGGAACAAAATCAAAGAAGAATCGGACAAACGCCCTGCTCCTTTCTTTATTTATCAAGAATCAAATGTCATCAACCGCGCCATTCGCGATTATTTGCGCCCAGACATTGGCGAGATTCTGGTTGATCGCAAAGAGATTTATGAACTAGCCAAAGCAGAACTCGAGAAGCAACGTCCTGACTTTGTGCGTAAAATAAAGCTTTATCAAGACACTATCCCTTTATTTAATCGCTATCAGGTTGAGAGCCAAATCGAAAGTGCTTTCCAGCGTGAAGTGCGCCTACCGTCAGGCGGCTCAGTAGTATTTGACCAAACCGAAGCCTTGTTATCGATTGATATCAACTCAGCACGCGCTACCAAAGGCGGCGATATCGAAGAAACGGCACTCCACACCAATAAAGAAGCGGCTGAAGAGATTGCTCGTCAATTACGACTGCGTGATATCGGTGGTCTAGTAGTCATCGACTTTATTGATATGGGTCCTCCACGTAACCAGCGCGAAGTGGAAAACGTACTACGCGACTCGGTAAAACGCGATCGTGCTCGTATCCAAATAGGCCGTATTTCTAAATTCGGTTTGTTGGAAATGTCGCGTCAACGCTTGCGTCCATCGTTAGAAGAATCAAGCCAGCACGTCTGTCCTCGTTGTACAGGTCATGGCGTTATTCGCGGCACTGACTCATTAGGCTTATCGATCTTGCGTTTAGTGGGTGATGAGGCCATGAAAGAATCGACCGCTGAAGTTCAAGTGATTGCGCCAGTAGAGTTAGCAACTTTCTTGTTAAATGAGAAGCGTCGTAAAATCGAGCAAATCGAAAAGCGCCAGAAAGTACGTATTATCGTAGTGCCAAATCCGCACATGGAAACGCCCCACTACGAAGTACTGCGCGTGAAAGCTGACGAAACTCACCAAGGCTCTAGCTATAACTTAGTGGATGCACCGAGCCAAGTGGAATATGTTCGCTCGACTAATCCTGATCTAGCCGCCAATATTGAAAAAGCGGCAATTCAATCAGTGCCAGTGCCAACTGAACAAGTCGCACCGAAAAAGACCAAAGCTAAAAAGCAGCACAAGAAAAAGCCACAAAAGAAGAAGGAAGGTTTCTTCAAACGCTTATGGGATAAATTAACGGGCAAAGACAAGAAGAAAAAATCTCGTCATAGCGATAAAAATCGTAATCGCGGTCGTAACCAGCGTAACAATCGTTACCAGGGTAAAAATCGTAACCGTAATTACAATAAACATCGTCAACACCCAAAAAACAACAATCAGCAAAATCAGCAAGCTACAGATAATAAGCAGCAGAATTTTGCAGATAACAAGCAAAAGCAGCAGCCAAAGCAACATCAAAAACAACAGGCTAAGAAGCCGCAACAGCAAAATAAACGCCCAGCAAAGGCGCAAAAGCCAGAGCATCCGCCGAGACCTGCGCGTAAGTCTCGTGAAGAGCGCATGGCACAAGTTGCACCAGTGACCGCTAGTTCGAAGCCTGAGCAGATGGATAGCAAAGTCAATGATCAACAAAAGCCGCAACAAAAAACGCAAAAGCCAGTCGAAGCGAAAAGCAGTCAACCAAAAGCGTCACCTGAGGAAGTGCTAATTTATAAAGCACAAAAATCCTTAGAGCGTTCGATTAAAGCTGTGATGGCTGATAGCGGTGATAGCAGTAACAGCACTCCAGTTCAGAATACCATTGAGACAGAGCCTAAAGCAGAAACCTTAGCAGCAGTTACAGAACAGCCTGCAGCTGATACTTCTAGTGCTATCACAGAGCAACCCAAAGTTGAAGTTAAGACCGAAGCTGTAAACAAAACAGATGCTAACGAGCAAAAACCAGCTGTCACCTCACAAGTAAAAGCTAAGCCGGTAATTAAAGGCTTCTCGGCTTCTGCTCCGGCGGCAAAAGCGAACACCTCAGATCCAATGCCACCATTAGCTGAGTTTAATACAATTACTTTTGCTGATGATGAGCAAATTACTCAAAGCATTCAAGATGCCTTGATTAATCAAAGCTCAAGCCCGGCAGCCAAAACAAACCTTGAAGCCTAAGCGCTTCTAAGTCTAAAAAGCCCAGCAAAAGCTGGGTTTTTTATTGGCTTAATACTTTCTATCGCTAAATAATTGGGTTAATATTTGTCCAAAGCATTTAAAATCAATAAGTTAAAATAACGCTTATCTCGTGAAAAGCCTTGCACAAATAGTTTTATACCTTTTACCCATTATCTTCGTAGTATGGGTCTTGCAACTTTTATCCCCGAAATACACAGATAGTCAAATAATCCAATCACTTCAGTATGGTCAAGGCTCAACTGCGGAGTTTAAAAACAGCCCCCCTGCCTTAACAAACTTTCAGCCGGTGTCTGGGACTAGGCTTCTCAAGCAACAAGAAGATCAGTCTTATCATTGGTTTTATGTCGAGATCCCGAAGTTAAAAGAGCTCAACCATCCCGTATTGGCTCTTGCGCCATTTGTTATCAATGAGATTCGCGTTTATAAAAATAATGATTTCTCTAAACCGATACAAACTCACCATCGATTCGATTATTCAAATACAAACTATGCAACTAACCAAAACAAACTGGTCGATTTGGTTGAGCATAAAGATGCTAGCCACTTTTATATTCAGATAAGGGAGCTTAGAAACGTTAATGTTGAAATTGAAACTTGGGAGCTAACAGAATTTTTGGCGCAAGATTTAAGAACTAACAGTTTCTTTTCTGCCATCTTGTTTGGGATATTCTTGATCGTAATTATCAATATCTTTTTCTACATTAACAGCAGAGATCGAGCCTACTTATATTACATTCTTTACCATTCCTTTGTGTTGATTTTAATATTCAACATGAGCGGTTTATTAAACCATTATCCAAGTATGAGCTGGATAGCCAACAATTATGCAACCGCAATTATGCCTTTTATCCTTAGCTCATTCTTCTTTGCTTGCTTCGTTAGAAGTTTCCTCAACACCCCTGAGCTTACGCCAAAATTGGACAAGGCAATCAGTATCTACCTTATCGCTTATCCCTTGGCCTTACTTTTGGTTTTAGTGCTTTTTAAAGACGCAATAAAATATTACGGCATCATTAATCTCATCGGACTGTCTAGTGTTCCATTATATTTGTTAGTGATGGCTGTACATATAAAACTTAAAAATCGTCCGGCAATCTTTTTTACTTTATCTTTCTCTATATTATTAACCCTCACGGTTGTACGTTTTTTATATATTTGGGATCTTTTGCCACAAACCTTTATTACTCAGTTCGGTGTTATTATCGGCGTTTTCCTGGAAACCCTTATTTTCTCGGTCGGGCTTGCCGATCGGATGGTTCAATTACAACGGCAAAAAGATCTCGCAGAAATAGCTAAGGCCAAAACCGATTTTGCATACAGTTTAGAAAAAGATTTCAATAAACTGCTTAGCAACATAAATTCACATATCCACCAGTCAGAAGAAGTCGATCATCAGCAATATATTGTCGACAAATTTTTCAGTGAATTTAAAGATACTCTAGGGGTTAATTCAAATGCCGTTATATACAGCAATAATGATGGCATTAAGACCATTTATGACTCTCGACATCAAAACGGCAAACACTTCGATATTGTAGAGGCAAACATTAAGCAAATTGCTTTTATTGCCAAGTCTGGGCAAGCAAAAAAAATACACGGCAAGAATGGTCAGTTCATGGTAGTTCCCGCTCAGGTCAGAGACTATGAATGGAGTGCTTGTCTGATCGAATTAGGAACAGAATTTAATGACCGCAAAGCCATTCGTAAATTTATGTACAGCTATGCCCATGAGTTAATTCATTGTCTATTAAATGCTGAATCACTTAGAAAAATTAAAACCAAAGCTGAAATTGACAAGCTCACAGGTCTCTATAATCGTGGGGCTATTGAGGCACTAATTGAGCATACACTAAGCATGCCTTTCGAGCAGAATAAGCCTTTATCCATAGCTTTTATTGATTTCGATGATTTCAAGTTAATTAACGATCAATTTGGCCATAAAGCTGGCGATCAATGCCTAGCCCTTTTAGCCACAACTTTTAAAGAAAACTTACCCCCAGGAGCGCAGATGGGTCGCTATGGTGGTGATGAGTTCTTAGTGGTTTTGCCGCATTGTAATCAGCCAATGGCATTACAAATCATCAATAGAATAAAGAACAAAATCAGCGTGCTTGAACATGAGCAAAACATAATTAACTTTTCGATTAGTGTCGGCATAGCTACTCAGAACAGCGCAACCGATACCATGTCAACGCTATTTGATGCAGCAGATAAAGCACTTTATGACTCCAAACACAGCGGTAAAAACGCTATTAACGTGGCTTGATAGTTAATACTTTTCGAAGTTCTTTTTTATAAATCTAAAACAAATTCTTCACTGTATATTTCAATACCCAGCTGTTGAGCTTTTGTTAGCTTTGAACCTGCCTTTTCTCCAGCTATCAAAGCAAAAGTATTTTTAGAAACCGAACCTGCTACTTTGGCACCCAATGACTCCAGTTTAGTCTTAGCTTCAGAACGAGTTATGCCTGTTAAAGTTCCTGTAATAACAAAGGTCTTTCCCTTTAAGGGTAATTCATCAGCAGACTTTTTCTGGATCTCAGGCCAATGTATTCCAGCGGCAATTAATGCTGCCACTTCATGTTGATTATCTTGATTATCAAAGAAAGCTCTTAAATGCTTAGCCACAATAGGCCCTACATCTTCCACCGCTTCCAACGCATCTAAATCCGCGGTCTGAATAGCATTCAAGGTTAAAAAGTGATTGGCTAAATTCTTTGCGGTTACTTCACCTACTTCCCGGATACCTAAAGAATAAAGGAATTTTGGCAAGGTGGTTGCCTTGCTATGCTCAATTGCTGCTACTAAGTTACTGGCTGATTTTTCGCCCATCCGATCAAGCTCGGCAATCTGCTCAACAGTTAATTTATAGAGATCGCTGATACCTTTGATCATGCCTAGCTCAGAAAATAGCTCCACTAACTTATCGCCTAAACCGTCAATATCCATTGCTTTGCGCGAGGCAAAATGTTTAATGGCTTGGGTACGTTGAGCGTCACAAATCAAACCACCAGTGCAGCGAATAACCGCTTCACCATCAGCTTTTTCAACAGCGGAATCACACACAGGACAATGACTTGGCACATCAATATCCACAGCGCTATCAGGCCTTTGAGACGTCACCACGCTCGCGACTTGCGGAATAACATCACCTGCGCGTCGAATGACGACCATATCATTAATCTTGATACCTAAGCGCTCGATTTCGTCCAAGTTATGCAGTGTCGCATTGCTAACGGTAACACCGCCAACAAACACTGGTTCTAATCGAGCCACAGGAGTTAAAGCACCTGTGCGGCCGACTTGGAAATCCACAGCGAGTAAGCGCGTCATTTCTTCTTGTGCTGGGAATTTAATGGCTATTGCCCAACGAGGTGCGCGCGAAACAAACCCCAGTTGCTCTTGTTGCTCGATAGCATTAACTTTACAAACAACGCCATCAATTTCAAAAGCTAAATCTTTGCGCTTATCTTGTATGGCTTGGTAATAGTCAATAACTTCATTGCTATTTGCTGCTACAGAAACTTCACTACTGATCGGCAAGCCCAAGGTTTGCAACTGTTGCAGACGTGCTAGATGGGTATCCGCCAACTCAAAATCATTAGAAACTAGCCCTGTAGAGTAAGCATAAAAAGCTAATTTTCGTTGCGCAGTAATAGCAGGATCAAGCTGCCTTAAACTTCCTGCCGCAGCGTTTCTAGGGTTGGCAAAGCCTTTTACACCCTCTTCTTTAGCTTTGTCATTCAGTTCTTCGAACACGGACAAAGGCATAAAAACTTCACCACGCGCTTCAAAAGACTCTGGAATATTTTCGCCACGCAATTTCAAAGGGATCGATTTAATTGTGCGAACATTCAAAGTTATATCTTCGCCAACAGAACCGTCCCCTCGAGTGGCAGCTTTTACCAATAGGCCATTTTCATAAAGCAAACTGACCGCCAAGCCATCTAGTTTTGGCTCGCAGATGTATTCGCAGTCCGTATCGGAATCCAGTCGTTCCTTAACTCTGCGATTAAAATCTAAAAATTCCTGCGCATTCATGGCGTTATCCAATGACAACATCGGAAGTTGATGCACCACTTCAGCAAAGCCTTGATCGGGTTTTGCGCCCACTCTTTGACTAGGAGATTGAGAATCGATTAGTTCTGGAAACTGTTGTTCAAGCGACTGCAATTCGCGCATCAAGCGATCATATTCAGCATCTGGAACTTGAGGTTCATCGAGCACGTAATAGCGATAATTGTGCTCATCAATAATACTTCTAAGCTCGCGAACACGAGCTTTAGCTTGTTTCAAATCTGACATTTTAGCCTTGTTTTAAAAGCAGTTTACGCTCAAATTCTTGGATCTGCTCTTTATGATGAGCTTCGATTTGTTTACTGAAATGAGCTTTACTCGAATCAATGATGTAGCCGCCCAATTCTTCCACCAGAGCTTTACAAGTGTTGATCATCAACTCATAGGCTTTGAGAGGTTTCTTGGCCCCTGGCAATGCCATAAAGACCGCAAGGCCTTTTGTTTCTAATTGATCGAGTTTATCCAAATCGAATGTGCCCGGCTCATATGCATTGGCCAAACTAAATTGCACAGGACCACGCCCAGTAGACTGACTATGACGATGGAAAATATCCATATCGCCATGACGCATTCCTTGCTCTAATAATGCTTGTACCAGCTTTTCGCCTTGGTATGGCGCATCATTGGGCGAAACTATATACAAAGTAAAAATCAATTCCGGATCGACTGGCGCTGATTCAGATTCTTCTTCAAATAAAGAAGTTTGAGTCGGTTGCTCAACTTTTGGCTCTATACGCGCTTCTGAAGAATCCAGCTTATCTTTATCAAAACCAAACAGCATATCATCCAGAACAGGCACTTCTTCTGCACCAAAACTTGGCTCTTTTACTTGGTTCTTTACGGGTTCTTCAGCTTCAACTAACTCTTCAACCGACTCGTCAATTCTTGATTCAGCACTAGCTTCGGCTTGTTTGATCTTTTCTTGAATAACTTTATTTTGCGCCGCTTCTACTAGACGAACCTCGCCAATGCCATCCATATCAAAACCAGCGCTATCTTGCTTATTGGCAAATTGCTGTTCAAAACGCTTTTGATCGCGCTTTTCTTGGCGTGCGACTTGACGCCGTTTAGCATCAAAGTAGACAAAACCAATAATAATAATTCCAACGATAACTAATAAGACAAAAAGTACAGGATCCATTTAATTACCTAAAATTTGTTATGACGCGGCTAATGCCGCAGCCTCTTCTACGTCAACTGATACGACTCGCGAAACCCCTGGCTCACTCATGGTAACACCCAACAAGGTATGTGCCATTTCCATTGCGATCTTGTTGTGAGTAATGGCGATGAATTGTACCTGATCGCTCATTTCTTTAACCAAGTTCGCATAACGACCAACATTGGCATCATCCAGCGGTGCATCCACCTCATCCAGCATACAGAATGGCGCAGGATTCAACCGGAAAATCGAGAATACCAATGAAATAGCAGTCAAGGCTTTCTCACCGCCCGACAACAAGTGAATGGTGGAATTTCGCTTACCTGGAGGTCTAGCCATAATCGAAACACCAGTATCCAGCAAGTTTTCGCCGGTCAGTTCTAAATAGGCATGACCGCCGCCAAATACCTTAGGGAACAGCTCTTGCACGCCTTTATTGACCTTATCAAAGGTTTCTTTAAAACGAGTACGAGTTTCATGGTCAATCTTACGAATAGCCGACTCAAGCGTTTCCAAGGCTTCAGTTAAATCTTCATTCTGCGCATCTAGATAAACCTTTCGCTCTTCCTGAGCTTTATGTTCCTCGATTGCAGCCAAGTTAATCGCACCCAAACGCTGAATTTTCCCCGTAATGGTTTCAATTTCTTGCAGCCAATCGGTTTCGTTAGCATTTTCATCCAACTCTTTAAGTAAGTCGCGAGGATCTTGCTTGGACTCCAGTAAAATTTCGGTTTGAGTATTTTGCTTAGTAGTAGCTTCTTGCCAGTCCATGCGCAATTTTTCCAAACGCGAACGAACACCTTGCGCTTGCTGCTCAGCTTCATGCCGCTGGCGCTCGATCTTGCGCATTGAGTCATCAATTTCTGCTAATTTGTTACGGGCCTGTTTTAACTCTTCTTCTACCGACAAGCGTTTCTCTAAAGCGGCCTCTAATTCAATTTGATATTCTTCGGTTGGATCTTGCTCTAAATTTAAGCGGTTATCCAACTCCACTTTGCGCGCGGTTAGATCTCCGATTTGACTATTTACACGCTCAAAGCCTGAACGTGTAGAGTTTACTTCGGCTTGTAATGAGCTCACTCTGAGCGCTAACTTATGTTCAGCTTCTTTAGCTTCACGCGCCGTAATACGTTTATTCTCAAGCTCTTGGCGCTTGGCTTCGCGATCGGCGGTTAGTTGTTCACGCTTATCAGTATCGCTCGCCATGGCGTCAACCATTTGCTCAATCAATTGGCGTGATTTGGCTAAGGCTTGCTCATCCTCTTGGATCTGCAAAACAATGTCTTGGCGTTCCTTTTGTAAACGCTCCATTCGAGTTTTAGTTTGTTCTAATCTAGCCTGCTGCGAACCAACTTTAGTGCGTAGCTCAGTATAATTTCGATTTGCTTCAGCCAGCTGCGATTGCTTGGTTTGCCATAACTGCTCTTGCTCTTTTAAACGCTCAGCTAATGACTCTTTTTGTTCTTGTTGCTCGTCAAATAAGGCCAGTTTTTGCTCTAATTCTTGATTAATATCATTCAACTTTGCTTCGCGTTCAATAACACCTGAACCGCTTTCTTCTTGACGAGAAACACGTAGCCAAGCAGCGCCCATCCACAAGCCTTCTGGCGTAATCACTGACTCATCATCAGCCAAACTCGCACGAAGGCTCAAAGCCTCAGATAAGTTGGTAGCCAACTTAACTCGTGACAAACGACCAGCCAGCGCATCCGCACCTTTCACCTTGCTATACAAAGTATCTGGATGAGCACTAGAGATGTTGGCAGTCGAGTCAACCAGCAATACTTTACCGCTAGCTAAACTGGATAAGGAATCCGCTAAATTATCTAAGCCATCAGCAACCACCGCTTCTAAATGATCGCCTAAAACCGTTTCTACTGCTCGCTCCCAACCAGAATCAACTTTAATCTGTTGAGCTAATCTTTTGTTATTATTAATATTTTCTTTAGCCAACCATTTCAGTGCGGACTCATTGTCATTTCCAAGTGCAGCACTTTGCAAGGCTTCTAGGGAAATCTTACTGGACTCTAAAGTACGAATTTCTGAACGGCTTAGCTCGATAACCTGGTTATGTTCGCGTTGCTGTTGGCGCAAGTCATTGATCTGCTCAACCGCTAAATTAACTTCTTCATCTAGACGCTCAGTCTTTTCTTCTACCAAACCCAATTCTTCAGCCATTTTCAGCATTTCAGCTTCCATTGGCTCAGATTGGTGTGACTCAATCTCCGAGCTCACTTGTTCCAAACGTTTTCCATAGCGCGAGATATGCGATTCAAGGTGCTGAATACGAGTTTTCTCAACTTCGGTTTTCTGTGCATTGGCAGAGGCTTGTTGATTGAAAGCATCCCATTCTTGCTGCCAAATTCGCATTTCTTCTTCAAAATCAATTAGTTGCTGTTGCTTTTCCTCAACCATACCTTGGTTAAGTTCAAGCTCAGGTTCTGACTGCATCAACTCCGTCATCAGCTCTTCTAGCTTCGACTCATCAAAACGCAATTGATCGCGTAGACGGTCAAGAGAAGATTGAACCTGCTGCTTATCTTCTAATAATTGTTGTTTTTGCTGTTTAGTATGCTCAATCGCCTGCTCCAAACGTGCAATATCGGCACCAATGCCATAGAAGCGCCCTTGCACTTCTGAATGGGCATCGGTTAATTCGGTATGCAAATCGCGAGACTTTTCAATTTCCGCATCTGCTTTACGTTGGTCGGCAACGCGTGCTTCAACCTCAGTTTCCATCTTTTGGATCGCTTCATCCAAACTTTCAATGGACTGATTAAAGCCCTGCCAGCGAATGGCGGCCAGCTCTGCTCTTAATTGACGTTCAGTGGCTTTGTATTCTTTATAACGTTCAGCAGAAGTTGCTTGGCGTTTTAAATGTGCCAGTTGCTTGCCCAACTCATCACGCAAATCGCTTAAACGGTCAAGATTTTCACGAGTATGTTTAATACGATTTTCCGTTTCACGGCGGCGTTCTTTGTATTTGGAAATGCCGGCGGCTTCTTCCAAGAAAACTCTAAGCTCATGTGGTTTGGATTCGATAAGGCGGGAAATCATGCCCTGCTCGATAATCGCATAACTGCGTGGACCAAGACCTGTGCCTAAGAAAATATCGGTAATGTCTTTACGACGACAGCGAGTACCGTTTAAGAAATATGCCGATTGGGCTTCGCGATTAACCTGTCTGCGAACGGCGATTTCATTGTAATTAGCGAATTCTCCTTGAATAGTGCCATCGGAATTGTCGAACACCAGCTCAATACTGGCTTGGCCAACGGGTTTGCGTCCAGTCGAGCCATTAAAAATAACATCCGTCATGGCATCGCCACGCAAATTCTTTGCAGAGGATTCCCCCATCACCCAGCGTACAGCGTCAATCAGGTTTGATTTACCACAACCATTAGGCCCAACAATAGATGTTAAATTACTCGGTAAGGATACGGTTGTCGGATCTACAAAAGACTTAAACCCTGCTAATTTTATTTGTTTTAATCGCATTTAATTATCGTTTAATATCAAATAGTTATATTAAATTTATTATTGTCATTTAAAGTTTCCGAAGTAACTGAAATTCGTTTTGAAATCATAATGTTACAATTTCGGACTTTCTTCTCGTTAACTTTTAAGTTTAAATGATTTTAAGCAAATTAACAGCCTTACTCATAAAAAAATAACAATGCCACAAAATAGTTTTCAAGGTGCTCATTATCTTGGGCAGGGTTTTCGAATGCTCACTCAAAAAGGCATCAAAAGATTCGTTTTTATCCCACTAGTGATCAATTTAATCCTTCTCAGCATTGCGCTGTTTTACGTCATCAGCCAAGTCAGCGATTGGACAATGGCCATCAATGAATGGCTGAAGGGATTAGGCGCCTTCGAATGGATCATGACCGCCGTATCTTGGTTAATTTGGCCGTTAGTGATCGTTGGTATTGTCTTATTTGTATTTTTCTTCTTCTCAATGCTCGCTAATTGGATTGCTGCACCATTTAATGGCCTATTAGCCGAAGCGGTTGAAAACAAACTGCGTGGCGAAAAATCATTGCCCGATCAGAGTCTTAAAGAAGTACTAAAAGATGTTCCGCGCTTACTTGGCCGCGAATGGACCAAACTGAAATATTATATTCCAAGAGCCCTAGCCTGCTTATTGGTGCTGCTTGTACCGTTGGTCGGCGCTTTGCTATTCCCTGTTATCTGGTTCGTTTTCAACTCTTGGATGATGTCGGTGCAATACGTCGACTACCCCATGGATAATCACAAAGTACCATTTGAAAAAATGCTAGCTGAGCTGCGTAACTCACGCTCAGGAACATTAGGTTTTGGCTCAATAGTCATGCTAGCCACCATGGTTCCTTTGCTAAACTTATTGGTCATGCCTGCAGCGGTATGCGGTGCTACCAAGCTCTGGTATGAACATCATCAGTAAATAATCAAACATAAAAAACGCGCTGTTAGCGCGTTTTTTGTTTTCAGCTATGCATATCAATTTGCATCAATAATCATCATGCCAGACTCCATGCCTGCGACAAAGATGTTACCAGAGTCAATATGCACCTTTGCGGAACGCGCAGGAAGTGTGAACTCACCTCTCTCGATTGGAAGTCTTGGGTTTGAAATATCCAATACTCTTACATACTCCAAGTCCAGCACATAGGCTAAATCACCTTCTAAACTCATGTGTCTTGCGCTGCGCTTGGTTTTGTAAGCTGCAACTTCGGATAAGTTTTTAGGATCAGAAATATCTAATATTTTTATACCCGAATAACCAGCTGATAAATAAGCTAAATTGCCACGAACGACAATGCCGCGAGCTTCAAATTTCTGCTCATCGGTTTTATACACGGCTTCGACCACGGGATGGCTCGGGTTTGAAATATTCACTACCACCAATCCATCTTTGCCGGCGGCTAAATAGGCGTAGCGCCCTTTCACATCCACTTCGTAGGCATAGCCTTTAACCAGCTCAACATAGGAAAGTTCTTTAGGTTCGATGCCATCTTTTAAATAGATGATCCGTAAGCCACCTTCGCCGCTGGCTACAAAGGCTAATTGCTTTGTCGCAAAAACGTCTTCGGCATAGCCTGGCGTGTCTAGTTCTGCCACCAATTTAGGCTTATTCGGATCTGAAATATCAATCAGTTTATAACCCGCCCAGTCGTCAGCAATATGTGCATAATTTCCTAAAACATCCACATCCAGCGCACGGTAGGTTTTTAACTCAGCAATGGTTTTTAAGTCAGATTTATTCGAAGTATCGACAATTTTCAGGCCCCGATAACCATTAGCTAAAAAGGCCAATTTATCCTTAGTATCCAGGTTACGCACATGACCTGCGGCAGCAAAATGCCGGGTAACGAATGGTGTATTTGGATCACTAACATCCAAAATTTCTAAACCTTGATCGCCATGAGCAAGATAAGCTACTCCAGAATCAATATAGACTGACTCAGAACAGGTTGGGTCCCACCAAGAACCTAACTTTTTAGGGGTGTAAGGATCTTCTACGTCAAAAATTATCAAGCCTGCATCGTTGGCAACACCCGCCACGTATACCAAACTTCCTTCTACTCGCACCCTTTCAGCGCCATAAATTAGGGTTTCAGAAGCAATTTTTTTTGGCTTAGCGGGATCTTTAACATCAATGATACTTAAAGCGGGTTCATTATCATCCATGTTCACCACATAAAGCAGCCCCTTCCTAACATCAATGCCTGCGGAGCTGCCAGAAATATCAAAAGTAGAAATTAATTTAGGCTCACGTGGATCTTTGATATTCACCATAAATAACCCTTTCTGGCCACCCGCGACAAAAGCGGTATCATTTTCCACCACAACATCTAAAGCATACCCTGCTTTGATGGAGCTAAGGCTAACAGGGTTTTCTTTATCGCTGACATCAAGAATATGGATCCCGCCCCACTCGGCAGCTAAATAGATTTTGTCATCATGGTAAGCAATTCCGCGTATTTTTCTTTTTAAGTCAAAACCACTTAAATACTTCATCTTTTTTGGTTTTGATATATCAATCAGTCTTAACCAGCCAGCGCCATCGGCAATATAAAGTGTTTTGCCATGCACAAGCATATCGCGGATCACGCCATCGGTTGGTAGTGAAGAAACTTCCTGCCAATCGATCGCTTTACCTGAAGAGTCTTTTTTGACTTTCACAGCCCGCACCGTCCCAGAAGAACCAAAATACATATAGTTTTTATGCGCGACACTGGCAAAGACCGGACCTTGATTCCAACGCCCTTCCATCACCATTTCAATCACTGGCTTTTTATGAGCAGGGGAAAGTTGTTCAGACGAAATATCTTTTGAGATGCTTGCTTGAGAAAAGCTAAGCAAAGAAAACAAACTAACAACAAGCCAAAGAGATTTCACAAATATATCCTTCATTTGCACTTACCTTTATTTAAAATCTATTGTTAACTACTTATCTATATCACTTGGAGCTTTATAAGTCTAATAAAAAGCCCAGCTTTCACTGGGCTTTCTCCATGTTGATATTTAACGTTTATACGCCGTCTGGGTCAATTAAGACACAAGCGGTTGCACCTTCGAAACTACCACCATCAGTCTGAACATAAACACTCAAACTATCTAATAGTGTTAATGCGCCAGCATTGATTGGAACCATACAAGTCGTTGTGGACTCACCTGGAGTGGCATCCAGAGCACAATTAGGACCAAGAGGCAAACCTAAATCTGTAGGACCGTCATGGAATAGCTGAGCATCACCCGATCTTGCGGTGTTACCTTGCGAAACTTTAACTACCAGCTTCACAACCTCAGCATCAGCACCGAACGGACTGATCACACCTACAGTAGCGTGTTCACCAGACTGCTGACCTAAGCCCATGTATTTACCAGTAGTACCAATGGTTTGGTCAGTACCGAAGCATAGCAAGTTAGTACCAATACCACCTTCACCTGGGGTACCAGCAGGACCTTGTTTACCTTGAGGACCTTGCGGGCCTTGCGGACCAGTTGCACCATCGGCACCATCGGCACCATCAGCACCTGGCTTACCTTGAGGACCTTGGTCACCTTGTGGACCAGCAGGACCTTCTTTACCTTGAGGACCTTGAGGACCGACTGCACCAAGAGTTAAATCATATAGGTCCATAAGCATAACTGGACCACCAGCCACACCTTCAAAATCCACTAACACCATGCTTCCATAAGACTCACCAAGCAGTAATGGCTCGGAGCAGGAAGTATGGAAGGTTGCACTTTGACTAAAACCACCCTCAGACAAATCAATGGTGATATTGTTTGGCCAGTTATAACCAGCTTCCGCCTGTAAAATAACTTGATCGCCGGGCATTATTGGCGATGCAGGTTGAGCCCACTTCTGTACAGGGTTTCCACCATCTACTGATATAGATGTTGGCCCAACAGCCCCTGTCATATCTCCTGAGCAAACAAAGCTTTCGTGAAATGCTAAATCACTACACTGACTAGGTTGATACTCAAACACCAACATAGAAGGCTTTTCACCACAAATATCAGGCTGACTCAATGTAGATATTTTTAACAAATAGTCACCAGAAGGAACATTTGGCTCACCATTGTTCACTACCGGCAGATCAACTACTAAACAGTCGAATTCTGTAGGATCTAATGGTGGCGCGGGATTCATTTCCATCGCCAAACAAGCGCCTTGATCAGCGCTAAGAGCTAATGGCGTTAAATGAGTACCAAAATAAATCTCAGGATTATCACCAAAATTAGCACCCCAAATAACTAATTGTTGCGGTGCTTCGATCGGCAACGGTTGTACTTCGTGTATTTTCGGGCCTGCGATAGCCAGTTGTGTAGACATTAACAACCCTAATCCCAGACCCGTTTTACCTATGAAAACGAGTTTCTTATTCATGCTATGCTCCTCCTATGAACATTGCTTCAATATTGATTTATAGCGAATACCCCATTAACTTCGCGCAGTCGCAGTGATCCAATTCGCTGAATGTAACTATAGTGGTAGTTATTGCAATCGATCTAGAGTTGATAATTCTTACAAGATCCTGAAGAAAGCTGACATTTATTGTCAAATCACAAAATACTGTTTCATTTTTGAAACAGTTATTTATCATATAAAAAAGTGTATCTATTGATAGGAATAGAGATTCATATAAAACAAAATAATCTATTTTTATCAATAAGTTAGTTAGTTAAAGTTAAAGTGGTTATCATTTGATACTTTAAGAAAGATTATGCGGTTGCATCAGAAAAAGCGTCGAAAAAAAATACAAACACTTGTTTGAATTGCTGACAATTGTGATACTTTTCACTATGAAAATTTGGTTATTTTTACTTATCGGACAGTAAAAGCCTTGCAGTAATGTCATTATATTCTAGTTGCCATTGATAATGATCATCAGAAACTTGATCGAAAAAAATCTCACCAGAATCTCGCCATGCATCTAGAACGATACCCTGCCGCATATCAGTAAAGTATGAATTGACTAAAACCGCACTATGCTCCAGCCGTAAACTGGCATCTTGATTAGCAACTAACCAATTAAGTTTTAGAGTTCTAAGATCCAATTGGGCAAGTTTGTTTAACAGATCTTCGGTCCAATGAATGCATAAGCCACGCTTTTTAATACCAGCATTTACTAAGGCATTATGGATCAAGGGACTATCCACCAACTGATATTCTTGGCGCAACTGTAGCGGATAATACACCGCAACTCTTGCCACCTTGTGCGCTTCCAAAGGATCCACACTGGGATCGATGTTAATAATTGACTGAGTGAGTTGATGAACTTTTGGTTTAAGGCTTTCGCTACTAATGACCGTTTTATAACTAGTACAGCCATTTAATACTATAAAGCCGATGAGAATCATCAGCTTTATCAATACTGAAAGGTTACTTGTCTCCCCTATCCGCAAGTTTAAGTACCTTTTTCACCGTAAGGCCTTGTACCAAAATGGAAAAGACCACAATGCAATAAGTAATCACGAGAATCGGTTCGCGCGCTGGGACAGCGGGAAGCGATAAGGCAAGCGCTACAGAAATGCCGCCGCGCAAACCACCCCAAGTCATAATGGTAACCACATAAGGAGTAAAATCACGGAATTGCTTTAAGATCTGGATCGGCATACCAATACTGATTAAGCGAGATAATAAAACCACGAAAATCATAATCACACCCGCCAATAAATATTGACCTGTGAAAGTTAGGATAATCACTTCAAGACCGATCAACAAAAACAGAACTGCATTTAAGATTTCATCCACCAGTTCCCAGAAATTATCCAAGCGCTTGCGAGTCTGATCACTCATAGCGAATAAACGACCATGATTACCAATCATTAAGCCAGCGACAACAATAGCAATTGGCGCCGATAAATGCAGCGCTCCCGCGAGAGCGTATCCACCAGTAACCAAGCCTAAGGTGATCAAAACTTCCACTTGATAATTATCGATGGTTTTTAGCATCCAGTAGCCAATAAAGCCTAAACCAAAGCCAAAAAACAAACCACCAAGCGCTTCGGTCGCGAACAAACCGACTACACTGGCGGCGCTAATATCTGCACCGCTAGTAGCGATTCCAACCAAAACAATAAAGACCACCACTCCTACTCCGTCATTGAATAATGACTCACCAGTTATCTTGGTTTCCAAAGTCTTGGGCGCGCCGACTAGTTTTAAAATGCCTAAAACGGCTATGGGATCTGTTGGCGAGATTAAAGCACCAAATATCAACGCATAAATATAGCTAATTTCGATACCTAAAAAATTCAAAATATAATAAGCGGCGGTACCGGTTAGAAAGGTAGAAGTGATTACACCTATGGTTGCTAGTGTTCCAATGACCCACTTTTGTTTGCGTAAATCATTAATATTGACGTGCAATGCGCCAGCAAACAGTAGAAAACTGAGCATTCCATGCATCAGCGTTTGATTAAAATCGATTTGCGATAAGATAGTTTCTGCTTTCTCATGCAAGTTCACACCAAAATTACTTAGCAGTATCAAGATCAGGGAGAACACCAAGCTAAGCAGCATGACACCGATGGTGATTGGTAATTTAATAAAACGGTAGTTGATGTAGCTAAAAACAGCCGTCAAGGATAAGACTAAAGCTATAATCTGAAATAGCGTCATTGCAGCCCCAAGATTATTTTAATTATTGATATTTCGATTGTAGTTGCTCATTGAATTTCTGCAAGCGCTTATCGGAAATCGGAAATTGCGTTTTCTGACCTTGTGCAAATAAAGAAATCCGGTACTCTTCTAACATCCAAAGATAAGTCAAATATTCGTTTTCTGGAATTTTATTGGATTCCTCAAGCTCGATACGCTTATCAAGCCAAGGGTTAATCATATCCGCAGCTTGATCATCTTTGAGCATATTCTGCCGAGCTTTACTTATCCTAGATGCTAAAGCATCCATATAGCGTTGATAATCACTGAGCTTTTCAAGCCCATAGCGATAACAAAAATCTTCTTCAAATAAATAATCCAGCTGTTCTGTTATATCAGCTTTTAAATTGTCAAAGGTCTTATTGAGTTTTTTAGTCTGCGCCAAAATTTCCGCTCTGAGCTTTAATATTTTCGCCAAACGCCTTAACGCGTCAGTAGCGTCAGCTACTAATTCTGCTGAAACTGTTGTTACAAGTTGCTGATAATCACCTTTAGAATAAGGCAAATTATCCTTACATCGCTGGTTAATAGCGGCTAAAAGCACTGATTCAACCAAATCTGGATAATGGGTTAAGGAGATGCAACCCAAAGATAAGGCTTGTTTGGCGGGATTACTTTTAATTAGGTACTTGAGCTTATCTTGATTGTGCAAAGCAATCAGGCGGCAAACACCTCGTAGGTGAGTTTTCTGCGCACTGGCTTGACTCACTGAATAGATGATCCGCACCTTATCTCTAGCATCTTCTATCGCAAAAAACACAGGAATATTCGTGCCAGCCTCGGTTATTGAGCCTGTTGCTTTAAATTCAAACTGCCAATCGGTATAGGTTTCTTGCAGTTTGCTTTTTTGCTTAACCGAAACCTTAGCGTCACTGACAGGAGTTTTTTTGCTGGCATTGCTAGTTTCTAAACTTCTACCCGACTCAATTACTTTTTTATGGTCATTAATGACCTCAAAGCGCATTAGCAAATGCTCAGGCAACTTAATTTCCGACCAGGCCTCTTGGGTTAATATCACCCCCGTCATTTTATAAAGCTGCTTGCTCAAAATATCTTTAAGCGAGCCCTTTTGCTCTAATACCGATTCGTAACAAGCCTTGGCGTAGGTTGGCACAGGCAAGAAGTTTTTCCTAAAACGTTTAGGCATAGAGCGAATTAAGTATTCAATTTTTTCTTCGAGCAAGCCTGGCACCAAGCGTTCAAAATCGATATCAGAAAAGCGCTGGCGTAACGATTGAGGCAACTTAACTGTTACCCCATCACGTTCATGGCTAGGTTCAAAGTGATATTCGACTTTAAGCTCAACACCCTTGACCTTGATAGTTTCGGGGAACAAGTCTGAATCTTGCTTATCTTCACCTAAAATTAAATCTTTGGAAAACTCTAATCTTTTAGAGTTATGTTTATCTTTTTTTAACCATTGATTTAAGGTTTTGGAATTGTTTATCGATTCTGGAAGTCTTTTCGTAAACCAGTCACAGAGCTCTTTCTCAGCAATACGCAAATCGGCCTGACGGGCTTTAGCAATTTCTTGTTCTGCTTCTGCTAATACCCTTTGATTAGACAAAAAGAATTGATCTTTAGAGTTTAATTCTTGTCGTACCAAAGCGTGCTTAATAAATAGTTCACGCGAAAGCTCAGGATCAACTTGCGAATAATCTACTTTGCGCTCAACCACCACTTTTAATCCATACAAGGTTTGCTGAATAGGCGCAATCACACTACCGCGATTTTTGCTCCAAAAAGCTTCAAAATAGTGAGTTTTCAACAAATGCTTGGCGCACTCTTCAAGCCATGTTGTTTCGATAAAAGCAGTCAAACGCGCATAGGCTTGGGTGGTTTCTACCACTTCAAAAGCCATTAACCAAGCGGGCTGTTTCTTAAAATTAACCGACTGAGGATGAACAAAGTATTTGGATTGGCGCGCTGCCAAATAGCCTTTTTCTATATCCTTTTGTCCAACAAAACTCAAAAGCCCAGCCAGTAATGCCTTGTGTAAAGTTTGATACTGAATTGCTTCAGCTTTTTTGTCGGCTTGAGCATAATCTGCTATTGCTGAGAGCCTTTGATTTTTCTCCACAGTTAACTGTTTGAGCTGTCGATAAGTATTACGCCACTCGCGAAAAGCATTGGCGTTAATGAGCTCCAAAGAGCAATGATCTTTAAATTGACGATTAGATAATTCATCTTGCTGTGAGTGCAAAATTCGCCACAAGTTTAAAATACCAATAAAGTCGGATTGACTGTGCTGATACTTTCTATGTTTTTGTTGTGCTACTTCTTTTTTATCAAATGGCCATTCGCGTGGATCTTTGACTGACAAAAAGGCCGCAATTACCAAACACTCGTTTAGCACCTGGCGTTTTTGTCCTTCAATTAAAATCCGCGCAAGCCTTGGCTCAATCGGCAATTTTGCCATTTGTTTACCAATCGAAGTCAGCTTTTTCGCTTTATTGATAGCTTCCAGCTCAATTAATAAATTTTGCCCATCACTGACTTGTTTTGCTGCTGGCTGATCTAAAAAAGGAAAATCCTCAATATCCCCAAGATTAGATTGCTGCATCTGTAGAATGACCGAAGCCAGATTGGTTCTTAAAATTTCTGCATCGGTAAACTCTGCGCGATTATCAAAGTCTTCTTGCGAGTAGAGTCGAATACAAACACCATCAGCAACACGACCACAACGTCCCTTCCTTTGATTGGCACTGGCTTGCGAGATTTTTTCAATCGGTAAACGCTGAATTTTATTACGCACCGAGTAACGACTAACTCTAGCGAAGCCAGGATCAATTACAAAACGAATGCCAGGTACGGTTACCGAAGTTTCTGCAACGTTGGTAGAAAGCACAATGCGCCTTTTGCCGCCTGATGGCTTAAAGATTTTTTCTTGCTCTGAAATGGAAAGCCTGGCGTACAATGGCAACACTTGGCACTGATTAAACTGCTCTTTTCTTAAAAATTTAGCGGTTTCACGGATCTCAGCTTCGCCCGATAAAAAAACTAGAATATCACCAGCATCATAAGCCATTAGTTCCTGCACAGCCTGGCCAATTTGCTCTACTTGCGGTAAGGGGTTTTCTTCATCCGCTTCACGGTACCAAACATCTACCGGATAGGTTCTACCGCTAACCTCAATCACTGGCGCTGCTTTACCCTTATTAGCAAAATGATTAGCAAAACGTTGTAAATCAATGGTGGCGGATGTGATGATGATTTTTAGATCGGGACGCTTAGGCAGTAGATTTTTTAAATAACCGAGCAAGAAATCAATATTCAAACTGCGCTCGTGAGCTTCATCAATGATCAAAACTTGATATTGGCGTAACAGTGGATCGAAGCTGATTTCGTTAAGCAGAATACCATCAGTCATAATGCGAATAGGCGTTGCATCATTAACCTGATCATTAAAACGGATGCTATAACCCACAGCCTGCCCTAATGGCGTTTCTAGTTCCTCAGCTATTCGGCGAGCAACACTGGTCGCGGCAACTCGTCTGGGCTGGGTATGACCAATTCGCCCCTCAACACCAAGCCCTAACTCTAAGCAAATTTTGGGTAACTGAGTGGTTTTACCCGAGCCCGTTTCACCTGCTACCACTACTACTTGATTGCTTTTAATCAACTCTGCAATTTCATGGCGTTTTTGTGAAATAGGCAAAGCGTCATCATATTTTATCGGTTGCTGCGCTATGGCTTGACGCTTTAACTTTATCTCTTGAGATTGTTGTAAGCGGGTTTGCAGTTTTTGTATGAGCTTTTCGGACGGTAATTTTTGCTTGAGCCTTTGCTCGATAACGCTGGCTAATTTTTTCAACCCAAACTGGTCCTGCAACAAGCATTTTTTTAATTCCGCTTGGCTAAATTGGTATGAACTTTGAGGATTATTTTGGGTATTGTTTGCCATGAGACTTATGTATAGAAAGAGCTATCAAAACAGCAATAAAACTTGCTGCAATAAAAAAATCTCTTGCCTTCAAGCCGTAACTCAAAAGCAAGAGATTTAAATTTGAGGAGTTTACAGCTTCCAGAAATCGTGTGGAGCGCGAACTTCTCCTAAATACTTTGCAACTGGCTTGATAAAGTCTTTATCTTCCCAATAGCCCGTATGACAAGCAGGATTCCATGAGGTTGCAGCTGAACCAACGTTGATTTCTAAATCTTCGTCTACCGCTTGGTTGTAGGCTTCATTCACGTTCTTCATTGGATAAGCAACCACGTCATCTTTATCGTAGAAGTTTAACCATTTCACGCGATCTTTTAAGCCTTCTTCTAACTCTGAACCCACTTTATCAATTGGCTTGCTGAAATCGCCCGTTTGCTTAGAGTAAATAGCCAATGGGGAGGCAAAAGTAATCACACCAGCAAGTGTTTTAAAGGCTTCGAAGTTCGATACACCTGCATTCTTGTGTTGTAAATCATAAATATAATTAGACATGATCACTGAACCAAACGAGTGCGCCATAATCACTAGCGGCGTATCTTCTTGATCTACATTTCTGTGTGAAGCAAACTTATTCATGCTGGCTTTGATACGCTCATGGATAGCATCATAAAGACCACTTTCGTTGCCTTTGCTGTAACTGTTTCCAAGACGCATAAAACCGATAAAGATATTGCGTAAATCTTTATAAGTAAGCTCATTCTTGTAATCAAGTTTGCTTAATAATGCGCCATCATCTTCGTTCACTAGATCGCCCCAATAAATTTCATGGAATAACAAATCATCTTCCATGCGATTGTTTGGATCGGCTTTTAAATATTCTTCTACGATTCGGTGCTTTAGCTCGACTGAATAAAATTCTTTTTCTGATCCGATACCATGAATAATGGCCACGGCTAAGCGTTTCATAGGGGCTCCTCAAATTATATTTTTAGTTCAACCTGACTATATTCTTATAAAGTCCCTATAAGTTCAAGTAGTTAGCCATTAACTAGGCAAAATATCTACTTAACTAACTGGTACGATGTGTTATACTCAAGTGATGTATTCATTTAAGGAAGAACTATGTTAACGCTTATCCTATTCGTTGCTTTGGCTGCGCTGCTTTATCATCGCGCAGGATTAAAAGTGACCAGCATCGTTTTAGTGTCAATTTTACTCTTATGGGGCTTTCTCTACTCAATACCCTATATCCATTGGTTGTTAGCACTATTGGTTCTAGTACCACTGAACATCCCTGCTATCCGTCGCCCTGTTTCTGCTACTTTGCTTGAAACTTTTAAGGGCGTCATGCCAAAAATTTCGGATACAGAGCAGGAAGCCTTAGATGCTGGCACCGTTTGGTGGGAACAAGAAGTTTTTGCAGGTAAACCTAACTGGAAGCGTTTTCACAATATCCCTAAAGCCAGTTTAACTGCTGACGAAGAAGCCTTTATTAATGGGCCAGCCGAAGAGCTGTGCTCGATGATCAACGAGTGGCAGATAACCAACGTTGATCGCGATTTACCGCCTGAAATGTGGCAATTCATTAAAGACAAAGGCTTTTTCAGCTTTATTATCCCCAAAGAATATGGCGGTTTAGGCTTTTCTTCCTATGCTCAATCACAAGTATTAACCAAGATTAATTCATTAAGTGCCACTGTTGGCAGTATCGTTTCGGTACCTAATTCATTGGGGCCATCTGAATTGTTGATGCACTACGGTACCGAAGAGCAGAAAAAACATTATTTACCGCGCTTAGCCTCTGGTGAAGAAGTACCATGTTTTGCCTTAACCGCGATTGAAGCGGGCTCCGATGCCGGCGGCATTCCTGATTCAGGTATCGTTTGCAAAGGTCAATGGAATGGAGAAGAAGTGATTGGCTTAAAGCTGAACTGGAATAAGCGTTACATCACCTTAGCACCTGTGGCTACCCTACTGGGGCTTGCCTTTAAAATGTACGATCCCGATGGTTTACTAGGCGATAAAAAAGACTTAGGCATTACTTGTGCCTTGATCCCAACGAATACCGATGGCGTAGAAATTGGTCGTCGTCACTACCCATTAAGCACCCCATTCCAAAATGGCCCGACAAAAGGCGAAGATGTATTTGTGCCACTGGATTACATTATTGGTGGTGAAAAAATGGCTGGCCAAGGCTGGCGTATGCTGGTGGACTGCTTATCAGCAGGTCGTGCAATTTCGCTACCATCTGGCGCAACAGGCGGTTCAAAAATGGTGGCCTACACCACAGGCGCTTATGCACGCATTCGCCGCCAATTCAAAGTCCCTGTAGGCTATATGGAAGGCGTGATGGAAGCACTTGCGCGTATCGCAGGTAAAGCCTATATGATTGATGCAGTCCGCACCTTTACGGCCGCAGGTATTGATTCTGGCGAGAAACCGTCGGTAGCTTCGGCGATTGTGAAATGCCACACCACCAAGTTAGCGCAAGACTGTGCGATTGATGGCATGGACGTCCATGGCGGTAAAGCAGTGATGATGGGGCCGAAAAACTATATGGGTCGCGCTTATCAAGGCGCGCCAATTTCGATTACGGTCGAAGGTGCCAATATCTTAACTCGTAGTTTAATCATCTACGGACAAGGCTCAATCCGTTGCCATCCTTATGTTTTGAAGCTGATTGATGCCAGCCAAAACCAAAACAAAGAACAAGCGGTAAAAGACTTTGATAAGGCATTATTTGCTCATATCGGTTTTGCCATGAGCAATAAGATCCGAACCTTTTGGCTAGGTTTAACCGCCAGCTTGTTGGTGCGCAAGCCACAAGCCGACTTCACAGGTCGTTATTATCAGCGCATCACTCGCTTTAGTAGCGCCCTTGCCTTCCTATCGGATGTAACCATGGGCGTTCTAGGCGGTGAATTAAAGCGTCGCGAGTCAATTTCAGGTCGCCTTGGCGATATGTTAAGTAACCTATACATCGCTACTTCGGTATTGAAGCATTTTGAAGACAAAGGCCGTCCTGAGCACGATAAAAACGTAGTCCAATGGGCGCTCGAATATTGTTTGTATGAAACCCAAATGGCCGCCGACGGTGTTTTACGCAACTTCCCTATCGGCTGGATGGGAAAATTATTGCGCCTAGTGGTATTCCCTTTAGGACTACCGCTTTCAGCGCCATCAGATAAGCTCGGTCGCAAAGTGGCTAAAGAGTTACAACAGCCAGAGGCGATGCGCGAAGAATTGACTCACGGTATTTTCAAATCTGAGTCGCAATTCAGCAACCTCTACAAAGTCAACAAGGCTCTTGAGTTACAGCTTGAAATGGAGCCTGTTGTTGCTAAATTCTCAGCCGCTTTGGGTAAAAAACCATCCAATCACCAAGTGGTCAGCTTCGCCAAAGAAGCCTTTGATGAAGGCTTAATCAGCGAAGATGAATTCAAGCTAGTGGTTGCGGCCGAAGATGCGCGTCTGGCGGTGATTAATGTTGATGATTTTTCAAAAGATGAAATGAGTTCGACCTTTAATCGCTAATCGTTCGTTCAAGCAAAAAAGGCCGTAGTTTACGGCCTTTTTTATTGCCCATTGCATTTGCCAGCCAAACAAGGCAAAGTTATGACTTTCGTTCAACAACGGATGCTAGAACTGACAATGAAATCAATAAGTTATAAAAGAAAATTAATCAGCGGTTTGTTGTTTACTGCGCTTTCTACGACAGTAGCAACGACTGCCGCCAATGCAGAACAAAAAAGTCTAGAGCAGCTACTCAAGGAAAGAACTAATCAGGTCGAGAGCAAAGTTATCAATTGGCGTCGTCATATCCATGAGAACCCAGAACTTTCCAATCGTGAATTTGAGACCGCAAAGTACATCACTGAACACTTAAAATCTTTGGGCTTAAAAGTTCAAACTGAAGTAGCTCACACTGGGGTTGTAGCCATCTTAGAAGGCGCAAAACCCGGGCCAGTAGTTGCCTTACGCGCTGATATGGACGCCCTGCCAGTTAAAGAGCGTGCGCCGCTAGACTTCGCCTCAAAAGTAATGGCGGAATACAATGGCGAGCAAGTCCCCGTCATGCACGCTTGTGGGCATGATACCCACGTGGCTATTTTGATGGGCGTGGCGGAGATTTTAACGGGTATGCAGCAAGATTTGGCAGGAACGGTGAAGTTTATTTTCCAGCCTGCCGAAGAAGGCGCTCCTGCTGGTGAAGAAGGCGGTGCTGAGCTAATGGTCAAGCAGGACGTATTGAAAAACCCTGCTGTAGATGTGATTTTTGGCTTGCATATCAGCTCTGGCATGGATGTGGGTACTATTGGCGTCAAACCCGAAGGCATTATGGCCGGCGTCGATAATATGAAAATCACCATCAAAGGTAAGCAGTCTCATGGTTCAACCCCTTGGAACAGTGTCGATCCGATTGTTACCAGCGCGCAAATCATCAATGGTCTACAAACAGTAGTTAGCCGTCATATGAATCTAACTCAAGATCCGGCGGTTGTTACCATTGGCTCAATCCATGGCGGCGTTCGCTCCAACATTATTCCTGAGCAGTTGGAAATGTTGGGCACGGTGCGCACTTTTAGCGAAGATGATAAAAAAGTCACGCGGAAACTGATCACCGAAAAAGCCAAACTCATTGGTGAAAGTATGGGTGCTGATGTAGAAGTTAAAATCCCCTACTCTTCTTCTTATCCAGTAACTTTCAATGACGCGGATTTGACTAAACAAATGATGCCGACCTTAAAAGCAGTTGCCGAAAGAGTCGCTATTATCAAGCCCATCACTGGTGCCGAAGATTTTTCTTTCTACGCCAAAGAAGTTCCAGGTTTGTTCTTTTTCTTAGGTGGCAAATCGCCAGATGCATCCCCTGGCAGCATTGGTGCCCATCATACGCCTGACTTTTATATTGACGAGTCAGGCATGAAATATGGTGTCGAAGCCTTAACACGCTTAACCTTAGACTATTTAGAGCAAGACTCAGTTAAAGCTGGAAAATAATAAGGCAAAGCTAAACTTCACATTCTGTGAATCGCCAAATGCGCCTTTTCTGGCGCATTTTTTGTATTTCATTATTGGATAAATTGATGCTGATCATTCCTAAACAGCCAGTAGAAACTTGCTGATAATCCATGTCTTGATAACGCATCACAACTTTAGCTTTTGGAAAGCCATAACGATTAAACCTATCAGTAGAATGAATTACTAGATCAGCATTTACTTTTTTAATAAAAGGATATGTAGAGGAAGTATTACTGCCATGATGAGGTGATAACAAAATGTTCGCTTGCAGATCATGCCTCTGAAGTAACAACTCATGCTCTGCGGCTTTTTCAATATCCCCCGTTAACAAAACTGAATTGTTTTGGCTGGTAATTTTTAGCACACAGGATTGATTGTTAGTATTTTGTGCGCCGCTATTAATCGCGGAATAAAAACTCAGCTGTAGATCATTATAAGCTAACTGATTTTGCTGCTCGCAACTTTCCGCCGTTACTAGCCGTTCCACTTTAAAGGCTTTAGTAATAGCTTCCAAGCCACCCGAATGGTCTAAATCATTATGGCTGATTACCAACAAATCCAGCTGCTTTATGCCCAATTTTCTTAAACTAGGAATTAAGCTGGCTTCAGCATAAGAAAAGCCATCGTTGGCGTAACCCACATCATATAAAATTGCGGTTTGATCGTTATAAATTAAGTTGGCTAAACCATGCCCCACGTCAAAAACTACCAATTTATATTGTTCGTTTTTTGCTGGCTTGAGAATAGAAAAGCAAGCTACTAATAAAACAATAATAGGTAAAACCTTAATACGACCAATGGGCAGCAAATACAAAAGATAGACCATGAGCAACAGCAATAATAAATACTCATTAAGATAGGCCTTGAAAAATAAATTACCCGATGCCAAAAGCTCAGGGTTAAACCATTGAAAGAAGTCGCTGATGGCTATATCAATAATTTTCAGCAAGGCTTTCGAGTTAAAAAGAACTAACACAATGAAGCCCAAAAAGATAAATGGCAAAATCACTAACCCGAACACTGGGATCAGCAAAAGGTTAATAAAAAATGCAACCAAGCTGACTTGCAGAAATAAAAACCATACCAGCAAGCCCATGCCGAGGCTGATATACCATTGTAATTTTATGGTCATTAAAATTGGCTTGGCGTTTTTAACCCTGCCAATAAACAAGCTAGCAATAATCGCGATAGCAATACAAGTTAACCAAAAGCCATAGGATAAAACACTGAGTGGATCGATAATCAAAATAACGGTTACCGCAATGGCTAAGTTGCGCCAAATTTTTTGCTCATTGGCCATTATCAGCGAGAAAACCACTGCGCACCACATAATAAGCGCTCGCAGCGTTGCCACTGAAAAACCAGCTAAAGCACTATAGAGAAGAGCCGCGACAATACTCAAGATCCCTGCAAACAATAATGGCGTTACTGTTAGACCTAAACGCCCTAGTTGCACTGAGGCTTTCAAACCAATCCAAAACACTAAGCCCGCAATGATGCTAATATGCAAACCCGAAATGGCCAATAAATGGCTTATTCCCAGCGCTTGTATGCTTTGCCTTTGCATCGAATGAATATTGGACTTTTCTCCAACCAACAACGCCTGCAAAATGCCTGCATTATCAAAATCGGCAAGATGCTCAAAAATACTTTGTCGCCAATGAGCAATGGAATAACTAGAAGTCTCAGTGACTTTAATGGCGTTATTTTTTCTAATACTGGCTTTGGCCGCGACATTTTCAATAAAAGCCTGCTTTTCCGCATCATAACCAGCGATATTTAAGGCTGCGCTTATGGGTTTAATTAGTAGTTCCATGCGCCACACTTCACCGAGCCTCGGTAGTTGTTGGCTTTGAGCTAATTCTTGAGGATATTGATACCAACTGATTTTGAGTTTTTTACCATTGAATTGGTCATTGTCCGAAGTGAGCACTTGAGCTTTAAATTGTAACAACTCATTATAAACTTGTGGAATTGAAACCAATTTGGCTTCTATAATATGCGGCTCAGGAAGTGGCTGCTCGATGCGTTGTTTTAAACGTACTTCTGAGTGAAAATTTAGCCATAAAAGACCAAGGCAAAAGCCGATAGCACCATGTATGGCGCAATGAAAAATTGCGGCGGTTAATGATTTGTCATAAATTCTTCCTGAAATTGCAACCAGCAATACCAATAATAGAATGGTGATTAGCCAAGCGATGTTGGATAGCGGTTCGCTTAACCAAAAAATGCTGCAACAGCCGAACAGGAAGCCCAAACTCCATTTGAGCATAACGTTCCTTGTTTATATTTTTAACCAGCACAGTGTAATATTGATAGAAGATGCCACGCAAATTTTTTAAACGGATCTCACCCGATCCGAAAAAGATTAAGGAAAATCGCTTTTTAAGCATTTTCGGCGACTGGCTGCATGAACCACAATTATGGCATCTGAACCGTTACTCCGCGTCTGTTGCCATTGCCATTGGTCTATTCTGTGCCTTTATCCCTGTGCCCTTTCAGATGGTAATTGCAGCGGCATTGGCAATAGGTTTGCGTGCTAACCTGCCTTTGTCTGTGGCGACTTGTTGGGTCACTAATCCGCTGACGATTCCGCCCATGTTCTATTTCGCCTATACAGTTGGCGCATGGACGCTTGGCACGCCAGAAAGCCCTTTCGAGTTCGAGCTCTCTATGGAGTGGCTACAAAACGAGCTAGTTCTAATCTGGAAGCCCTTTTTACTTGGCTGCTTAATCTGTGCCATAGTCGCCTCAATATTAGGCTATTTCACCATTCAAATGGCTTGGCGATACCATGTAGTGATGGCATGGCGTGCCCGCAAAGAACGCTGGAAAGAGAAGATTAAGGAAACATTGCATATTGGGGAACACAATCATTCAGATTTGATTGCAGTATTGCCAAAAAACTACAGAGCGCTGGCTATCGAAGCTATCAAAATAGCTGAAAATCCAGTAGTGCTTTTTGATAAAGAACAAATTTTCGATTTTTCAGAATCTGGCCACCTAACACAAGCAGAAATTAGAAAAGCTATTGATTTTGAAATCAAAGACGATAAGACATCCATTTTAGGCTTCCATGACCATCCAAACGAAATGTGGATAAACCAAAACTATAAAAGTTTTGCCATTGACTGTGAAAATAAAGGTTGGCTGAAAATCCAAAACTAAATTTATAGTTTTTTCAGAACCCCATCTTCCAACTTGAGCTGCCTTTGCATTTTCCCAGCTAATTCTAAATCATGAGTTACGGTGACAAAACTGGTGCCTAACTCTTGGTTTAGCTCGCACATCAGATCATAAACCCTATCCGCAGTGGCGTGATCAAGATTACCCGTTGGCTCATCTGCTAACACTACTAATGGCTTATTAACAATGGCACGAGCAAAGGCAATGCGCTGACGTTCGCCACCAGATAGTTCGGATGGTTTATGCAATTTACGATTACTCAACCCGACCTTTTCAATCACCGAATCCGCTTCTGATAAAGCCTTTTTGCGATCCATACCAGCAATAATCAACGGCATAGCGACATTTTCTTGCGCAGTAAATTCAGGCAATAAATGATGGAACTGATAAACAAAGCCAATGTATTGGTTTCTAAACTGACCTTGCGCGCGACGCGATAATTTATGGACATTTTTGCCATTGATAATTACTTCGCCTGAGTTAGGTTTATCAAGGGCGCCTATTAAATGTAGTAAAGTACTTTTACCCGAACCCGAAGCACCAACAATCGCCAATTGCTCGGCTTTGCCCACAGTGAAACTTAGCTTGTCTAAAACATCAACTTGCAAAGCGCCATCTTTATAGCTGCGGCATAAACCCTTAACTTCGATTAAATTTTGCTTATCATTATTCATGGCATTACTCATAGCGAAGTGCCTCGGCCGGCTGAATTCTGGATGCTTTCCATGATGGGTAAATCGTCGCTAAAACACTTATAGCAAAGGCCCATAGACCAATTTGAATCACATCAGATTGTTTTAGTTCCGTTGGTAAAAAGTTCACAAAATAGACGTTCTGCGGGAATACGCGCACATCAAATACGGTCTCTATCCAACTAACGATATCGGGCAAATAAGTTGCCAATAAAACACCTAAAATAACGCCAATCAAAGTACCAATAAAACCGTTGATCACACCAGAGGTCATAAAGATTTTCATCACCGAACCAGGGCTGGCGCCTAAAGTTCTAAGGATCGCGATGTCCGCTTGCTTTTCTTTAACCAGCATCACTAACGAAGTGACGATATTAAAAGCTGCTACGGCGATAATGAAGATCAGTAAAATAAACATGATCTTCTTTTCCATATCGATAGCGTTGAACAGGGTTTGATGCTGGCGCGTCCAATCGGTCAGCATATAATCACCCTCTAACTGCTCATTCACCTGAAATGCTGTGTTATAGGCTTGCATCACGTCTTGAGTTTTCAATTGCAAAGCGGTCACGCCATCTTTTATGCGCAATAATTTGGCTGCATCTTCCATATGTACAAAAGCCAAACCTTGATCCACTTCCGATTTGGTGTCGAAAATGCCGACAACGGTAAAGCGTTTTGGTCTAGGGGTTACCCCCGCCAAACTGACCTTGGTTTGACTTAAAATTAGTAAAGTTACTTTATCCCCTATTCCAGCAGCCAATCTTCGTGCGAGGCTAGAACCAAGAATAATATTGTACTCTCCGCTTTTTAAGTCATGAATATCGCCAGCAATGATATTCTCTGGCACAACCGATACTTCAGATAGCTTCTCAGGCAAAACACCTTGCACAATTCCCGCTTGACTCAAACCCAAATGACGGTACATGGTTTCCGACTGAATATAAGGCGATGCACCTAAAATTTGCGGGTTTTGCTTAACTTTTTGCTCAACTTGCTGCCAGTTTTTCAGCTCACCCGAGTAATCCTGCACCAAAACGTGTGGCGAAACCCCAAGAATCCTATCGCGCAATTCGCGCTCAAAACCATTCATCACGGACATAACGGTAATTAAAACCATAACGCCAAGCGCAATGCCAACCATGGAAATTATTGAAATCAGGGAAATAAATCGATCACGGCGTTTAGCGCGGGTATAGCGCAGGCCGACAAATAAAGAAAAAGGTAATTTCATAAGCTAAATGGGTCAGAGTCAATGGTTCTGACCTTTGTTATTCTATCCTGTAATTGCTTAATAAAGTGATTCCAACCCCATTTAGAGGTAGGTTTCAGCCTTAGATGAGCGACATAGTGAATGGTTCACCTTTTAAAATCAACCAATTCTCAATTATTTACAATAAACCTTCAAAATATTTTACTAAGTAATTGTTTTTGCTATGCTATAGGAAACAAATAAGGAGTTTTACGCCATGAAAAAATTAGCAGTTTTACTTTTAGCCAGCGGACTTGGGTTTGCCGCAAACCCAGCAATTCAAGCAGATGAGGTAAAGGTACCTGTAGGCGCTCAAAAACAATCCAATGTGGAAACGCCAAAACGTGGTATTTCTAAATCGCAAGTACGCAAAAAATTTGGTGAGCCTAGCTCAGTTTCAGGCCCCGTGGGTCAGCCCCCCATCACCACCTGGCGCTATGGCCAAATGACGGTTTATTTTGAATATAACCATGTGATTCATGCAGTGGTGCATGCGAAATAAACTTTTCATCACTCCCATGCAAATGGGAGTCTAATAAAGTTCATAAAAAAAGCCTGAGTTAATCTCAGGCTTTTTAGAAATGAAGGCACTTAACCTTCGTTAGAACACTTCGGACAATCATCACTAGCTAAAATTTGTTCTAATTTTGCTGCAAATTTACCTTGGTGTTTCTCCGCTAATACCACACCAATATCAGCTCCTTTTTGGAACAAAACTGGCAGCTTTTCCAGAGCCTTCTTCCCGATCGGGCGCTTATAAAAATCCAATAATTGCTTTATTTCATAAGCAGTAAACTCGCCAATATATAGATCAACAATTTGAGAATTTAAGCTAGGATCAGAAATAAAGTTTTCAATAAACTCGTCGATCGCTAAACTGACCTGATCAATTTTACTACCCTCAACGCCATTTGCTTCTAGATCAATTAAAATAGGCTCCATGGCGGTTCTCATGATATCCCTAGATAGCTGTTCACCAGCGCCACCGCCATTTGTTAACTCTATCAACTCTTCAGCCAGAGCCCTGTGATCTAAATTTTCACTATTGTTGATATTGTTAGTTGCCGCACAAGACGTTAAAAAAGCAGTTAAAAACAATATTCTTATAATCATTACAAACCCTCTATTTATTTATATTTATTTCAATTGCGCCAGAATATAAGGTGCTACCACTACTGTCCAAAATTCAGTTTCAGGCTTGCAGTTAGCTTTTACAAACTCGACTGGCATGGCTTGAATTTTTTCTTCATTGATCAACTTACCAATTTCTTCGCCATTATCCATCGACATATCGGCAGCACAGTTAATTAAATCCACGCACTTCTCCACCAGTAACAAATTACCTTTAGCAAAAAAGCGTTCGATTTCAGCCCAAGCGACAATGGCGGTTTCGCCATTTAATTTGGCGATTAGTTCTTCTCTTGGAGTAAGTTGGGTAAAACTATCGGTTTTTTGTTCGTTCATT
>JABXIW010000186.1 GCA_013372875.1 Gammaproteobacteria bacterium | reverse complement strand
TGGAGTTTTGAAAAAGAAGAAATCAACAAAGCGTTTTTCGTGAAGCGTTTTCAAAATGCTCAACTTCTTCGTGAAGACGTGATTGAACGTGATGGTTTAACAGGTTACCGACTCATCGCCGCTGAATCTGACGGCTTGCCGGGCGTGACGATTGACCGCTACCAAAACTTCTTCGTATGTCAATTGCTCAGCGCAGGCGCAGAATACAACAAGCAAGCGATTGTAGATGCATTGGTTGAATGCTTCCCTGATTGCAATATCTACGAACGTTCTGACGTAGCAGTACGTAAGAAAGAAGGTTTGAAAGAGACCACTGGCGTATTGCACGGTGAAATGCCTCCAAAATCTGTCGTCATCGAAGAGAACGGCGTAAAAATCAGTGTCGACATTGTAGGGGGACATAAAACGGGCTTCTACCTAGACCAGCGCGACAGTCGTCAACAAGCAATGAAGTACGTTAAAGATAAAGAAGTACTGAACTGCTTCTCTTACACGGGTGGCTTTGGTCTTTACGCACTGAAAGGCGGCGCAAAACGCGTAATTAATGCGGATGTATCTCAGCCAGCATTGGACACAGCAAAATACAATGCAGAGCTGAACGAGTTTGATATCTCGAAAAAGCGTGCTGTTTTCTTAAACGCAGATGTATTTAAACTGCTTCGTGAATACCGTGACCAAGGTACTCAGTTTGATGTGGTTATCATGGATCCACCTAAGTTTGCAGAAAGCAAAGCGCAACTAAATGGCGCATGTCGTGGTTATAAAGACATCAATATGTTGGCGATGCAAATTCTAAAACCTGGTGGCACGCTACTGACCTACTCTTGCTCTGGCTTAATGGACCAAGTATTATTCCAAAAAATCATTGCTGACGCAGCGGTAGACGCAAACCGCCAAGTGAAATTTGTTGAGCGCTTTGAACAAGCCGCAGACCACCCAACCGATACGGCATACCCAGAAGGTTTCTACCTAAAAGGCTTTGCTTGTAAAGTGCTTTAATCGCTCTTTGGCGATTATCGGAACGACATAAAAAACGGAGCTTTCGCTCCGTTTTTCTTATTCTCTCAACTGTTCGAGATTACTGATTAAGCTGTTGGCGATATCTGCGGCCGATGCGCCATCGAAATTAACTTCTAACTGTTGACCATCTTTATTAATCGTCAATGTCGAGTTACCTCCACTTTCAGTCACTTCTACGGTTATATCATCTACGCGTCCTCGGTAGTCTCCAGAACCAAGATCATCAAGCAATGCTGAAATGTCAGTACCCGTCATATCATCAAATACATCGGTAAAATCAAGCTGATCACCATCACTGAAATCCGTCACGGTATCAGTTGCGGACTGCATTTCTGTCCACTTGAAGACGTCATCACCTTCACCGCCCGTTAAGATATCGTTGCCTAAACCACCGATGATCATGTCATTACCGTCGGTACCAACCAGAATATCGTCTCCATCCGTACCCATGATGAGATTCAGCTCAGAGTTTAATGCCATGGTTTGATAACCAAGCGCCGTGACAGCATCTACAGTGACGTTCTCGAATTCAACCGCTACCGTTGCTTCGTTACTAATTGCACCATCAGTGTCGATAGCTTGATAGGTAAAGTCATCGTTAACGTCAGTAAAACTGGTAATTTCAGTCCCAACTAAGGTAAAGCTCGCTTTATTACTCGAACTATCTGTCTCTGGTGTTAGTCGGATTTCATCAAAACTACCATTCGCTAATGAAACTGTGATGGATCCTTCATGGTTACTGGTATAGTTAATATCCGTTGAGTAAAACTGCTGAACATCAACAAGAGCACCATTCAGGAAGATGTATGCTGTTAACCATGCACCACCATTGTTGAAACGGTCATTCAGACTGGCCAAATTCAGTTTCGCTTCGTTTGCAGATAAATCTTCATCTAACTCTAACGTAATATATTCACCAGTACTGATTTCATCACCCTGTCCCGTTTCATTCGGAGAAACAACAACTAACCCTACTTGTTGATTAGCAAAATCGACTGAGATCTGAGCGTCGGAATCAAAGATGATACTGTTACCAACAGTAATTATCTGACCTCCAGTGAACGTTAAGTTCGAGTTAGGAGGAGTATAGGAATCAACCAAGATATCTTTACCTTGGTCTTCAAGAAGGTCTGCTGAGTCAAAGCTCTGTTCTTCAAAGAAGTCATCAGTCAAACGGTACTTAACCTCTGTGTTTTCAGGGAACTGAGTGGTTTCATCTATAATGACTTCCTGACCATTACCATCCACATAATACAACTCTCCGTGTTCAGGGAGGTCAACAACTTGTATTAGAATATCACCATCATTGTCCGCAACTGCATCATCTTCAATGTCTTCAACTCGTTGTTCATTGGTGCTAGTTAGCCCATCGAACTCTACATCCTGAACAGGGAAAATGCCTTCTTGGACATTGAGGGAAATGATGAAATCACGAGCGATTGGTGGCGTATTCGGCTCATCATTATCGATGATGGTCGTATCAACATACGCATTAGTGAGGTCAAGCGCCTCAAAAATAGGATTGTCGTCACCATCGACAATACTAGCCACACTAACTCGATAGACTTCATCCGGCTCGTCATCGGAATCATCGACAGTGTCAATGGTAAATGTAGCCGTCACGCCATCGGCACCAATAATCGCTTGGGTGGTTTCAGTGATATCGTCACCGGATGCAGTGGTGTAGCTGTAAGCTAAGGTGACGATGCTACCGACTGGCGCCGGATCGCTCAATGTCACGGTGTACTCTGTGGTGGTGTCACCTTCCACGACATTCGCTGGACCTGTCATGGTCACCGTAACCGTATCTTCCGGACCCGGATCGGTTTCATCGCTAATGGTGGTATCAACAAAGGCATTTGAAAC
>JABXIW010000005.1 GCA_013372875.1 Gammaproteobacteria bacterium | reverse complement strand
GGAGCGTATTACTTCAACTAAGACTGGTTCTATTACTTCGATCCAAGCTTTATAAGTACCTGCGGATGACTTAACGGATCCATCTCCAGCGACTACCTTCGCTCACTTGGATGCAACAGTTGTATTATCACGTCAAATTGCTGAGTTAGGTATCTACCCTGCAATTGACCCACTTGACTCTTCTTCTCGTCAATTAGATCCATTAGTAATTGGTAACGAGCACTATGAAGTAGCACGTGGCGTTCAAGGTGTATTACAACGTTATAAAGAATTGAAAGATATTATCGCGATTCTTGGTATGGATGAGCTTTCTGAAGAAGATAAGCAAACTGTATCACGTGCTCGTAAAATTCAACGTTTCTTATCACAGCCTTTCTTCGTTGCAGAAGTATTCACAGGCGCACCTGGTAAGTATGTTTCTTTGAAAGACACCATTTCTGGCTTTAAAGGTATCTTGAACGGTGAATATGATCACCTTCCAGAGCAAGCCTTCTACATGGTTGGTTCAATCGAAGAAGCTGTTGAGAAAGCTAAATCTATCTAAGCGTTTGCTTAGATAGATCCCGTTCAAAGGGGTTTAATGAATATGGCGATGACAGTACATTTAGACATAGTTAGTGCAGAGAGCGAAATCTTCTCAGGCCGCGTTGAGCGTTTGATCGCAACGGGTGACTTGGGTGAGCTTGGTGTTGAGCCAGGCCACGCTCCATTACTAACTTCGCTAAATCCTGGCCCAATTAAAGTAACTATGCCTGGTGGCGCAGAAGACTTCTTCTACGTTTCAGGTGGTATGTTGGAAATCCAACCACACCAGGTTACGGTATTGGCGGATACAGCGGTTCGAGCTGAAGATGTTGATGAGGCAAAAGCTATCGAAGCTGAAAAACAAGCACGCGAAGCTTTAGCGGATCAAACTTCAGAAATCGAATACTCAAAAGCTGCAGCTGAATTAGCAGCAGCAGTTGCCCAGCTTAGAACCTTGCGTTCAATCAAGAAAAAAGCTGGTAAATAACTGATTTTAGGTGAAAACCTGTAAATCTGTGCTTTAAAGGGTAGCTTAGGCTGCCCTTTTTTATTATTGTTTAAGCAGTTTTTTATTAGGAAGTATTATTAATGGGCTTGAGCGTAGTAATTTTAGCGGCTGGCAAAGGTACTCGAATGCAATCGAGTATGCCAAAAGTCTTACACCCAATAGCGGGTAAACCCATGTTGCAGCATGTGATTGATGCAGCTAATCAATTAGCAGCAGAGCAAATTGTTGTAGTTGCAGGTCATGGTATTGAACAGGTTCGTGAGCATCTTTCAGAGCAAAAAGTTGAAATTGCAGAACAAACGCAACAACTTGGAACTGGTCATGCGGTCGATCAGGCCTTGCCATTAATTAAGCCAGAAAATGATGTGCTGGTGCTATACGGCGATGTGCCACTGATCGAAGTAGATACGTTAAGTAGTCTATGCCAGCAAATTCCAACAAATGGCATTAGTTTGTTAACGGTTAATTTAGATAACCCCATGGGTTACGGACGTATTGTTCGTAATTCAGATGATCAAGTGGTTGCTATTGTTGAACAAAAAGATGCTTCAAATGACCAGTTATTAATTAATGAAGTGAATACGGGTATTTTGGCGGCGAAGGCTTCTGATCTAACTGCTTGGCTCAAAAACATTGATAATAATAATGCGCAAGGTGAGTATTACTTAACCGATACCATAGCGATGGCTGCTAATCAAGGCGGCGTCAGTGCTAGCCATCCAAGTTCTGCGATTGAAGTCGAAGGTGTGAATAGTCGAATTCAATTGGCAACTTTAGAACGCGCTTACCAATTAGCACAAGCTGAAAAACTAATGGCGCAAGGTGTAACCTTGATCGATCCAAATCGCTTGGATATTCGCGGTGAACTCGAATGCGCCAATGATGTCTTAATCGATCTAAACGTGATCATTGAAGGCTCAGTCACCATAGAAACTGGTGTGCAGATAGATGCTAATGTGATCTTAAAAGATTGTGTGATAGGCCAAGGCACTCATATCAAAGCTAATAGTATGATCGATGGCGCAAAGATTGGTCGCGATTGCCAAATTGGTCCTTTCGCGCGCATTCGACCGAATACCGAACTGAAAGACGAAGCCTTTATTGGTAACTTCGTGGAAACTAAGAAAACTGTGCTGGGAAAAGGCAGTAAGGCTAGTCATCTAGCTTACATTGGTGATGCTACTGTTGGTGAAAAAGTTAATATTGGCGCAGGTGTTATAACTTGTAATTATGATGGTGTGAATAAATTTCAAACGATTATTGAGGACGGAGCCTTTATTGGCTCCGACTCGCAATTGATAGCGCCAGTGACTATTGGCAAAATGGCGACGGTTGGTGCGGGCACTACCGTTACCAAAGATGTACCAGCTGATAACTTGGTGATTAGCCGAGTAAAGCAAAAACATATTGAAGATTGGCAAAGGCCAACAAAAATAAAAAAAGGATAAGTAAATGTGTGGAATTGTTGGTGCAATTGCGCAGCGTGATGTTAGTCAGATTTTGGTGGAAGGCTTAAAGCGGCTTGAATACCGCGGTTATGATTCTGCTGGCGTGGCGGTATATGATGCAGAAAGTAAAGGCATTCAGCGTATTCGTCGCTTGGGTAAAGTATCAGAGTTGGATACTGCGCTGAATGAAAATCCGATCAGCGGCGGCTTAGGCATAGCCCATACCCGTTGGGCGACTCATGGCGAGCCGAGTGAGCGTAATGCCCATCCGCATATGTCCAAAAATAATATTGCTTTAGTGCACAATGGTATTATCGAAAATCACGATGAATTACGCGATGAGTTGAAAGCGCTTGGCTATCATTTTGATTCGGACACTGATACCGAAGTGATGGCTCATTTGTTGCACCATGAAATGAAAAGTCATGACTCGCTTTTACAAGCACTTTTATCGGCCACAAAAAAGTTAGAAGGTGCTTACGGTACGGTAGCTATCGACGCTAATCAGCCTGACAAAATGGTTGTTGCACGATCAGGTTCGCCACTAGTCATTGGTAAAGGCATTGGCGAGAACTTTATTGCTTCCGATCAATTAGCTTTACTGCCTGTGACTCGTGAATTTTTGTACTTAGAAGAAGGCGAAGTAGCAGAAGTTACTAGAACTAGCGTAACTATTTTAAATGCAAAAGGTGAGCAAGTTTCACGAGATTTTGAAGTATCTGATATTCAGCATGATGCAGTGGACAAAGGCCAATACCGCCACTTTATGCTTAAAGAAATCTATGAGCAGCCGCAAGTCGTTGCTGAGTCCTTAGAAGGCCGTTTGGTTAACCATAAAATCTTTGTGGAGACCTTGGGCGAAAATGCTAATAAGGTGTTTGAAAAAACCGATGCGATACAAGTCATTGCCTGTGGTACTTCTTATCATGCGGCAATGGTTGCCAAGTATTGGGTAGAAGATGTGATTGGAATTCCTTGCTTGGTGGAAATTGCCAGTGAATACCGTTATCGCAAAACAGCCGTATTACCGAACAGCTTGTTTATTACCATTTCCCAATCAGGCGAAACCGCGGATACCTTGGCTGCGCTGAAAAAGGCCAAAGAAGAGGGTTATTTAGGTACTTTAACCGTTTGTAACTCCCCCGCTTCTTCCATGGTGCGCGAGTCGGATTTCACTTTAATTACTCGAGCTGGTACAGAAATAGGCGTGGCTTCAACGAAAGCATTTACCGCTCAATTGGTTTCTTTGCTGTTATTAATGGTATCCATTGCTAAGGCTAAAGGCTTATCTGAGGAAAAGGAGCAAGAAATTGCTGTTGCCCTTGAGCACTTGCCCCATGAAATTCAAGAGGCATTAGAACAAGCCAAAGAAATTGATGAGCTATCTAAGCGCTTTGCGGAAAAGCAGCATACTCTCTTCTTAGGTCGAGGCCAGCAATACCCAATTGCAATGGAAGGTGCGCTTAAACTGAAAGAAATTTCCTACATTCACGCAGAGGCTTATGCCGCTGGTGAGCTAAAGCATGGTCCGCTTGCGTTAATTGATAAAGAAATGCCGATTGTGGTGGTAGCGCCAAATGATAGTTTGCTTGAAAAGCTAAAGTCGAATATTGAAGAAGTGCGCTCTCGCGGCGGTCAATTATTCGTGTTTGCCGATGAGTCAGCTAAAATTCAGGAAACTGATGGTATAACGGTATTGTCAGTAAAAAGTAAATATGAGATTACTGCTCCCATAGTCTATACAATTCCTCTACAATTGTTGTCCTATTACGTAGCAGTGATTAAAGGTACCGATGTGGATCAACCGCGCAATTTGGCGAAATCGGTCACCGTTGAATAGAAAGATTGAAAGATAGATAGAAGGTTTAAGAGGTCAAAATGAAATTAAAATCGTTATTTTTAGCAGCGTTTACTTTGCTAGCTCTATCACAAGTGGCTTGTGCAGAAGCAGCAGCTCCAGCAACAGCCAGTAACTTCAAGGAAGGCACTGATTATGCGGTAATTGATGGTGCTAAAGGTGTTGAAAAGCCTCAAGTTATCGAGTTTTTCTCTTATACTTGCCCTCATTGTTACAATATCGAAGGCTTTGTACATAAGTGGTTGCCACAAAAGCCTGAAGGTATCGAGTTTGTACAAGTCCCTGTGTTTTTAGGGAATGTTCCACACTTAACCCAGGGTTATTATACGGCAGAAGTGTTAGGTGTACTTGATCAAGTGCATATGGATATTTTCCATCAATGGCACCGTGATAAGAAAATCATTCGCACTAAAAAAGATTTGTACCCAATTTTCGAAAAAGCAGGCATCGATAAAGAAACTTTTGATAAAGCCTATAATTCATTTGCGGTAGCGAGCAAAGTGCAACATGCAAAGAAAATGGTTCGTGATTTTAAAGTAACCAGCTTTCCACGCTTTGTAATTAATCAAAAATATGAAGTGAAAAGTTATCAGCAACTTGATAAATTATTAAATGAATTGCCTTTAGAGAAACTAAAGTAGTTATCAGCTACCAACTCTTAGAAAATGCCAGCAATGCTGGCATTTTTTGTTTTTGATTGAGAATCCATTTGTGAGCAGTAAAAATAGTGAATCCAAACCCATCAAAACCCAGCTGGTTTATGGCCTGATCTGGCTGTTTGCCAAACTACCACTAGGTTTTACTCAGTGGCTAATGGGTTTGTTTGCGCGTTTGGCAATGCTGCTTAACAGCCGCTCCTATCACGTTAGTTTAGTTAATATTGGTTTGTGTTTTCCTGACCTTTCGGCGCATGAGCAAAAAGTGCTTGCCCAAAAAAGCCTGCTTCATACCTTTAAAATCGCGCCAGAGATTGCTAAAGCCTGGCTGAATCCTTGCATCCAAGACTGGATTGAGAATGTGTATGGTGAAGCGTCGATTCAAGAGGATTTAGCTAATGGTCATGGTGTCTTGATCACCGGATCGCATCTTGGTAACTGGGAAGTGGCGTTGTTCTATTTGGGCAAAACCTTTGATTTTACCTGTATGTATCGCAAGCCTCGTTATCAAGAATTGGATGACATCATTTGCAAAGGCCGCTGTAAAAATACCACAGTTATGGTGCCTGGTGATGCAAAGGGTTTGCGTGAATTTTTAAAAGTACTTAAAGCCTGTAAAGTTGCAGCGTTACTGTCCGACCAAGAACCAGGCGGCGATACTGGTGTCTTTGTGCCATTCTTTGGACAAGAGGCCAAGACCATGGATCTGATCCAAAAAATCCAGAAAAAATCCAAAGCCAAACTTTATCAAATAGCTGCGATTAAAAATGCCAATGGCAAATACGATATTCACTTGCCTAGCATCGAAATTGATACGGAGTTGTCAGCGGCCGATTATGCTAGCCAACTAAATTTGGAATTAGAAAAGATTATTCGGAAATACCCTGAGCAGTATCAATGGTCCTATAAGCGCTTTAAAACTACTCAGGATGGATCGGCAAATCCTTATGCTAAATGATCTTCGATTGATTCAACAAAATTTCTGATTTGATTTCTGACTTGTCGATAACAGTCGAGCTTTTGCTCTTCATCAGTAAAGGCTAGCGCCAGCTTGGGTGGATCTTCAAAGCCAACATGAATCACCTTGGTTTTGGCAGGAAAGTAAGGGCAATGTTCATTGGCATGGCCGCAAACCGTTATCACATAATCAAATTCTGAAACGGGTAGCTCATCGACCGTTTCAGACGCTTGGCTTGAAATATCTACGCCTGCTTCAGCCATCACTTTTATCGCATTAGGGTTTTGTCCATGCTTTTCGATGCCTGCTGAATAAAAATCATATTGCTCGGATTTTAAGGCTCTACCCCAACCTTCCGCCATTTGGCTGCGGCAAGAGTTGCCAGTACATAAAAATAAAATCGAAGGTTTCATATTAACTCTTACAGCCTTTAATGTTGATGCCCACAGGCTCCATGCTGATGTACATGGCCATGAGAAATTTCTTCGGCAGATGCTTCTCGCACTGAAAGAACTTTGACTTCCACTTTTACCGTTTGGCCTGCTAACGGATGGTTAGCATCAATAGTAACAAACTCATCGGTAATGGATTTGACCGTGACTGCATGAACGCCATCTTGGCCTTCGGCCGCTAAACGCATTCCTTGAGTGAGGTTTTCCACTTGGGCAAAGGCTTCGCGCGGCACTTGGGTACACAAATCTTCTTCATACTGACCATAGGCTTCTTCTGGCTGCAATTGCATTTTTAATTTTTGCCCAATACCTTTACCGATTAGTGCTTTTTCTAAGGCCGGCATTAATTCGCCATGACCATGCAAGTAAACCCAAGGGCCACCTTCGGCTGAGCTTTCCCAAGTTTTTTCTTGAGTATCCATTAATTTGTAGTCGAGTTCGACTACGCAATTTTTATCAATTTTCATGATAGCTGAGTTCCAAAAATCAGTTGAGCGGCAACAATAAGCCAAATAAACAACAAAACTATGGCGCTTAAAATAAAGGCCGTAAAACGGTGCATCACCTTATTATAACTGCAGTGAATAAGCGAATGGGCAATCCGAAAAATGACATAAGCCCAGGCCAAAGCAACCAATAGCAAGCTACTGCTATTGGTAACATAAATGGTGATACAAGCAAGATAAAACAAGACTGGCATCTCGAATAAATTCATAAAATTATCCGAGGCACGGGTATCCGTTAGGTGTTCTGCGGACTTGGTTCGGCTATCAACTTTTTGGGGATGGATCCGATTGGCCTTCATAAAGGCAACTCGGTGGAGATACATGCGCAGTGCCACGGCGACGGTTAAGCCCACCATGGCTAGCATAGGAAATAATATGGTCATAATTGCTGCAAAATAATGTTTTCATGATTCTAGCACAGCGGTTAATGGTTTTGTGGAGGCTTTAGCTTTAACCTTGGGCTTAGCCTGGCGTTTAGTGTACTTGGCTTGCTGTGATACCAAGTAGCTGCGTAGTCCAAAAAATGCTGACCAAAGACCGATTAACATTAAGGGCATATAGATAAATGCAGCGGTTGGGCTGATTTCTATGCTAAATCCAATTACGAAAAAGGCGATATTGGCAGCCAAATGAACAATATCGACTAATGTAACTAAAGCGGTGTTGGCAATAATGGGGCCTTTCATGGCTTTCTCCTAAAAACTGTTTGCTGACAGTTATAGGGTAGAAAGAATTGGGCTTTGCCACAAAAGGATAATAATCAGGCTTATAGATGAATATTATTCATCTATAGCTGGAACAGCAATTACAAGGAATCAATCTGTTGCTGCAACCAATCAACCAATAGCTCAGCTTCATTTGAGAGCTTTTTATGCTTAGCTTTTACCAGATAGATCCCCGAGCTGAGCTCAGCTTTGATGTCATACACAGGCAGCAACTTGTTTTTATTGATTAAACTTTTTTCTAGCTCATAGACAGCAGGAACCAAGCCGAGATCTTGCTGTGCCGCCTGAATGGCAGCGCCATAAGAGTGATAATTAAGAGGGTTTTTGATTTGAAAGTGTTTAATTTTCAAGGCTTTAGCTAAAGCGTGCCAAGCATTTTCCGCGCTGTTCAGGCAAATTAACGGCAGATCGGACAATAGCTCAGGATCGGTTGGCTGGTTTTTGGCAATAAAGTCGGGACTGGCTAGAATAACGCCATGCCCTTTGCGCAGCAGTTTAGCGTCGAGATCTGGCCAATTGCCATAGCCAAAGCGAATGGCAAAATCGATGTCGGGGTCGTTGAGGTCGCTTAATTCTTCGCAGGACTCAATTTCCAGCTCAATTTCAGGATGTTGCTGCTTAAACTCCTCAATATTGGGGTAAATTAAGTTATTGACCAAAGACGGCATGATGCTGGCGCGTATTTTGGTGGTATTGGCTTTCGGCAGAATTTGCTCTGAAGCCTGGTCAATCAGGCGAAAAGCATCAGTCAAAGAATAAGCATAATCAAGCCCTTCCTTGGTGAGCTTGACGCCGCGAGTAATCCGTTTAAACAGCGGAAAACCAAGGATTTCTTCCAACGATTTGATCTGATGACTGATGGCCGAGGCGCTGATATGCAGCTCCTCGCCCGCTTGCTTAAAGCTACCCAGCCTTGCAGCCGCTTCAAACACTTCGAGCAAATGGATTGGCGGACGATTCTTCCTTGGCATGGGTTCTATCCTTAGCTAGGCTGCTATCCTTGAACCTTATCCACAGCTAACGCCGCCCATGCTTGACTGGTGGGCATCAGTTCAATGGAATTGATATTGACGTGCGCCGGTTGCTCGAAAGCCCAAACGACTGCACTTGCAATATCTTCAGCGGTTAGAGCCTGAGTATTTTCGTACACCTTATCGGCTTTATCTTGATCGCCATGGAAACGCACTAAAGAAAACTCGGTTTCCGCCAAACCTGGCTCAATGTTGGTCACTCGAACTTGAGTACCCAATAAGTCTGCGCGCAGGTTACGACTAAATTGTTTTACAAAGGCTTTGGTCGCGCCGTAAGCATTACCACCTGGATAAGCATAGTTGCCCGCAATTGAGCCAATGTTGATGATATGGCCCGTGTTGCGCTCAACCATTTGCGGCAAAATTTTGCGCGTCATCAAGTATAAGCCTTTGATATTAGTATCCACCATTTGATGCCAATCGGCCAAATCCGCTTCATGGGCTGGCGATAAACCCAGCGCTAAGCCTGCATTATTCACCAGTAAATCAATTTGCTGGAAACCTGCTGGCAAGCCATCAATGGCTTTGCTGATCTGAGCTTCCGAAGTAACGTCTAATGGCATCACATAAATATTGTCGCCGTAGTCTTTCTTCAAGATTTCTAGACGATCTTGACGGCGCGCGGCCGCAATGACTTTATGACCTTTGATCGCAAAGGCTTTGGCAGCCGCTAGGCCGAAGCCAGAGCTGGCGCCAGTAATCATGACAGTTTTTAAGTTTTGGGGATTGCTCATCAGTAAAATATAAAGACCAATTTTGATAAATCATAGCATAGGCTTGCACCAAAGCCAGTTACATACGATACTAAAGTTGAGCATTGATGAGCTGATCAATTCAGGTAAGAATAAGCAAGAAGAGAGGCCAGAGCATGAGTGAGTATCAATTTCAAATAAAGGTAGCAACCCAATACCTCGAAGATCAATCTGAACCTGATAACGAACGTTATGCTTTCGCATACACCATTCGGATTACTAATTCTGGCGATAATGGCGCCAAACTAAACGCTCGTCACTGGTTAATCACGGACGCCAATGGCGAAGTGACCGAAGTCAAAGGCCAGGGAGTGGTTGGTGAGCAGCCTTTTATCGAACCTGGCAAAAGTTATGAATATTCCAGCGGTGCAGTTCTAACCACGCCCATTGGCTGTATGCATGGCAGTTATCAAATGAGCGGTGAAAATGGCGAAGAGTTTGATGCGCCCATTCCTGTTTTTAGTTTAAGTATTCCCGGCGTTTTACATTAGCTTTTGCCTATAACAAATAAAAACAATAACTTATGGCGACCTATGCGATAGGCGATATTCAAGGTTGTTACCACGAATTACGCTTACTCTTAAACAAAATTAACTTCAATCCCAACTGTGATCAGCTGTGGCTGGCTGGCGATCTAGTAAGTCGTGGTCCAAAATCTTTAGAAGTGATGCAGTGTTTATACGATATTCAAGACAGCTGTGTCGCGGTTTTGGGCAATCATGATCTGCACTTGCTGGCGACCTATTATCACCATGGCAAAGTCAGTAAGCGCGATAAATTAGAACCCCTACTTAAATCGAATGAAGCGGAATCTATGATGCAATGGCTGCTTACTCAGCCCATGGCACATTACGATTCAGACTTTAACCTGCTAATGAGCCATGCAGGGGTGCCGCCTGCTTGGGATCTAGCACAAACTCTAGCCAGCGCCTATGAGCTGGAAATGGTGTTAACCAATGCTAAAAAGCGGCAAAAATACTTTAAAAAGATGTATGGCAATGAGCCGCACGATTGGCATGATAATCTTAAAAAAATCGATCGCTTACGTTTTACCACCAATGCGCTGACCCGAATGCGCTTTTGCCATACGGATGGCTCATTAGACTTGCGCAGCAAAGGCGCGCCCAGCAGCCAAGCCAGCGATCTGATCCCTTGGTATCGTTTCCAAAAAAAGTTGCTGCAACAAACGGGCTTGGTGTTTGGACATTGGGCGGCACTCAACGGAAAAGTCAAAACTGAAAACCTGTATGCGCTCGATACAGGCTGCGTTTGGGGCAATAAACTAACCGCGTTAAGACTGGAAGATAAAAAGCGCTTTTCAGTCAAAGCGCATAGAAAGTGGGCTTAGCAAGAAGCGTTAGCGTATCCATGTTAGGTGATATGATTTAATCACAATAACTTATAACTTCTGATACAGCACTTTCATAATCAGAAAACACACTTTTGGTTTTTTTGTATTCTTTGGAGCAAACTTCTGCCTTCGAGTATTCGCGTTTCACTTTTCTGAATTCGAAATAGCAATCATCTGTATAGTCATCATACCAGGCGCATCTTTGAAGCTTCTTTGCACGCTTTTCAAGATCGTGGGCGCCTTCATTAGACGCACAACGCATTAATTTTTTAGCTCTTGACTCTAAATCATCAGCATATGATTCGGCTTGATACATAGCATCTTCACATTCCCTACTTTGCGCATATGTTGCATTTGTTAATACTAGGAAGGTTATCATTACAAGAATGGTTTTAATTATTGGCATGATGTCTCCTTTTTCATCTAACATGGCAATATATGAAAGTGATAGTAACACCATAATTTATCAGCTCAAAATTTCTGAAAATTGGTATACGAAAAGTGGAGATATTTTTAATGGTACCCGATTTGGGTAGTTTTTACTTAGATCTCGCCATAGGCCTTTGAGATCGGTATAATTCAAGGTTCATGCCGAAAAAAATGGCTAATTTAAGATAGCAAATAGTGTTCGGCGTTAACTTATTGAAATATAAAGATATTTAAACTAGTTGTAGAGATAACGCATGGTTAGAAGCATGACAGCTTTTGCCCGCCAGCAACTTGCTGCGGACTGGGGCACCCTGACTTGGGAATTAAAATCGGTCAATCAGCGCTTTTTGGAGCCGAGTTTTCGGATGCCAGAGGCTTTCCGTCATATGGAATTTGACCTGCGAAATGCGCTACGTAAGAGCTTGAGCCGAGGAAAGATCGAAGCCAATCTGCGCATCGAATATAACCAAGCCGAAGCTGGCAAGTTAAAGCTGGATCATGATTTAGCTTCTGAGCTTTTGACCATTCATCAAGAATTACAAACTTTATCGCAAGAAAGCCAATCGCCAAACTTGATGCAGCTAATGCGTTGGCCGAATATTTTGCAGTCCGAAGAAGCAGATACCGACAGTATGGAGCAAGACGTTAAAGGCTTGTTTCAGGATGCGATTAAGCAGTTGATTGAAGTTCGTGAGCGTGAAGGTCAGGACTTAGCACAAAACATCAATGACCGCTTAGACGGTATTGAGCAAGAAGTAGCAAAAGTTTCTAAGTTGATGCCAGAAATTATTCAATGGCAGAAAGAAAAGATTCAAGGCCGTTTTGAAGAAGCTAAGATTGAGTTGGATTCAGAACGAGTTGAGCAAGAAATGGTGATGTTGGCGCAGAAGCTGGATGTGGCCGAAGAGTTAGATCGTTTAACTACTCATGTTAAAGAAGCGCGACGTTTGGTGTCTAAAGGTGGTGCAGTAGGTCGTCGTTTGGATTTCTTGATGCAAGAGTTTAATCGCGAAGCGAATACGCTCGGTTCAAAGTCGATCAATACGGAAACTACCGCAAGTGCCGTTGAGATGAAAGTGTTGATCGAACAGATGCGCGAACAAGTGCAAAACATGGAATAAGGTAAACGAAGCAAAACATGGATAACAAGGTTAAAAAAGCCACTGGAGTTTTATATGTAGTGTCTGCGCCGTCGGGTGCGGGCAAGACCAGTTTGTTGAAAGCGGTTTTGAATGAGCTTGCAACTTTAAAACTTTCAGTTTCGACCACCACTCGCCAGCAAAGACCAGGTGAAGAAAATGGGGTCGATTATAACTTTGTGTCCGTCGAAGAATTTAAAGGCATGTTAGAGCAGAACGCTTTCTTAGAACATGCAGAAGTGTTTGGCAATTATTATGGCACTAGCCAATGGTGGTTAGAAGAACAGCTGAATAATGGCCAAGATGTGGTGTTGGAAATTGATTGGCAGGGCGCACAGCAGGTGCGAAAGTTAATGCCTAGCTGCGAAAGCATTTTTATTCTGCCGCCGTCTAAAGAAGAGTTGTATGCACGTTTAACAGGACGTGGACAAGATAGCGAAGCGGTTATTGCAGGCAGAATGCAGGCGGCGAATAACGAAATGCAGCATTACGCGGAATACGATTATTTAATTATCAATGATGATTTTGAGGTGGCCAAAGACGAATTGAAATCGATCTTTGTCGCCCAGTCGCAACGTTTGGCGGTACAAGAAGCCAAGCATCAAACGTTGATTGCAGATTTATTAAGCAGTTGATCCCATCACGAGATCAAAGCTAAGATTTAATTAAGGGTTAAGCCCTATTTAGTGAGGTAAAAGAAATGGCACGAGTAACGGTACAAGACGCAGTTGAAAAAGTTGGTAATCGTTTTGATTTAATCATGTTGGCAGCAAAGCGCGCACGCCAAATCGCAACCGGTGGTCACGATCCAAAAGTGGATTGGGATAACGACAAACCAACAGTAGTTGCTTTACGTGAAATCGAAGAAGGTATTACTGACAAATTGACAGTGGAAGCTGACGAAAGAATGGCTAAAGCTGAGCAAGAAAACGGCCCTGTATTATTCTAAAAACGAAACGTTTTTATAAGGAATAAAAAATGGCTTATTTTGCAGGATTAAGAGAAGTTTTAGAGACTTATCTTGAGCCTGCTCATGTTGCCGATATTGAGCGCGCTTATCAGGTGGCAGAGTCTGCCCACGATGGTCAGATGCGCTCAAGCGGCGATCCCTATATTACTCATCCGGTAGCGGCTGCCCGAATTTTAGCGGAGCTGCATCTTGATCATCAAACCATCATGGCGGCTTTAATGCATGATGTGATTGAAGATACCCCTGTCACGAAAAAAGATTTGTCCGATCAGTTTGGCGAGCAAGTTGCTGAGCTAGTTGAGGGCGTGAGTAAATTAACTCAGATTAATTTCCGTTCGAAAGAAGAGGCGCAAGCCGAAAATTTTCGCAAAATGATGATGGCGATGGTGCAGGATATTCGAGTGATCCTGATCAAGTTGGCCGATCGTTTGCATAATATGCAAACCTTAGGTTCGCTGCGCCCTGATAAACGCCGCCGCATTGCGCGTGAAACTTTAGAAATTTATGCGCCGATTGCCAATCGCCTGGGTATTTATAAATTAAAAGAACAATTGGAGCTATTGGGTTTCGCCAATATGCATCCGATGCGCTATAAAATTTTAAAATCGGCGGTAGATAAAATTCGTGGACGCCGTAAAAAAGTAATCGAAAATATTTCCGACCAATTGCAAACACGCCTTAAAAGCTCACACATTAAAGGCAAAGTTATTGGGCGTGAAAAAAGCATTTATTCCATCTATAAAAAGATGCGCGACAAGGTGGGAACTTTCAATGAGGTGATGGACATTTATGCCTTTCGAGTAGTGACCGACAGCGAAGATTCTTGTTATCGAATTTTGGGTCAAGTGCATAGCATGTTTAAACCCATACCTGGTCGCTTCAAAGACTATATCGCCATTCCCAAAGCTAACGGCTACCAATCGCTCCACTCCATCCTGCAATCCAAAGAACAAGTTAGAATCGAAGTTCAGATCCGTACTGAGTTGATGGATCAAATGGCGGAGCATGGGGTTGCAGCCCATTGGCTATACAAAACTGGTAGTTCACTACCTGCGGAAAATAAAGCCCGCGAATGGTTACAAAGCCTTATTGAATTGCAGCAAAGTGCAGATGATTCATTGGAGTTTATTGAGAACGTTAAAATCGATCTGTTCCCTGATGAAGTATATGTCTTTACACCAAAAGGCAAAATCATCCAGTTGCCCAAAGGTGCAACGCCCGTTGATTTTGCTTATGCCATTCACACTGATGTAGGTAATACGTGTATTGCTTGTAAAATCGATAAGCAGTTTGCGCCACTCAGCACAAAACTGGTTAATGGCATGACCATCGAAGTAGTCACCGCGCCTGGCTCGAAACCAAATCCTGCCTGGCTGAGCTTTACCGTCAGTGGCAAAGCGCGTGCCAATATCCGCAGCTTTGTGAAAAATATGCGTCGAGATGAAGCGGTCAATTTAGGCTATCGTCTATTGGAACAATCTTTATCGACCAATTTAGACAGCTATGACATCGAACAATTAGAAGCCACCGCCAAAGCCATTAACTTTGCTAACTTTGAAGACTTGTTAGCTGCCATTGGTTTAGGTCGAATTGCTTCGGTATTGGTAGCTCATCGCATTAGTATGCAAACGGATGAAGTTCCACAAGCTATTGAAAAAATTGAAGATAATGCCGAGCCATTAGCGATCAAAGGCACTGAAGGCATGGTGGTGAAATATGCTAAATGTTGCCGCCCCATTCCGTTTGATCCGATTATGGCTTATGTTAGCGCGGGTAAAGGTTTTACCATTCATCGCCAAACCTGCCCTAACGTAAAGCGTGCCCACAAGAAAAACGATCGCTATGTGCCAGTGGAATGGTCACTTGATGTTGAGGGTGAATTTAGTTGCGATTTGGATATTGAAGTTTTTAATGGTCGCGGCGTTTTGGCACAAATAACCGGAATTATCGCTAATCAAGATATTAACATCGTTAATGTTAAGATTGATGAGCTGGATGGCAATATCAATATTTTACATTTTGAAGTGCGATTAAAACATCGTGCCCATTTAGCATCCATTATCAAAAAACTAAGAGTTGTACCTTTTGTTAATAAAGTACAGCGTCAAAATTAATTAGAATTTTATCAAAGAAAACTATGACCAAGAAAATAATACATACCGATAAGGCCCCAGCGGCCATTGGCACTTATTCGCAAGCTGTTCAAGCGGGCGACTCTTTATATCTATCTGGTCAGATTCCTTTGATCCCAGAAACTATGGAGTTGGTGGAAGATTTTTCTGAGCAAGTACATCAGGTGTTCAAAAATCTAACCGCGGTGTGTGAAGCTGCAGGTGCTTCTCTGCAAGATATCGTTAAGCTGAATATTTTTATGTTAGATTTAGGAAACTTCGCTACCGTCAATGAAATTATGGCAGAGTATTTTGAGCAACCTTATCCAGCTCGTGCCGCGATTGGGGTAAAAGAATTACCCAAAGGTGCGCAAATCGAAATGGATGGCGTGGTCTTTTTAGGCAAATAATCTATGGAACACCAAAAGCCTGAACGACTGCAAAAGATTTTGCAGTTGGTTGCCAATCGTCAGCCCGATCTAACTGTTTTTATGGAAGATGTGCATAAGCCGCATAACTTAGCAGCCATTGTGCGTACTGCTGATGCGGTCGGAATTGGTGAAGTGCACGCGACTTTTCCAGAAGATGTGCAATATCGTGGTCATCATACTGCCAGCGGATCAAAGCGCTGGGTGAAGACTCATGCCTATGACTCTTTGGAGCAAGGTTTACAAGTTGCGCGCGATAAGAATATGCAAATTTTATGTGCGCACTTTTCAGATGAAGCGGTAGATTTTCGCTCAATTGATTACACTAAGCCGACTTGTTTACTAGTGGGCTCAGAATTGGTTGGAGTCTCAGATAAAGCTGCGCAAGCGGCTGATCAGCACGTCATTATTCCAATGTTAGGCATGGTACAGTCGCTGAACGTTTCAGTGGCCACTGCTTTAATTTTATATGAAGCACAAAGGCAAAGAGCAGAAGCTGGCATGTACGGAGAATGCAAAATTCCGCAAGAAGAAGTGGATTATTTGATATTTAAATCTTTACATCCTAGCGTCAAAAAGTATTGTGATAAACATAAGATTCGATACCCAAAATTGAATGATATTGGTGATATTGAGGACCCTGACTGGGATCTTTTACGGAAATTAGTGTAGCTTTAGATGAGTTTATGGAGGAACTTATTATGAGCAATAAAGTTTTTGATTTCGATTTAATGGCCGATGAGTTAATTCCTCAGAATAAGGAAGAGGATGAAAGTATAGAAAAAAGAACGGGCAAAGAAAGACGCTCGGGAATGGATAGACGGCAGTCGGTGCGTCTACAAGCGGATCGACGCACTGGCCATGATCGAAGGGCGGCGGCTAAAGATCTTTGGGCAGATAACTTTTTAGAATAAAGCTGTTCTTATTTTGTTACCCTTTTAGTTTGTACACCGAAAGAGCAATCAGTTATAGTCTAACCAAATAAAAAGCTAGGGATAAAAAAATTGGACTTTTCTGCAACTCAAGCTAGTGAGCGCTTTCATTCATTAGATTTAATTCGTGGCATTGCGGTACTTGGGATATTGGTGATGAATATCTCAACCTTTGCTCACGTAAATGCTTTTTACATGAATCCTTTGGCGGTTGGCGAGACCAGTAATGCCAATATCGTAACTTGGTTTATCACGCACTTCTTTGCCGATCAAAAATTCTATACCTTATTCTCCATTTTATTCGGCGCTGGCATTATGCTGATGGCACAAAGAGCCAGCAATAAAGGTGTTTCGCCAACTCCGATTCACATGAAGCGTATGGGCTGGTTATTGTTATTCGGCTTGGTACACGGCTTCTTTATTTGGTATGGCGATATTTTAGCAACTTACGCCTTGATGGGTTTCTGGGTCTATTTTTTAGCACTAAATACCACCGCGAAAACAAAAGTCTATGTGGGCGCAGCGCTGCTTGGGGCTTTCTTTTTATTAATGGCTAGCTTTTATTTCTTATTCCAATGGGTACCCGCATCGGAAATGGAAGAAATGAACCAGATGTTTTACCCCACCTCAGAAATGATTGCTGAAGAAATAGCGGCTTATCAGGGCAGTTGGTTTGATAACTTCGAGCATCGAGCCAAGTTCTATGGTATGTCATTAATGAATATGATTTTTATGGTTGGCCCATTGCGCATTGCGGGCGCTATGTTGATTGGTATGGCTTTGTACCAAACGGGTATTTTAACCGCGGAAAAATCCAAAGGTTTTTATCTGAAGTTTACAGCTCTTATGTTGGCTATCGCCATTACCCTTTTGTATTGGGATTATCAGCTGTTAACCAAGGAAAACTTTGACTTTAATGGCTTATGGCTATCTTTCGGTGTCGCCAATAGTTCTGCGGCAGTCTTCTTGGCCTTGGCTTATGTCGGACTGTTTTGTTTATGGGCAAAGTCGGATCTAATGGGCTGGTTACGCCGAAAATTCGAAGCGGTTGGCAGAATGGCCTTTACCAACTACATCATACAATCAGTCGTGGTAACGACCATTTTCTATGGCTTTGGCTTCGGTTTGTTTTCCGAACTAGAACGCTTTGAGCTTTATTATGTCGTTGCAGCGATTTACTTAGTGCAACTTATTGGCTCCGAATTATGGCTCAAGAAATTTTACTTCGGCCCACTCGAGTGGTTATGGCGTTCTTTAACTTATGGCAAAGCACAACCCTTCTCTCGCGCTCACTCTTGAGCCGGTAGATACTAATCAGACGCCGTTAATTGATGTTCGACCTGCTGCTGATTTTGCAGCGGGTCATCCGTTTGCTGCGACCAACATTCCATTAGAAATTATCGAAGGCTCTTGGCATGAGTTGCCACCCAAAGGTGCGCGATTAAAACTGCTCTGCAATTTTAAACAGCAGACAAATTTAAAGCAGATTTTCGAAAAACAAAACTATCATGTGAGCGATATACTGATTGCCGAGCAACTGGATCAACAAGACTGGCTGCAAGGAAATCTTAGTCAAAGATTGTGGCAAGCTAGTCCTTTGCTTGAACAGCATATTGAGTTAATAAAAGATCAGTTAACTACTGAATCGCCATTGGTCTTTGATGTTGGCTCTGGCTCGGGCCGAGATTCGGTTTTTTTAGCGCTGCACGGTTTTAAAGCCATGGCTTTTGATAACAATCATTATGCGCTCGATCGATTGGAAAATTTTAGCGATAAGCATAAAGCCAATATTCAAGCTGTGAATCTTGATTTTCAGGCTCAGCTTGAGGAATTCAAGTCGCTGCTTAAACAACATAAACCACAACTGGTGATGCAAGCGCGCTATTTGCATCGACCTTTGCTGGATCTTTATGATCAATATTTACCAAACGGGGCTATGGTTGCCATTCATACTTTTACCCAAGCTGCAGCCGAGTTCGGAAAACCCAAGAATCCGGCGTATTTATTGCAAGATAATGAACTTGCGCACAAATTTTCGGACTGGAATATCCTTTTAAATCAAGAACATAAATTAGCCGATGGTCGTCCTTTATCGATGTTTTTGGCGCAAAAACCGTGATAAATAAAGTTTTGTCAGAAGTGTAATAAAAGGCTATCATTTTAGTCTGTTTAATGGATGTTAAAAAATAGATAGATATCAGCTATCAAAAACTATAGGCAAACGGACACATTATGACCCTGACCGAATTTCGATACATCGTCGCTGTAGCGCGAGAACAACACTTTGGCCGTGCAGCTGAAGCCTGCTTTGTTAGCCAGCCGACCTTGAGCGTGGGCGTTAAGAAATTAGAAGAACAATTGGGTGTGGTGATTTTCGAGCGTAGTAAGTCAGACGTTAAAGTCACGCCGCAGGGACAAAAGATTGTTGAGCAAGCGCAGCGTATTCTTGAGCAAGTGGATCAACTAAAACAAGAAGCGACGCAAAATTCAGATCAACTTGAAGGCCCATTAAAAATTGGTGCTATTTTTACCATTGGCCCTTACCTTTTTCCAAGTCTAGTACCTGAACTGCGCCGCTTAGCGCCAAAGATGCCGCTGCATATTGACGAAGACTATACACATAATCTCAAGACCAAGTTGCGTAATGGTGAGTTGGACGCGATTTTTGTGGCTTTGCCATTTGATGAAGCAGAAATAGATACTATTCCCTTGTATGAGGAAGAGTTTCAGGCACTCTTGCCACCTAAACATCCTTGGGTGAAAAAAGACAATATGCATTTAGCGGATATTGCCGATGAAGTCATGATTATGCTGGGTGCAGGTCATTGTTTCCGAGATCAGGTGTTAGAGGCTTGTCCGCAATGTCGCGATAATAGCTTAAATCCACAAAAGGATTGGATCACAGGTTCTTCATTAGAGACCATTCGGCACATGGTAGCGAGCGGTTTGGGCGTTAGTGTGGTGCCAGCTTCAGCTGCGGAGTTTCAGAATGAAAAGCTGGGTTTGGTGGTAAAAAGTTTCAGCGACCCAGTGCCAAGCCGAAAAGTGGCATTGGCTTTCAGGCGTAGTTTTCCACGTAAAGATGCGCTGGAAATTATTCAGCAAGCATTGAACCCACTGGCCTTAAAAGGAACTTCGCCGCTATAGATGTCTGAGCAGCCGTTAACAGCGATTTCGGTTGATTCCTTAAAAGGTGTTGGCCCAAAACTCAAAGAAAAGTTAGCAAAATTGCAGATCCATAACTTGCAGGATCTGCTGTTTCATTTGCCTTTGCGTTATGAAGACCGAACTCAAGTGAAGCCCTTGATCGAAACTCAAGATGGCGAGCGCGCCATGATCAGAGTCACGATCCAGCATTCACAAATTCAATACGGCAAAAGGCGCTCTTTGATCTGTCGAGCTTATGACGAAACTGCTTCAATAGATTTTCGTTTTTTTCACTTTATGGCTTCGCAACAAAAAAAATTGCAAGCAGGAACGGAAATTTTTGCCTTTGGCGAAGTACGGCGTTTTGGTCGCAGCTTACAAATGGTGCACCCTGAAATTACTTACATCAAGGAAGGGCAAGCTGCACCTTTATTGGATTCTTTAACTCCAGTCTACCCAACCACCGAAGGCTTGCATCAAGCCAGTTGGCGTAATCTGCAAAAGCAGGCACTTAGTCAATTAAGACAAAAGCCGATTGAAGATTTAATGCCAGCCGAGTTGATGGAGAAATGGCAACTGATGGGGATAACGGAAGCCTTGTTGTGGTTGCATCAGCCGCCAAAAAATACTGCTATAGAAGATCTCAATAGCGATCATTCTCCAGCCATTAAGCGCTTGATTTATGAGGAGTTATTAGCACAACAACTGAGCATGCATTTGCAAAAGGCGCGTTTTCAACAAGATAGTGCATTTGTTATGCGTAATGAGGGAACGCTCAATCAGCGGTTGCTGCAATTCTTGCCCTTTAAGCCAACCAAAGCACAAGATCGAGTGGTTTCTGAGATCAGTAAAGACTTGCAATCCAGCCGCCCTATGTTGCGCTTGTTACAAGGGGATGTTGGTGCCGGTAAAACATTAGTTGCAGCTATGGCGGCTTTTCAAGCCATTGAGTCAGGCTTTCAAGTAGCCTTAATGGCGCCAACGGAGATATTGGCTGAACAGCACTTTAATGGCTTTAAAGACTGGTGTGAATCGCTTGGGGTTAAGCTAGCATTTTTAGTGGGGAAACTAAAAGTAGCCGAACGAAGAGAGTCATTAGAACTCATAAAATCAGGCGAAGCTCAATTAGTCATCGGTACTCATGCCCTGTTTCAAGATGAAGTGGAATACCGTAATTTGGGACTCGCCATTAGCGATGAGCAGCATCGCTTTGGGGTTAAGCAGCGTCTAGCGCTAAAAAATAAAGCCCCTGAAAACAAGCAGTTGCATCAGCTAGTGATGACCGCGACCCCTATTCCACGAACTTTGGCTATGACGGCTTATGCGGATATGGATTTATCGATTATTGATGAATTACCGCCGGGTCGAACACCCGTTAAGACTATTGCCATTTCAGAACAAAAGCGCGATCAGATGATTCAGCGTATCGAAGAAGCATGCTTGAACGAAAAGCGTCAAGTCTATTGGGTTTGTACCCTGATTGAAGAATCAGAAGAAATTCAAAGCCAAGCTGCGGAAACCACCGCTAATCTATTGGCTGAACAGCTACCTAATTGCCGTATTGGTCTGATTCATGGTCGCCTAAAACCTGAGCAAAAACAAATGGTTATGCAGCAGTTTAAAGATGGCCATTTGGATATTCTGGTTGCTACCACCGTTATTGAAGTGGGAGTGGATGTACCCAATGCCAGTTTAATGATTATTGAAAACCCAGAGCGCTTGGGTTTAGCTCAATTACATCAGTTACGCGGTCGGGTCGGACGTGGCTCGGTCGAAAGCCATTGTTTACTACTGTATGGACACCCACTTTCTGACAATGCCAAGTCGCGAATACAGATTATGCGCGAAACTAATGATGGCTTTGTGATTGCGGAGGAAGATCTGCGATTAAGAGGTCCTGGTGAATTGTTAGGAACCCGCCAAACGGGCGAAATGGCTTTGCAGTTTGCCGATATTGTCAAAAATGCGGCATTAATCCCTGAAATTCAATCAGTTGCCAAAGGGATGATTAAGCAAAGCCCGCAGTTAGCGCAAAACCTATGTAAACGCTGGTTGGGCTATCGTCACGAATTAGCGGATGTTTGATGCAAAATTGAGTTAGATCAAGGGATTTAGCGGCTTGCCGGAATGACACTGATGGGACTTTATGGTAAAGTTGCATCCCTAAAATTTCCCCCTTTTGTTATCAAAAGTTTGTTAAATGTAAATTGAGGATTCAGGAATGAAACAGCCTGTTCGCGTTACAGTTACCGGTGCTGCCGGCCAAATTTGTTATTCATTATTATTCCGTATTGCTAGCGGTGAAATGCTAGGCAACGACCAGCCAGTGATTTTAAACCTTTTAGAAATCACGCCAGCACTTAAAGTGTGCGAAGCAGTGGCAATGGAATTAAACGATTGTGCTTTCCCATTGGTTAAAGACATAGTGGTAACTGACGATCCAGCAGTTGCTTTCAAAGATTCGCAAATTGGTTTGATGGTTGGTGCTAAGCCACGTGGACCAGGTATGGAGCGTAAAGACTTAATCGCGGATAACGGTAAAATCTTCAGCTCATTAGGTAAAGTGATTGATGAAGTTGCTGATAAAAACATCAAGATTTGTGTAGTTGGTAACCCAGCTAACACTAACGCTTTCATCTTGGCAGCAAATGCGCCAAGCATTAACCAGCGTAACGTTACAGCATTGACTCGCCTTGATCACAACCGTGCTTTATATCAGTTAGCAGAAAAGTCAGGTTCTGATATTTCTGATATCAAGAAAATGATCATCTGGGGTAACCACTCAGTAACTCAGGTTCCTGATATTGCATTTGCAAGCGTTGCTGGCGAAGCAGCAGCGGACAAAGTTGACGCAGCTTGGGCTAAAGATGACTTTATGCCAACAGTAGCTAAACGTGGTGCAGCGGTAATTGCAGCGCGCGGTTCCTCTTCAGCCGCTTCAGCAGCTAACGCAGTAATCGATCATATGCGCGACTGGTGCTTAGGTTCGGAATCAGGCGACTGGGTATCAATGGCAGTTCCATCTGATGGTTCTTATGGCGTAGAGAAAGGTTTGATCTACTCTTACCCAGTAGTATGTAAAGATGGCGACTACGAAATCGTTCAAGGCTTAGAAGTTTCAGATTTCATCCAAGGTAAGATGGACGAGTCAGAGCAAGAGCTTAAAGAAGAAAGAGAAGCAGTTGCTGATTTGTTTTAATTGGTAACTTGTTTCTGATAGATTAAAAGCCCAGCAAATGCTGGGCTTTTTTATTAGCGATAAAAATTAACGATGGATATGACAATTAGAACAGCGCCCTTATTTAAATACACTTCTGCGAAAGTTGCGGAAACTATAGTTAAGAATGCAACTATCAGATATAGCTCCCCAGTTTTATTTGATGATCCATTAGATGTTGCTCGATCTTTTGATTTAGGCTTTCCATTAGAAAAACTTGAAGCTGCACTGGTAGAAGAAATTTTGAAATTTATCGAAAAGCCTGACTTGAGATTAATGAATCTTAATCCTCTTTTTTATTTGTTAGGAATTTTATTTATTAATGGTGTACCTAAGGAGTCTATTGAAAGATTTAAAAATGAGTTACCTGCTTTAATTCGGGAAGGGACGCAAAGTTCACAAAAATATTTAGATGAACTTAATCGTATATGGAAAGAGCTGGTACCACAAATGCGGATTCTATGTTTTTCAGATAAAAAAGATATTATGCCATTATGGGCAACTTACGGTGATACTCATAAGGGAGCGGTTCTAGAATTCCTGCCTCAAGAAACAACTGATAGCCCTTGGTTATTAGCTAACCCTGTTCAATATTCAGACGAAAAAATGTTAATTGCAACACCAAAAGAATGGGCAAGATCAATACTAGGAGTAGAAAGAATTGATTATAAAAAAATATTTGAAAGGTATGGAAATGTAAAAACAACTAACTGGTCGTATCAAGAAGAAGTGAGAGTTTTTTCATTTAAAAGGGCTAGTGATACGGGAATGTACACAGACTATAAATTCTCCCCACTAGATCTGAGAGCGATAAATTTTGGTTATCAAACAAACAAAAGTGATATGCAGAATGTTGTAAATCTTTTGATTAATGACTTTGAACATGTTGAGGCATATCAATTAGCAATAAACTCAGAATCCCGCAAAATTATATACAACAAAGTAAAGTAGTAAGAACAGATTATTTAAATGGGTTCTATATTAAAATGAACCTAATTTAATTTTCATTCGTCTTGTTAGTAAAGGCATAAGATAAATAGCATGAAAACAAGTCGCGAAGAGTTATTGGTAATTTCAGCACAAGCGGGCAATGAAGCCGCTTTTGCAGAACTGTATCAAGCTATGTTTCAACCTCTAGTAAAATTTGCTTATAAACTTTGCGGACATCATGACTGGGCGCAAGATGCAGTGCAGGATGTGTGGTTGGATACGACTAAGAAACTTAGAAAACTTGAAGATCCAAAAGCTTTTCGCAGTTGGATGTTTCGTGCAGTGCGTTGGCGTTGTATCGATTTGGCCAGAAAAGCCAATAAGACACAAACAATCGCTGAAGACGAGCAACTTCCAGAAGCTTCAGAAGAATTATCAGAAGATTCTGGTCTGATAAAGTTAATCGACCAACTTCCAGAGGTTGAACGTCAAGCCATCTATTTATTTTATCTACAAGAATTTTCAATTGCTGAAATTGCTATTGTGTTGGAAGTACCGCAAGGCACGGTTAAATCGCGACTCAATCGAGCAAGAAAGCACTTGGAAACACTTTTGACAGAGTGAGCTAACTTAAAGATAAGTAAATTATTAAGAGGTAATGATTATGAAAATTGATGAGCGCATAAAAAAGGAATTAGAGTCTGAATCAGAGCAGTTGGACAAAATTTTGGCACAAGAGCCAGGTTTGTTTGGTCAAGTTGCTGGAATTTTCAAAGGTAGTTTAAGAGGCTGGGTTATTTTTGTGAATTTTATAATCATTATATTCACAGTGCTAATGTTCTGGTCAGGTTATGAGTTCTTTGTTGCCGGTTCGACAGACAACAGGGTTTTCTGGGGCGTAATAGCTTTGGCTTCGATCAAAGCGCAAGTTTCCTTGAAAGAATGGCTGTTTAGCGAAATGCGTCGAAACTCTTTGATGAGAGAGATAAAGCGTTTAGAATTATCAATAGAACATTTACAACAAAAGATAGAGTCTTGAAACTAAGGGAAAGCATACAGTTGAGCCATAAGCGAGGTAAAAGCATAGCTATTATTTTTTGCATGGCTTTGCTGATGCTTTTCCCTAAAACTTACGCCATTGATTGTGAAAGCAATCTCAGCGGCAAGTTAGAGCTTCTACCCGCAGATATTGCGAAAACTTTGGCCGTGGCTTCGAATGCTTTTTGTGAAGTTCAATTAAACCAAAATCAGCAAGTGTTTCGAGTGAGAGTGACGGGCACGACGAGAAGTATTAGCGATCAAGCGCGTTACATTTATCAGTGTTTAAAACGCGATGGTTGTCAGATATATGAGAATCAAGAGGCGATCCGAGAGTTTAAAGCGATTGAAAATGTCAGTCCGAAAAAGCTAGAGCTGCAAATTCAAGATCAATTAAGACGTAATTGCTTTATTTCAAAGCACTTGTCTAATCGAGCGGTGGATATTGGTACGCGTAATATGCCAAGACAACAAGTGACGTTGTTGGCCCAATTAATTGCGGACACTGAATATTATGTGGATGGCGAAAAATTTCGACCTGATGTCATTAACCGCAGCCACGGCACTGGACCGCATTTACACGTCAATTTTAAACCTTATTATTTCGATCCAGCAAAGTGCCCGAAAGACTATAGCTTTCAAATGGAATAATAAAGTTAAATAACTTGAGCTGGGAAGCTGTATGCTTCCCAGTTGAGCTTGATTAGTGAGGGGTTATGTCCTCATCGATCTCCATCTCAAGATCATCCCAGTAATCATCGTGCTCTTTATAATACTGGTTTAATTCTTTGTTATAGAAATAGTCGTCCATGCGCTTTTTGTTGTAGGCTTTGAGCTGCTTTTTAGTCAAAGACTCGCTTTCGAAGCTTAAACCTTCGTAATCTTCATTAGAATACAAATCAATTTCGTGGGAACTAAGTTTTGGCATAGCTTTTCTCCAAAAGGTTTACTATTGCTATATAACAAAGTTTGTAAAACCCAAGAAGCAAATTTTTTTTTACAAGGAATCAAAAATTTCTTAACTAGCCAACGTCGACGATGATTTGTTTGTTTCTTGCTTGAATAAGGACTGGATCAAGTTTAGTTGAGCAGCCTTATCATGCCGGTTTAACAAAGAGCGATGATAGCCCAAATAGATGGTTCGGTAGATTGGACTGGCCTCGCGAACAGGATGGAGATTGTCATCTTGCAGGCTGCTGGGTAGTAAACTAAAGCCACCGTGGTGAGCAAGGTAATTGATTGCCATTGGCCAATTGCTGGCACTCAATTTCGGTTGGTTAATCTGAGGCAATAAACTTTTGTGTAATTTGGCAAAACTGGCGCCCCAATCCACAAACACATAGTTTTCATTGTTGATATCCTTGAGCTTGACTTTGGATTTTGTGGCGTAAAGCATTAGCTCGATTTCAAATAAAGGTTCAACAATTAAAGACTCATGTTGAAAATGATCAAACATAAAACCAAAATCGGTTTTAAACTCAAGCAGTTGCAAGAAGGTCGCTTTCGAGTCTAAGGACTGGATCGATAAATGATGCTCGGCACTGTTTTGCTGTAACAAATTGGCGATGTTTTTTAAATGGCTGCTTAATATGGATTCGGGTGCAGCAATGCGCAATGTTGGTTTGAGATTTTGCACTGAAAAGTGGTTTGAGGCCTTTTGCCAAGTTTCTAAAATGGATTCAGCGTACGGGATTAACTGTTCGCCATATTCTGTCAGCTGAACTTTTTGCTTATTGCGGGTAAACAGGGTTGCTTGCAGCGTTTCCTCTAAAATTTTGATGCGCGCACTAACTGCGGCAGGTGTCAGGTGTAAATTTTCAGCTGAAGCAGCAAAATTCAGGGTGCGAACTATGTCGAGAAAAGTTGCTAATAAATTAAGATCGATGTTTCGAATCATTTGCGTTGCTGTTTGCGCCACTCCCATGGTTCGATTCTTTTCGGCTCTGGCAAGGCCCACAAACCGAGCTTATTTTTTCGTGCTTGTTTTTGCAACCATTGCAGTTTTAAGTTTTCAGAATAACGCCAAACCCACGCATGTCCAGACTCCACCATCAGTTTATTGACGGACTCTTCATTGATCACTATATCAACTAACAAACGGCCATAGCGATCCTTTTCCTTGCCAATAAGCTGTAAGGATTGATCTTGGAGCAGTTGCTTTAAGTAGCTTCTGGACTCTTGCGCAAAAGGTTGGTTTTTTTCAGGCGCGTCAATGTCTTTCAGACGCACCACAAAGGTTTCATTTTTATCACAACATAAAATAACACTATCGCCGTCTTGCACATATTTTAATTGATAGTCGCCACTGGCTTGTTGGCAGCTCGTGAAAAGTAATATTGAGAATAAAAATAAATATTTCATCGCTTTTTTGACTTAGGCTTTGGCAAGGTGGCAATCGAAGAAATTAATAAACCGGTCACGAGGGAAATGGCGATAATGGTCATATTAAAAGCGGTTTCGATGCCGCCGACGATATCGTGATCTAAAATCGCAGTTAGACTTTTAAAGCCCACTGAGCCAGGTACTAAGATAATAAGCCCTGGCATCATAATGGCGGCTGTTGGAACTTTTTTAACCAAATAAGCAAGGTTTGCAAAAAGGCCAACAGAAAGTGCACCGATAAATGCGCCTGTTGTTGGCCCTAGTTGGTTAACGCCCCAGCGGGAAATATAATAGGCTAAGAAGGTTGCGACGATGATCCAAGGAAATTCGCGCCATTGGCTTTGAAACAAAACGGTAAAGGACCAAGAAGTAGCGAACAGTGCTAACCATAAGGTCCAGTCAGGTAATGGACTAAAAGCAGGTAATACCGATGCTGGGAAAAAATAGTTAGCCAGCTGGCTGCCGATGACTACGCCAAAACCCATTTGAATAAATATCATGCCCGCACCTATTAAGCGCGAAGTGCCTGAAACCAAGTTTTGGGTGGCGAGTTCTGCCATGGCAATGGTTAACATCATTCCGGGCACTAAAATAATAATACCAGCAACAATGGGAATATAGGTCGAGTGCAGGCCGAGCCACTTGTTAAAAGCAAAGGATACTAAAGAAGCGACGAAAGCGCACATGGCTGGCATTAAGCTGGAAACAGACTGAATGCGCGGACTATTATTTACTAACAGACCTACCAGGAAGCCGATAAAGGTTGCAGCAACCACTTCTTGCCAGCCGCCATTAAAAATTCTGGCGATGGCTGCTGAAACCAAACTAAAGCAAAACACCATCCAAATTTTATTGTGTAATGGTTTGGATTTACTGATTTTATTTAACTCTTGAGCACCCTCTTCGGCGCTCATATCACCATTAATCACCGCATGCGCTACTTCCATGCTGCTGCGTAGCTTATCCACATTGACTTCGCCTGAATTGGAACGAATAACGTAGGTTTGTGGAGACTCCTCGTCTTCCATAAAGGTCATGGTGATACTTGTCGGAACGCAGATGACTTGAACCCCATAATCCAACTGATTGGCCACCTGCGCCATCAAACTTTCCAGCTCATAAGTTGGCACGCCATAAGTATGCAATGCTTTAACCAAGCGCAACATAAAGCCAACAGGCTTATGTCTTTCTGGAAAGTTCGGCACCTTATCGAGTCGGCGCTCGGCAATGGACGTCGGTACTGGATTACTCATGATAGCTATAAGTCATTGATTCTGAGTTTATGCTACCGTTTTTAGTCAACTTTTGTAACAACTATTTAACCTTGCTCGACCAATATTGGATTGAAATTAGGTGTCGCCTTGCCTATGATCGGTAAGTCCCTTGATTTACTTGGGATTTAGGAGAAGTTATGAGTAAATTTTTAAGATACAGTCTGTTATTGCTGACTCTAATGAGTATGGCATTTTCGTCTGTTGCTCATGCTAATGCTCCTTCTCATGATTCAGCCGAGTGTTCGGTTTGTATCTATCAACCTAACACGGATCTGCAAACCAACACTGCAGAGCTTGTGGTTAACGAATCATTTGATCTTGCGGAGCAAACACCAGTTTGGGCAACTTCATTTATTACGAAGCAATTCTACAGCCCTTATTTTGGTCGAGCCCCACCTTTCACTGCTTAATACCTCGCAATTTTTTATCCATTAAAATTTTAATTTCTCTGCTGCTAAAGCAGAGGTTTGTTGTTATTAGGAATTAAGCATGAAAAAACCAGTTTTTAAGAAAACATTAGCTGCGATATTAGTCAGCGGTTTAATGTCAGGAGCCGCTTTAGCTGAAGTGAAGACGCTAAGCGGTGTAGTGGTTGACGAAGATGGTCAGCCAATTGCCAATGCGGAAGTGAATATCCGTTCTTTAAATAAAGCCGTTACTACTGATGAGCAAGGGCGATTCAGCTTTGCTGAATTAGAAGAAGGTCGTTATGTGATTGATGTAGAGGCGCCGCGCCATGGTCATATCAACCAGTCAGTTAGGAACGATGGTGAGAGCATCACTTTGGTGGTAGAGGATAATGCCGAAACGATTGTGGTGACAGGCAATCCTTTAGAGCATTCAAGTCTTGAAATGGCCTCACCATCGGTGATTATTGCCGGTGATGCCTTGGTTAAAAATCGCGGCGCCAATATTGGTGAGACTCTGTCAGAAGTTCCAGGTATCAATTTATCTAGTTTTGGTTCAGGCGCAGGGCGCCCTGTGATCCGAGGCCAGCAAGGCAATCGAGTAACCGTACTAAGCAATAATACCTCCACTTCTGATGCTTCCAACGCGAGCCCTGATCACTGGATTGCAGCTGAGCCTTTGTTGGCAAAACGAGTTGAAGTGTTAAAAGGTCCTGCTACTCTATTGTACGGTGGCGAAGCCGTGGGTGGCGCGGTTAATGTTGTGGATAACCGAATCCCGACAGAAGTACCCGATGGGGTTGATGGTGGGATAGAAATCCGGTTAGGTGATTCGGCTACTGGCGAGCGAGCTTTTGTCGGTACTTTAACTACAGGCGTTGAGCTTGATTCAGGTACTTTGGCTTTTCATTTGGAAGCCTTGGATTCAAAGACCGATGCCATAGAAATTCCAGGCTATGCGGAATCGTTGCGTTTGCGTCTATTAGAAGAGGCTGAAGAAGAGCAAGGTCATAGTGAAGAAGATCATGAGGAAGGCTTAGCTCTTTTAGAAAACAGTGATACCGATACGCTCGGTGGCAGCGCAGGTTTTGCTTATATTTCAGATAAGGGTTTTTGGGGAGCATCTTATACCGAATTTGATCGCAACTATGGGCTGCCAGGCCATGCAGATCATGGAGATGAACATGCGGAAGATGAAGCTCAAGATGAACATGAGGAAGAAGTCATTCGACTCGATCTCAAACAAAAGCGCTGGGATCTTAAAGGTCAATGGAACGAGCCTTTTGCAGGCTTCCAAAATATGAAATTTAACTATACCAATACCGATTACGAGCATCAGGAAATTGAAGGTGATGAAATTGGTACGACTTTTATCAATGATTCGGACGAGCTGAGATTGGAGTTGGTGCACAATGCCTGGTCAGGTTGGCAAGGCGCTTTTGGCTTGCAATACAGTGACAGCGATTTCGCGGCAATTGGCGATGAAGCCTTCATTCCGGCCTCAAACACTGAAAAACTTGGGCTATTTTGGCTTGAAGAAAAGAACATCGGTGATTGGCATTTTGAATTGGGTTTGCGCTTTGATAACCAGAAGTTAGACGCAGGATTATTTGGTGAGCGCGATAATAATGCTTTTAGTTTTGCGACTGGCGCAGTTTGGCACTTCAATGAACATTGGTCATTGCCGATGAACTTCGCAAGAGCGGAGCGTTTGCCACAAGTAGAAGAGCTATTTTCCAATGCTGGCAACGATGAAGAAAACTTTGTACCACACTTGGCTACATTAACGGTCGAAGTGGGCAATCCAAATTTAGATAAAGAAGTGGCGAATAACTTTGATATTGGTTTACGTTACCACACCGATGATGTTCACGCTTCGATTGCGGTTTTCCATAATCGAGTCGATGACTTTATCTACCAAGAGCTGCTAGAAGAGGATCATGCTGAAGAAGAGCAGCATGAGCACGAGTTGCCGATTCTGCAATACGCTCAGCAAGATGCTATTTTTGAAGGCGTTGAGTTTGAAGTGGATTGGGCGTTTGCCGACAACGAACATGGTTACTGGAAAGCCGGTATTTTTGGAGACTATACACATGCAGAATTTGATAATCCAACAGGTGCATATATTCCACGTCAACCAGCAAAGCGCTTTGGAGCAACTTTAGGATTTGAATTTGGTGACTTTTCCGCGGATCTAAAAGCGATAAAAGTGGCCTCGCAAGACAAAGTTTCGGCTGGTGAGTTGAAAACCGAAGGTTATAATCTTGTGAACTTGAACTTAGGCTATAACCTAAGTTTCCAAGATGCTGATGCTTTATTGTTCTTGCGCGGGCAAAACTTGCTAGATGAAGAAATTCGCGATCACGCCTCTTTCTTAAAAGATAGGGCGCCGCGTGCGGGACGCTCAATCAGTGCAGGTGTAAGAGTAACCTTTTAAATCGTTCAAAATTAAATCAAACTTCTAAAATAAAAGCTGGTGGGTTATGCTTAGTACATCAGCTATTTTTATTCTAATAATTCTTACATACCCTTTTTATAATAATGCCAAGAAAAACACTTAAATTACCCATTGATATCGTTGCAGCCAAAGGTGGTTATACCGTGGAAATGGAAATCGGTTGTCATCAAACTAAAGTGCAACTGTTGTTGGATACGGGCAGTAGTACCATTGCGGTCGAAACCAAAAAATATAAGCCAGAAGATGACTTTTATTTACATGGAACATCTTATGCGCAAGCAATCACTTATGGTTCAGGCGGCTGGGCTGGTCCATTGGTGGAAACGCACTTACAATTTGAAACCCATGAAAGGAAAATGACCTTAAAAGATGGTCATATAGCAATAATTGAGTCAGAGCAGCAGGATAATTTTTTCGGCGCCGATGGAATCTTGGGCTTGGCTTATCGCACCTTGAATAAGGCTTATGATTTAACTGACTATTTTCAAGAAAGAAATTACCAGCCAGAACTAACTTGGCCATGGCCTTTTAAAGTTGAAGAAAACAAAAAGTCGGTTAGAACCTTTAAGAATTTTTTGAAGAATTACGACTCTATCAGGCCGAAAGCTTTTTTTACCGAGTTAGAAGAACATAAAATTAGTAAGAATAAATTTTCACTCTATTGTAAGCGTGCACTAATTCATGTGGAAGATTCGGATTGCTCTCAAGAAGAGTTGAAAGCTGATCCCTTGAATCAAGGTTGGTTGATTTTGGGTGCTGGCGAAGAACATCGAGAGCTATACGATGGTGATTTAGAAATTATCGATGTGGTGCATGATGCTTATTACAATACCCAACTTTTTGGTATGAAAGTTGGTGATGTGGATAAGATGTTTTTCCCAGAGGAAAACACCTCAAGAAAGCCCTCAAGATATTCAAATTCGATTATTGACTGTGGTTCAAGTTTTGTTATTTTGCAGGAAAATTTATATCAAGAACTACTCGATCAATTCCTCGAAATCAATACCGACTTTATTCGGCATATTGAAGCGTCTGACAAGGCTTATAAAAGTGGTTCTAGCTATAAGCCCGATGATCTGGATTTAAGTGAATGGCCAGATATTCACTTCTATTTTATTGGCGAGCATCAAGACGATCTAACTAAACTCACTTGTACTCCTGATAATTATTGGCAAATGAATGCATTAGAGCCCGATCGCGCCTGGTTTACGTTTATGCAAGAATTACCAAACATCCCAAATAAATCTATTTTTGGATTGCCTTTAATTAGTGATTACTTTTGTATCTTTGATCGTGAGTATGACGCAAATGGGGTAATTAAAGTAGGGAAAATAAAACTATAGAGGAAGTTATTATGAAGCAAAATATTGGATTGATATTACTAGGGATCTTTTTGGCCATTGGTTTTGCGTTAGCAGGCTATTTTGTCAGTCAAACTATTTATAATTCTAATGTGGCTTTGAACACTGCGGAAGCTAAAGGTTTAGCCGAACGCCGAGTTGAAGCCGATATTGCTAATTGGAAGTTAAGATTTAGTGTTATTGGGACGGATTCAAATCAAATTTCTCAGCTGTATAGTGATGCCGAGTCTCGACAAAAAATCATTATCGAATTATTGAAAAGCAATGGTTTCGACGAGCAAGAAATTCAGATTGGTGTGATTGATTATAGCGTTCAAGAATTTCGAGACGAAAATCAGCAGTTGATGGAACAAAAACATCTATTAGTTGGTTCTATTATTGTTGAAACCGAGCAAGTGAAGCTGGTTTCTAAGGTTCGAGCTAAGGTCAATAGTTTAATTGCGCAAGGAATTGCTATCGATAACTTGGCACCCACCTATCGCTTTACTAAGTTAAATGATATCAAGCCGGCTATGCTCGCTGAAGCGACAAAAAACGCTCGTATCGCTGCAAGTGAATTTGCTCAGATAGCTGATGTAGAAGTTGGCGGTATTCGCAGCGCCAGACAAGGTAACTTCTTTATTCGCGATGCGGGTGAAGACTACGGAGATACCAGAAAAATCGAAAAAGATGTTCGTGTAGTCACTACCATTACTTTTTACCTAACGGATAAGTAATTACTTTGCTTTTCGAAAATTACCTAAGGTATAAACAATTAAGCCAAGCCAAATAAAGCCAAAGCTGATCAGCAGATGTTGGTTAAAGGGCTCGTTAAAGGCAAAAATTGCTAAAAAGAAAGTAATAGTTGGTGCTAGATATTGCATAAATCCTACTGCATTTAATGGCAATATTCTGGCGCCAGCGGCAAATAAGGCTAACGGTACCGTGGTAATAACGCCACCTGCTACTAACAACCAGCTGATATTCACCTCACCTTGCAAAAAAGCACCTTGGCTATTGGCAAATAGGTAAACGATATAGCCAGCCGTTGCAGGCAATACGATCAGAGTTTCTACTAACAAGCCTTGCAAAGGACCGATGTTGACTTGTTTTCTTAGTAGGCCATAGATAGCAAAAGTAGTCGCCAAACTCAAACTAATCCAGGGAACGCCGCCCATTGCAATCACTCGATAGCCGACGCCTGCGATGGCGAATAACAGCGCTGCCAATTTCCAGTTATCCAACTTCTCTTTAAGCACGAAAATTCCAAGCGCAACGGTCAGCAGTGGATTAATAAAATAGCCTAAGCTGGTATCAAGAACTCGATCGTTAACCACTGCCCAGGTGAAAATTAACCAATTGCTTGAAATTAAACAGGCGGTAATGAATAAAGTGGCCAATGTTTTCTTATCTTGAAAGATATTTTTAGGGAATGGCCGCTTGATTGCCAGCATGATTAAAATTACTACTGGTACTGACCAAGCAATGCGGTGCGCTAGGATTTCCAGGGCTGAAGTATTGCCAAGCGCTTTAAAATAGATAGGCGCTAAACCCCAGATCAGAAAAGCGAAAAAGGTATAAAGGTAGCCAGCTCGATAATTGGATTGCATCGTTTCTATTAGCCTACTAAATAAGTGCCAGTGGCGACGGCAACTTGTACATCAGAATCATTGACCAACTCCATGCGTACAACCGCAATTTTCGAACCAGTTCTTAGAAGCCTTGCTTTGGCGTAAAACATTTCGCCTTTACCAGGACGCAGATAATCGACGCGCAGATCGATAGTGCTCAGCTTGGTTAGCTTATCTTTGAGTTTGGTAAGATGCGTTGCGGGATTATCATTTAAAACTCCAACCGCCGCCATAGTGCCACCTACCATATCTAAAGCTGCAGAAATTACTCCACCGTGTAAGATCCCTTGAAAGTAATTACCGACTAACTCGGGTTTCATAGCAAATTTAATGACGCACTGATCATCGCTAATGCTGTCGAATTCGAGTCCAATGTGCCGATTAAAGGGGATCTTATTGACCATTAGCTCGCCAATGGCGGCTAGCGCTTTATCTTTGAGGAAGCCCATAACGGATTGATTTTTGGTTGATCCAAGAGTGTCTGGGCTCTAGTTTGCCTGAAAATAATCAGAAAAGGTACATTTCTAGCACACAAGGCCAGGATCTGGCTTTTTTGCCCTTTGATCCTCTACCATCGCCCAACGATTATCGTTATAATGCAGTCCGCAAACGATTCACTGACTTGAGCTTGTGATAAAAGCTCAATAGAGAGAGATTAAAAAATGAAATTAATCAAAACTATCGCAGTATTTACTTTGAGCTTCGCGATTGCTGCTTTTGCTGGCCAAGCTATGGCAACTCATTTAAGCAAAAAAAGCACAGAAGATCGTATTAAGCCAGCATATAAGGTTTATGTGGAAGGCGATAAGATCCCTCAAGTGGCCAACGAATTACCAAAGCCACCAAAGCCTGCAGGTCCGCGCTCAGGTGAAGACGTTTACAATACTTACTGTACGGCTTGTCATGGCACAGGCGTTGCTGGCGCTCCGAAATTAGGTGACGCAACCGCTTGGGCTGCGCGTATGGCTAATGGCGTTGATGCGGTTTATGCTAATGCTATTAACGGTGTTGGTGCTATGCCTGCTAACGGTACTTGTGCTGACTGTTCTGAAGATGAAATCAAAAAGACAGTTGACTATATCTTAGCTAACAGCAAGTAACTCCCCTAAATATTAAAAAGCCGATGTGGGTTACAGTCTTCATCGGTTTTTTTATGTCTGGAATTTGAGTTAAAAGTAATGAATATGCGTGTTTTAATGATTATTTGTAGCCTGCTGGTGCTGACCGCTTGTAATCAGGAGTCACAACAGCGCGACGGCCAAGCGATATACTATCAGTCGTGTGTCAGCTGCCATGATCGTGGTCATGGTGGAGCGCCCATTAAAGGCGACACCGCAGCTTGGCAAGCAAGGCTAGCCAAAGGTGAGCAGCAACTTTTCGAAAATTTAAAAAACGGTTATAACGCTATGCCGCCCAAAGGTGCTTGTTTCGATTGCACCGACAAAGAATTGAAATTGGTCTTGGATTATTTGCTCGAAAACAAAGACTAAGTAACTTTTCCTTACATTTACAAAGTAAAATCTGTCTATTCTTTTTGCCAACTCAGCGCTAAAGTTCTATATTGCTAGGTTAAGTTAACTCCTTGTAAATAGAGACAATTAGGGCTATCCATGAAAAAAATCACCTTCCTCTCTGCACTTATTAGTTTATCTCTTGGTACTGTGGCTTACGCAGCAGCCGATAAAGACGCGACTGTTGACGAAGCGGCTGACAAAGAAACCAAATGGGATGTTAATCAAGCACCTGGCAAAGCCATTTTTGCAGATATTAAAGTGGATGAAGGGACTTGGATGAATTTGGACGTCAGTCCTGACGGTCAAACCATCGCTTTTGATTTATTGGGTGATATTTACACCATGCCCATTAGTGGTGGTGAAGCAAAAAACATAACTAACTCAATGGCTTGGGATATGCAGCCACGTTTTTCTCCGAATGGCGAAGAGCTCTCTTATACTTCCGATGCGGGCGGTGGCGATAATATTTGGATCATGCAGAACGATGGCTCGGATGCACGTCAGGTTACCAAAGAAAAGTTTCGGCTATTAAATAACGCCGTTTGGAGCCCAGATGGTAATTATCTCGCTGCGCGTAAGCATTTTACCGGCACTCGCTCGCTGGGCGCAGGTGAAATCTGGCTGTATCACAAGTCGGGTGGTAATGGCATCAAGCTAAATAAGCGTCCGAATGAGCAAAAAGATTTGGGCGAACCCGCCTTTACCCCAGATGGTCAATACGTATTATTTTCACGCGATTCGACTCCAGGCCGCTTTTTTGAATACAGCAAAAATTCCAATCAGCAGATTTATGAAGTCTTTGCTATCGATCGCAATACCGGTGATATAGAAACTTGGATTTCAGGACAAGGTGGTGCAGTGCGCCCTACGCCATCGCCTGATGGCAAATTTATAGCTTTTGTCCGCCGAATTCGTGAAAAAAGTACCTTATATTTGCAAGATCGCGAAACAGGGGCCGAATTTCCGATTTACAAAGGTCTTGAAAGAGACATGCAGGAAACTTGGGCGATCCATGGAGTTTACCCAAACTTTGCCTGGACGCCAGATAGCAAGCAAGTCATTTTTTGGGCTGGTGGCAAAATTCGCAAAATTGATGTGGCTTCAAAAGAAGTTAGCGAGATCCCATTCAGCGTGACTGATCGTCGTGAGATGCGTGAGGCCATTACTAAAACTCAAGAAGCTGCGCCAGCGGACTTCAACGCTAAAATGTTGCGTTGGTTACAAGTTTCACCAAACGGAAAAACCGCCATTTTCCAAGCACTTGGCTATATCTACAAAGTCAATTTGCCTGATGGTAAGCCGCAACGAATTACCAACCAAAATGAGCATTTTGAATTTTATCCGCGCTTTTCGCCGAATGGTGGCAGTATTATTTATACTACCTGGAATGATCAAGATTTAGGCACGGTTCGAATTCACTCTTTATTCGATGGTCGCCAGCGAGTGATCAGCCAAAAGCCAGGTCATTATACCAACCCGTCACTTAGTTCTGATGGACAAACAGCGGTGTTCCAAGCAATTTCCGGCGGCTATCTAACTAGCCCACTCTATTCTAATGAAACGGGCATCATCAAGGTTGATCTAAGAAGTAAGCAGCAGGAGCGGATCAGTAAGTCAGGCAGCCGCCCTTTCTTCAATCGAGATCCTGAGCGTGTCTATTTCTCACAATCAAAAGTGGACGGCGAAGTTCACTCGCAAAAGTTAGTCAGTGTGGATTTATCGGGCAATGAAAAGCGCGAGCATTATGTGGGCAACTGGATTAATGACTATGCTATTTCGCCAGATGGGCAATGGCTGGCCTTTAATCAGCGTTACCAAGTGTATGTGACACCATTTGTGGCAGGCGGTAATGCCATCAGCACTGGGCCGAAAGCCTCAAACTTGCCAGTAAAACGCTTCTCAAAATTCTCGGGCGCCAATCTTTCTTGGTCTGCCGACAGCCAGACCTTGAACTGGTCAATGGGCCCGAATTTGTATCAACAACAATTGGGCAACAAATTCGGTTTCTTGAATGCCGATGGCGAAGCACCAGAAAAAGCTGAGCCAAAAGTCACCAGTATTCAGTTGCCTGCTAAAGCTGATGTACCAACGGGTTTGATTGCTCTATCAGGCGCAAAAATCATCACCATGAAAGGTGATGAAGTGATTGAAAACGGTACAGTACTGATCGAAAACAATCGCATTAAAGCGATTGGTAAAGCCTCTGAAGTGAATGTGCCTTCAGCTGCAGAAACCATTGATGTTAAAGGCAAAACCATCATTCCTGGCTTGATTGACTTCCACTGGCATGGGCCTTATGCCAACGATCAAATTCAGCCGCAAACTAACTGGAATGCAATGGCATCACTGGCCTTTGGTGTGACCACTACGCACAATCCGTCAGCGAATACGGAAGCTGTGTTCTCAGCTTCAGAAATGCAAAAAACTGGCCAAATTGTTGCGCCACGCTTGTTCTCAACGGGTACCATCTTATATGGCGCGAATCATTACATTACGGCTGATGTGAATAGCCTTGAAGATGCTACGGGTCATTTGGAGCGTATGAAATCGGTGGGTGCATTCTCGGTCAAAAGTTATAACCAACCGCGTCGCGATCAGCGTCAGCAGGTATTAGAAGCTGCTCGCCAAACGGGCTTATTGGTGGTTCCTGAGGGCGGTTCATTATTCCAGCACAATATGAGCATGGTGGTTGATGGTCATACAACCATTGAACACTCTTTGCCAGTACCTAACGTCTATGCGGATGTTAAGCAATTGATGTCGCAAGCTGATACCGCTTATGTACCGACCATGGGCGTAGCTTATGGGGGTATTTCAGGCGAGCGTTACTGGTATGAAAAAACGGACGTTTGGAAGCATCCGCTACTGACTAAGTTTGTGCCAAGGCAAATCTTAGAAGCGCGCTCGGTGCGTCGCTATAAAGCACCAGAAGAAGATTACAACCATGTGAATGTAGCGCGCGGTGCTGCTCAGTTGCAAGATGAAGGGGTTAAAGTCCTGATGGGCGCGCATGGCCAGCGTGAAGGCTTGGCCGCTCATTGGGAAATGTGGATGTTTGAACAAGGTGGCATGACCCCGATGGAAGCCTTGCGCACTGCAACCATTGACGGTGCAAAGGTCTTAGGCATGGAAAAAGATCTGGGTTCGATTGAAGTTGGAAAATTAGCCGATCTGGTGATTTTAGATGCGGATCCATTAGAAAAGCTCAGAAACACGGAAAAAGTGACGATGGTAATGCTGAATGGCCGTTTGTATGAGGCTGCAACCATGAATCAAGTTGCGCCACAAAAGCTAGAGCGTGCTAAATTCTACTTTGAAGACTAATTACTTGAAAAATAAGGTAAAAAAGCAATGCAAATTTGCATTGCTTTTGATTCATTTATGATGCGCTTTGGTGTAAAGTACTAGTTTACCTCTGCAAAAATTATGGAAGGCGTGCGTATTATAAGGATTCTATTGATATTGCTATTTGCAATGGCATCGACTGTTAACTATGCCAATGAAGATGCATTGTCTCAAATGTATGATCTCGCCAATCAGACGGTTTCCCAACGCTCCGAAGAGCAGCATTTAAAAGACATTAATAGTGTCTTGCTGCAAGCAGCTAATGATCAACATGTTGCTGCCTTAGCCAATATTCTCAAAGCTGATTACTATATTTTCCAAGAAGATTTTACCAAGGCAGAGCAGTTCTTGGTCAAAGCAAAACCAGCAGTGGATTTGATCCAGTCGGATAAACTCAACAACGAATATCAGTTTGCTCAGATCTTTTTAATGCGTTCTAACAGTGACATAGACGGTGCCATTGAGATTGGTGAAGGGCTGTATAAAAAAGTCATCGAAAGTTGGCCCAAGCATAAGTTAAGCCATTTAGTCTTAGAGTTAGCCTACGTTAAATCTTTTAAATACAAATACGATGAAGCTCTGCAGCTGATGGAAAAGGCGCTGGATTATTCCTATGAAAGTGATGACCCGTTTCAAATTGCTGAAACCTACAATATGTTTGGCATCTTGTATTCAGAGCTTAATGATGAAACCTCGGCCAATCGCTATTACCAAAAAGCAGTAGAGGTCTTAGAGAAAAATCCAGGCCTATCAACAAACACTTATTTATACACTAACTTGGCCGATTCTTATCGTGAGCTAAAGGAATACGATCAAGCCATCAGATATCTTGATAAATCAGAAGCGATGGCCAAAGCGGATAAAGACGACGCGGCGATTTCTTTCGCCTATCAAATGAGGGGGCGCCTGCTTACGGAGCAAAAAAATTATCAAGAAGCGGTAAAGTATTTACTACAAGCAGAAGAGTTAACCAGGCAAATCGGTGAAAAATTATTCCGCTATGAGATTCACTCGGAAATTGCTTATGCTTATTTAAAGTTGGATCAACTGGATAAAGCAGAGCATCACCTGATTATTGCGGAAGAAAATGCCGGTAAACAAAGTGAAACCGACAAATATTTTATTGAGAATATTCGAGCCTTACTGCTCTTTAAAAAAGGTAATTACAAAGATGCTTATGACGCTTTAAGTGAGTCTTACGATAATTATGTCAAACAATTCAACGCTGACTTAACGCGGGTTTCAAATTTATCTCGTGAGCAACTGGATCAAGCTCAATTGAATTACGACAATAAATTATTGGCTCGCGAAAACGAATTGAATGCAAAAAATGCCGAAGAAAGCAGACGCTTTAATCTAGCTCTTTGGGTGCTGGTTGCCTTGCTGGTTTTATCGATGTTGGTGTTGTTTTGGTTTATGTATCGTTTTAGAAAACTGGCGATAAAAAACAAAAAACTAGCGTTAACCGATAACTTAACCCGGATGCCAAATCGCCGCCATATTTTCCGCAAGTTGGGCGATTATCACAGTCAAAGCGAACAAGGTAAATTCAGCTACAGTGTGATTATTTTTGATATCGATCACTTTAAAGCAATTAACGATAAGTTCGGCCATAGTATTGGCGATAAAGTTATTCAGGCGACTAAGGATATTTGCCAGTTGATTGTTCGAGATTCGGACACCATTGGACGGATTGGTGGTGAAGAGTTTTTAGTCATTTTGCCCGAGACGGCGGTAGAAGATGCCTATAGAATTGCTGAACGGATTCGAGAGCAATTTGAAAATTATGATTTCGAAGCCTTAGCAAAAGGGCTAAAAGTAACCTCCAGTTTCGGGGTCACGGAATATACTAGCGACGATGATAATTTAGATTTAGTGATCAACCGCGCCGATCGCTTGCTATACAAAGCCAAACACGAAGGTCGCAATAAAGTATTTGCGAACCTCGTGCAGGGTTAGTTAATAGACGTTGTGCTGACCAAAAAAGATTAAGATTCTAAATGCGCCCGCAACATCCATGCCGTTTTTTCATGCACGACCAGACGATCAGAAATTAAGCTGGCAGAAGACTCATCATTGGCATCTGCAGCTACTGGCAGAACTTCGCGTGCTGTCCTAACCACGGTTTCGTGGCTTTGTACCAAACGCTCTAGCATTTCATTAGCGCTAATATTGCCAGCTACTTCTTGGATACTGGATAACTTGGCAAACTCGCCATAAGTGCCAGGCGCTGTCATGCCCAATGCACGAATACGCTCGGCAATATCATCCACCGCAATGGCAAGCTCGTTGTAATGGGTTTCAAACAAGGTATGCAACGATTGGAAAAAAGGTCCTGTCACATTCCAGTGGAAATTGTGAGTTTGCAGATAAAGGCTGTAAGTATCAGCCAATAAGCGCGCTAATCCCTCGCCTACTTTTGTACGTTCAGCTTCTGAAATACCAATATTGATGGGTTGATTCATGTTTGTCTCCACAAAATGCTAATCTGTAATTAATAAACCATTGTAGAGGCTTATTAACAATAGTTGAAATTAAAGATATTAAATAATTTGATAGCCTTTATGTATTAAAAGCTAAAATCTTGATTGATTCTTTCTAAGAAAAGGCTAAAATTTGCCCACTTTTAAAGGCTTGGCTAAAATCGAAATTATGAGTACAACTGCTTTTGAACAATTTGATCGCGAATATGATGCGACTGGCCTTCGCTGTCCTGAGCCGGTGATGATGGTGCGCCTGAATGTTCGCAAAATGCAGGATGGCGAAGTCTTGCTGGTTCATGCCGATGATCCTTCTACCACTCGTGATATTCCCAAGTTTTGTACTTTTATGGAGCATCAATTGTTGGCTAGTGATACCGAGTCTGTGCCTTACCGCTATTTAATTAAAAAAGGACTGGCGGCTTAAAGCAGATGGCTACGGATGGCGACTTTTCTAATATTTTATCGCAGCTGAAACAGCTTGGAAGTGAGCGATCACTTCCGCCAGTGAATAAGTGGAATCCAGATTTTTGTGGCGATATGGATCTGATCATCAAGCGTGATGGGCTTTGGTATTATCAAGGCACACCGATTGGCCGCCAGCGTCTAGTAAAGCTCTTCTCGACAGTTTTGAAAAAGGAAAATGACGATTACTTTCTAGTCACGCCAGTGGAAAAACTGGGGATCAAGGTTGAAGATGCGCCTTTTTTGGTCATTCGGATGCAGCAATTGGCTACTGAACAAGGCACAGTTATTCAATTCGAGGATAATTGTGACAACAAGGTTTTATTAAGCAAAGACAATCCCTTATGGGTTGAACAGGATCCTAAAACTGGCGAACCCTCACCTTACATCAATATCCGCACAAACTTGAACGCCCTGATTCATCGTAATGTGTTTTACGAACTGGTAGAAATGGCTCAGGAGACAGTCATTAATGGTGCAAAACACCTAGTGGTAAGATCCGCAGGTGAGAATTTCAGTCTAGGAAAAATTTAATATGATTAAATTTCAAGGCTTATCCAAATTCACCATTGGCTGCTATATTTTATCTATATTAATCATAGGGTTAGTGATGGCTGAGCAGTTTTTAGTTTGGCAATGGTTGAGCAAAGAAACGAAAATTACGCTGCTGATTATTGCCGCTATTGTCGGTGTTTCAGGTTCGATTTATAGTATCGCTAAACAATTAAAACAATACCTAAAGAATAATGACAACTAAACAGAAACCGGTCGCTTGGATGCTGGTGGTGGCTTGGTTTATGATGGGTTATTATTTACCAGGTCTCAATCGTTTTTTAGATACCTTTGGTTTTGAGTGGCAGTGGTATTGGTGGGATCTAACCGCTTTTTATTATGGTTACTTTTACCTGTTTATCGCTATTATCTTATCCTCGCAATTAGCTAAAATCCGTTGGTCGAGTTTTTTTGAACATAAATTAAATGCTGCATCCTTCAAAAATGGTATCTGGCTAACACTTTTTTGCTTTATTTTCTCAATTGGCGCTGCCTATTTATTGTTTTACCCGCTTTCTTTTGTCATCCCAGAATTTGTAGATAGTTGGTATATCCAAACTTCAGATATCATTTATCATGATGGTGTTAGCTTTCCGATTGTTGCCAATATCCTCAGTTTAATAGCGTTGGTAGTATTACCATCAGTGCTTGAGGAGTTTGCTTTTAGAGGAGTGATGCTCAGAGTTTGGAGCCAAAAATGGGGCTTTTGGAAGGCTGCCACCTTGTCATCGTTTATCTTTGGTATTCTGCACGCCGACCCGATTGGCGCTTTCGCTTTTGGCATTGCCATGAGTTATCTCTATATCCGCTATCAAAATCTACTCTTACCCATCCTTTGCCATGCCTTAAATAATTTCGTGGTTTGGTTATTGGAAGTGTTAAATATCAGCATCTATGGAGTGGGCGATGAATATCAATTGTCTGATTTTCAGGCGGAGTGGTATATCGGATTAATTTGTATGGTGATAAGTGCCGCTTGGGCACAGCGGTATTGGCCAAATCGTAATAATCGCCTTTATGTTAAGCAGCTAAGTTATCCCGAGAGTCAAAACGCTTAGCGAAAATCACAATCAGTAGTATGGTCATTAACCATGCCGCAGGCCTGCATAAAGGCATAGCAAATAGTAGAGCCAACAAATTTAAATCCGTCTTTTTTTAGTTGCTTGGACATGGCGTCCGATTCAGGGGTGTTGGCCGGTACTTGTGAGCGGTCGCTCCAATGATTAATCATCGGCTTGCCATCAACAAATTGCCAAAGATAGCCGCTAAACGACTGATTTTCTTTTATTTTTAAATAATTCTGCGCATTAACGATAAAGGCATTCACTTTGAGCTTATTGCGAATAATGCCTGGATCATTAAGCAGTTTTTCGCGCTTTTTGTCGGTATATTTGGCGATCTTAACAGCATCAAAATTATCAAACACCTTGCGATAATGTTCGCGCTTTTTCAGCACCGTGATCCAGCTCAGCCCTGCCTGCGCACCCTCTAAGCAAAGCATTTCAAACAGTTTTTGATCGTCATACACGGGAACACCCCACTCTTTATCATGGTAATCGAGATAGAGCGGATCGTCGGAAACCCAAAAGCAACGCTTAGTCATAAGATAATTTCGTCAATAAATTTAGTGTTTTTTACCATAAAACCGCCTATAAGGTTAGAAAAGAGAGTGATTTACCGTATAATTTCGCTCTTTGAGCGAATTCAAACCAAGGCTTTGTCCCAACACTGTGGGAGTAAAGCCAAATAAGGCGACAATTGTGAGTATTGGTAACGAAAACACAAAAACCTTTCAGGGTTTAATTTTAACCCTGCAAAATTATTGGGCTGAACAAGGTTGTGTCATCCAGCAACCACTGGATTTAGAAGTGGGTGCGGGCACTTTCCACCCTGCTACTTTTTTGCGCGCCATTGGTCCTGAGCCTTGGAGTGCGGCTTATGTACAGCCATGTCGTCGTCCGACCGATGGTCGTTATGGTGAAAACCCGAACCGTTTGC
>JABXIW010000122.1 GCA_013372875.1 Gammaproteobacteria bacterium | reverse complement strand
TCGATACTCCTTTAAACAGGAATGAATAAAACTAGCGGCAAAGAATGAGGACGCAAACTGTTTACAAATTGTTTACGTTGTTTTTTCGACGGACTGCGTAAATTGATGTTAACTCACTGAAGTAAAGGAAGGTTTTGGCTGATCTTGATCATTGTTAGATGTAAAAAAGCAGAAAGTTGGTAAGGACTTTCTGCTTTCTATCTCATCTGTTAGCTAGAGAGAGGTGATAGCTACTACAGTTACTATTTGGTGGAGGCTGGCTGAATGGTTGCCATCGGTTTGCGCGGTGCTGGCTTTTTCTTTGGTAGCACGCTATCGACAAACTTCTCCAAATACCACTTATTCAATTCGTTATCGCACCATTTTTTATTGAGTCCACGGCGGTTGAATTCTGCACCAATCGCTACTTTGGTTTGGTTCGTTGAGCGATTGTAATACAGCGTCTCACACAGTTGAGTATTGCTCATTTGTTGAGCGTACATGTTCACACTGCTGCTACGCATGCCCATTTGCGACGCTTGTTGATTACTACAAGCGGATAACACAACAGGTGAAAGCAGGGCGAATATTAATTTTTTCTTCATGGAAGTATCTATTTACTCGTGGACGCCACTAAGACGTCGAGTGAATCTTAAATTGGTTTCTGCCCGCTTGTTTTGCGTCGTATAACGCTTGGTCGGCCAAGAAGAACCATTGGTCCCACTCTTGTTTGATGGTTTGGGCTGATAACCGGTCGACCGCACCAAGCGAAATTGTGGCGTTTATTGGCTTAGAGTCAATGATTAATGGCGTATTTTCAATGACATGTCTCAAACGCTCTAGCGATTTCGCACAATCATTTGGATCGTTCACCTCCACCAGCAACACAAATTCTTCACCGCCCCAACGAATCAGCAGGTCACCTGAGCGAGTGGATTCGTTGAAGATAGAGGCAATATGCATCAACATTTGGTCGCCGATGTCGTGACCATAAGTGTCGTTAAACGCTTTGAAATGGTCGACATCAAGAACCGCAAGCGCGAAGGTTCTATCTGGAGTGCGGCGGGCCATCTTCTCTAACCATACTTCTAAATAGCGGCGATTGTGAAGGCCCGTCAACAGATCTGTAGTACTTTCTTGCGTTAGTGCTTTATTGATCTTTTTGACTCGCAAAACATAACGGAAACCCACTACACCAATGGCTGCTATAGCGATAAAGTAGAACATTTCGCGGTAACGTTGCGAGCGCAACTCAGAGGCTTGAAGTGCGTTTTTCGTCTCAAGCAAATTCAACTCTTTTTGAGCCAATTTCGCTTCAAGGTCAAACTTAATGTTGATCATTTCTTCGCCGTGAATGTGCTCAGAAAATTCTTCTTCAAGTGCTCTCAACTGAGACAAATAGCGGAAGGCGGCTTCATAATTTTGCAGCACTTGGTTGGCGTTAACCAAAACCGACAACATATCGATACGCTGTTTTAGCTCAAGCTCATTGGTTGATTTGGTTTGTTCTAGGACGAGGAGAGCGGTTCGAATCGCTTTGTCGTATTGCTTGTCGGCGAGATACGCTTCGGCAAACGCTTCATGGCATGGCATCTTAATGATTTCGATGCCGTCTGGGTTAGGTAACTCAACACAGCGTTGTGCGAGCAGTAGGGCATCGTCTGTTTTACCGATGCTGCTTAGCATTTGAGAAAAGTTGGACAATGAATGATGTTTAATGACATCCGACCCTGTTTGCATTGAGCGCCGAATCGCCTCATGGAAGTAGTATTCGGCTTTCTCACTGTCTCCTAAGCCAAGATGAACAATGCTCAAGTTGGCATAGATTACGCCAATAAAGAAACTGTTGTCGTACTCATATTCACTGCTCTCATACACATCGAGTGCTTGTTTTAGATAGTTGCTTGCGCGATTCCAATCGGAGGAGTCTAAATAGACAGTACCGATGTTGTTAAGCGTCATCGCAACTTGAATCTCAAACACTGTATTTTCGAGTAACTCGTAGGCGGTACGATAATGTTTTAATCCGTTGTGAATTTGGTTACGCGCAATTTCTAAATTTCCCATCCAGCGATAAGCGCGGCCTTGCAGCGCCAGATAGCCAATATCACGAGACTCCCCAATTACATCGTGGAGCAAAAGCTCTGCGTGCCAATCGTCATCCAACTCAATCATTCGAATCGCTTTGTTCAATTTTGCTTCTGCGACAACCCAAGGCATATTGTGTTTTCGACCAAACTCGATCAAATCTGGCATGTCGTCAGGTAGGGAAACACCTTCATAGCGTTCTAAATAAATACGAGCAAAATAGTAGAGGGCGAGCGTTTCGGGCGAAGCATCTTGCGGAACCGTGAGCACATTTTCTTTGATTGAGCGAGGTTTACCCATAGAACGGAAGTAGGTACTCAACATGGGTTGGCTTTCGGGCGAAATGTGTTCTTCGAGATAGATATGTTTATCTGTATTGGCGAAGACATAACCAGTCTGGAAGAAGAGTCCAATCACCGCTAATAGAGCGCAAGACAGCGTTTTAATCGGAAAGTGCATGAGCTTATTAATAAATTGTGATCTCGTTAAGTAGCAGTACTTGCTAAGTCTATCACTTCTTATCTATTAAGTGCTTATGGATTCCCCAAGAACAAGGGATTTTAAGACGAGTATAATTGATTGATTTAATTTAATTTTTTGATTTATAAAGAAAAGTGCTTTTTATAAGTTGAGAAATAATTTTAATCGCAATATAAGGGAACCGGAGGTTTTGACTGAGAAATAGCGATAATCGATGAAGATATTTCCATGTGAATTATGTGTGATACTGCTCCCAAAAGTAATTCCGATCTCCAAAAGATGATTTTGGTGTCATAAATATTTAATGTTTGTATGGGTTGTTAAAAAAATGGATATTCGACATAGTGTTATTAAGCCAAAGTAAATTGGCTGTTCATAACAAACAGGAGATTATTTATGCATAACGAAATGATTCAACCGTCGCACTTCGGCATCATTGCTCGCACTTGTATCGCCTCAGTAGTAATGTTGGCGGGTGTTTTCGCTCTTATTTAGTGGAGTGACGTAAGCTAGATTACGTTTTAGAAAACAAAAGCAAAATTCAGGGAATTACCTTCAGTTGTAAACGGTATTCCCCTGAAAATCACTCAAAGTAACCCCTTCTTAGCTGAGTAAGCTAAAAACCAAAGCACTTACCGCAACAATACCTGTGATCAGAACAAAATAGGTAGAGAGCTTTCCACGATACTGCTTCATCGACTCAATCTTATGTACCGCCAACATCGGCATAATGAACAAGATCATTGCGATAACTGGCCCAGATAACGCTTCCATCATGCCTAAAATACTTGGGTTCATGA
>JABXIW010000181.1 GCA_013372875.1 Gammaproteobacteria bacterium | reverse complement strand
AGTGTAAATGACAAATGGGCACTGCGTGCTGGTTATCGTTCTTTAGAAAACAGTGATGGTGACGAGCTAGAGCTGAAAGATACAACGCTAGAAGTGCAATACAAACTGACGCCTCGTTCTTCTATCTACACAAACTACGTTGATCGTAACGGTTCGCGTGGCTACAGCAATGGACAAGAAGTCTCGTTTGGCGGTGCGCACGCAGACGAAAGCTACTACCACTTAGGTCTGCGTTACGAGCTGTAAGCACGATACTTAATGTAAGTTAGCTGAATCCATGAGCTTCTTCTGTGTCCGATCAGTAGTTATTGCCTTTAATGCTGATTTGAAGAAGCTCACCCTCGTAATATGTTTTCTTCGTTACCTGTTTTAACCAACACGCCTGCATCAGGAAGGCTGGTGACAGTAGCTAACAATTTTCCATCAACAAAGTGCAATGCCGCATAATCTTGAATGCCATAACAAGTGATGCTCGGTTGAGAACGAGCAAAGGCTTGGAAAACCTCGAACTTCTCACCTACATGAGAAAAATGCGCCGCAGCCAAACCGTCAATTAATCCGAGACAACGCATAACTTGGTATGCTTCGGGATCACTGTCTGTCACCGCAAACTCAAACCAACAAATTGCACCAGCGCTCATGCCACAAATGATGATGCCTTGTTCATAGCACTGCTTGAGTATTCTATCGATTCCCCATTCGCGCCAAATGGCCAACATCGAACGCGTATTACCGCCACCGACGTAAATGATGTCTTGTTCAAATAGCGTTTCTTTCCAACCAGCATCAAACTTAAACAGCGGAAAATGGGTTGCGTTCTCACTAAGCTTCGCATCGTAAAAACGTTCAATCACTTCATCGGCGTCTCCCGTGGCTGTCGGTAGAAAACAAATGTTTGGATTCTCCTTACCAGACAAAGACAAAATGTATTGATCGAGCGGACTCGGATTCTCTCCCATCATCCAGCCACCACCACCAATCGCAATACAGTGTTTTCGCATTCCTTTGCTTCCTCTATTGTTACTAAGTTTGCTGTCGCTATTCGCCGACAGAATATATGTTCCTATAGTGATCAATGAACGCTCGCGTTCTTCTTGGTAAGTGCTCACGTTTTGGGTAAAGCAGATAAAGCGGCAAAATCGCATCCGTTTGCCAATCTGGCAGCAAACTCACTAGTTGTTCTTTTTGTGCAGGTTCGAGTTTAGCCAGTGCAAATTCATCTAACATGGCTACACCACAGCCAGCCAAAGTAGCATCCAACATGGACTGGACAAGATTAAAACTCAGCACACTTTCTAACTCAATGCTGCACTGTTGTTGAGTTTGCTTATGCCTAAACGTCCACTTATCTAACACTAAGTCGCGACTTTTATAGAGGATGTGCTCCAAGTCACCAAGCTTCTCTGGCGTACTTACATTTGGTTTATCCGCTAAATACGAGCGATGAGCGATCGGTTTACAGTGTAAAGCGCGTAACTGATGGCCGACGTATCCCTCTGGAGGAGTATCGGTAAAGTAGAATGCGATATCAAACCCAGCTTCAATCAAGTCGAGAGGTGTCTCTGTGAAGATCACTTCGACGCTCACTTGTGGATGTTGCAATCGAAACTCGATCAATGTTTGGCTGAGTAACGCGGCTCCAAACGAAGTAGACGCCGCTATTCTCAATTTTCCCGATACGATCTCGTTTGCCATGACTTGCTCATTAATCTGCTCAGCGCCTTCGAGCAGTTGCTTTACCTGCTGATAAAACCGCAAACCATCGTAGGTCAAATTAAACTGGCGCGTAGTTCGCTGAATAAGCTGCACCGACAATATCTCTTCAAGCTGTTTAAGTTGCCGACTTACATGCGCATTCGAACAATTCAGGCGCTTTGCCGCGCCAGCAATACTTCGCTCTTCGCACAAAGCGACGTAAAGTGGTACGTAGCTGAGCCATTTTATTTCCATACAGTAATTCTGAATCTCTAAAATCAAACTACTGGAAATAATAGAAAGCATCTAAACTCTGTACAACCTAAATTTGAAAGGATGAGTTATGAGTGTTTTCGACACGTGGTTAAAAGGTCAAATCATTAAAGATCACATCACAAATCCCAATATCATCGTTGGCGATTACAGCTATTACTCGGGCTTCTATCATCAAAAAAGCTTCGAAGAGCAAGCGGTACGCTACTTGTTGGGTGACCCCGTCACACTTCAAGAATGGCAAAGTAGAGAACCCGATAGCATCGACAAATTAATCATTGGCAAGTTTTGTTCCATCGCTTCTGGAACCACCTTCATGATGGCAGGCAACCAAGGTCATCGCATTGACTGGATTTCGACCTTCCCCTTCTCTCCTGAAGAATTTGGAGAAGGCGTACAAGACGGTTTCGAGCGTGCCGGAGACACGGTGGTGGGGAACGATGTTTGGATTGGCAGCGAGGCGATGATCATGCCCGGAGTAAACATCGGCGATGGAGCCGTCATCGGAGCACGCACCGTAGTGACGAAAGACGTGCAACCTTATTCGGTGGTGGTTGGAAACAACCAAGTCGTACGTCAACGATTCAGCGATAAAGAGATTGAAACTCTACTCAATATCCAATGGTGGAACTGGCCAATAGAACACATTAAACAAGCAATGAAAGTAATGTGTAGCAGCCAAGTCGGTGCGCTTGCGGACTACTATCAAGAGCACATTGTCGATTTGTAGATAAACAAAAGCCCACACATTTTGTTGCGACGTGTGGGCTCAGTGAGTAAGAAAGCTTAAACCGCAGCGACGTCCTCTTCTTCCAAGTTCGCCGAGACTTTAATTTCGTATTGATTGAAACGAAACGAACAACCGCCATGAGTACGCTTTGTCGTTACTTGTTCGTCGCCAAACTGCACCGTCACGCGAGTGAATACACGCTCTTTGGCTTCGACAATATTTTCTTCTAACGCGACTTCAAAGTCATGTTCCGTTTGCTCTAGCTTTTGCTTTATCGCTTCAAGCTGCTCGTTGTTTTGTGTTTTCATCACATCAATCTGAGCTTGTTCTTCGTCGGT
>JABXIW010000332.1 GCA_013372875.1 Gammaproteobacteria bacterium | reverse complement strand
GCGCTATTTATGCTTAACTTGATAAAGGAGTTTCGTTGAGGAAATAGCATGAAATCCTCTCAGTCTAAAACATCGCAAAGTCGGCGCCGATTTTTGCGGGATACGGTCCGAACTGCGGCAGGCGTTGGCGCAACGGCGTGTGTGTTGGGCTTACAATCGCTGCAAAGCCAAGCTCGAGAAACCAAAGGTGTGCCTATTCGCCCACCCGGTGCTTTGCCAGAAGGCGATTTCGAATCAGCCTGTATTCGATGTGGCTTGTGTGTTCAAGCATGCCCTTACGACACATTGAAACTCGCGACATTACTTTCTCCTGTAGCCACTGGTTCTCCTTACTTTACTGCGCGCGATATTCCCTGCGAAATGTGCGAAGACATTCCTTGTGTGGTGGCTTGCCCGAGTGGGGCGCTGGATCCGAAGTTAACCGATATTGATGATGCTCGAATGGGCACAGCGGTTCTTATTGACCATGAAACTTGCCTTAATTGGCAAGGGCTGCGATGCGACGTTTGTTATCGCGTTTGTCCGCTGATTGATGAAGCCATCACATTAGAGATGGTTCACAACGACCGAACTGGCTATCACGCCAAACTTATCCCTACAGTGAACTCCGAAGTGTGTACCGGATGTGGTAAGTGCGAACAAGCGTGCGTGTTGGATGTCGCTGCTATTAAAGTTGTCCCGACGGATTTGGCGAAAGGCAAAGTGGGCAGCCATTACAATTTTGGTTGGAAAGAGATCGACAAACCACTCGAAAATATCCTCCCCAGTGAGACGCCTGTACCGGAAGGTGCGCTTGAATCGCTAAAAGGAGGTAAGTAATGGCAAAGAACTTAGCTCAAAATGCTGGCAAAGAGGCGATTGAAAAGCTTGGTTGGTGGCGCGCGCATCGGTTTCTGGTTTTACGTCGGCTATGTCAGCTCACCATCATTGCGCTGTTTATGGCTGGGCCGACATTAGGGGTTCTAACCGGTAACCTCTCATCGAGTATGTTGCTCGATACGGTCCCTTTAAGTGACCCGTTAATAGTGCTTCAAGCTTTGGCGACAGGCCATATTCCGGAGTTCAATGCGTTGTTAGGCGTAGTGATTGTTGTGGTGTTCTACGCGATTTTAGCGCCGCGCGCATTTTGTGCTTGGGTATGCCCGTTGAACATCGTGACGGACTTAGCGGCGTGGCTGCGCCGAAAGTTCAACATTAAAGCGAGCTATCGTTGGTCTCCTGCGATTCGCTATTGGCTGATCCCTGTTTTGATGTTGGGCAGCGCGCTGTCTGGCGCGATTCTTTGGACATGGTTAGATCCAGTAGCGGCACTGCATCGCGGATTGGTGTTTGGTATGGGCGCAGGTTGGGTGCTGATCGCACTGGTGTTCGTACTGGATTTACTCTTAGTTGAGCATGGGTGGTGTGGGCACTTATGTCCACTGGGAGCTACCTATGGCGTGATAGGCCGAAAAAGCCTGTTGCGCGTTACCGCTGTTCGCCGCGAGGATTGCACGAAATGCATGGATTGCTTTTACGTTTGCCCAGAGCCAGAAGTGCTTCGGCAGCCTTTGAAAGAGGGAGATCGTCGAGTTATGGATCAAAACTGCATAAGTTGTGGTCGCTGTTTGGATGTTTGCCCAGAACATGTGTTTGAATTCAAAAATCGCCTTAATGTGAAAAACATCGACTAAGTCGATAAGTCACTCATCAACCTTTTTCTTGCCTTTTAAACATCGCGCTCACTTTCATCATTGGGCGCGATGTTTTTTGTATTGGTCATATCCTCAGTGCACTTAGAATCGCAACAGTGCGTATGTGATCATAAATAATAATGATATTGCGAATTTGTTACATTTAAAGCTATGATGATGACTTCATATCTAAAGGATGCATCATGAATACCTCTTCTCACGGCTGGAGAACGCCGCAAAATTTCCTTCTGTTGATCTCGATTATTGTGCCCATTGCCTTTTCTACCTGGATGGCTTTGCTGAATAACTTTGTTATTGAAAAAGCGAACTTTGATGGGGCGGACATTGGCTTATTACAAAGCGTGCGTGAAATACCGGGCTTTTTAGCCTTTACCGCCGTGTTTGTGTTGTTGTTTATCCGCGAACAACGATTCATGTTGGTGTCATTAGCGATGCTAACACTTGGTACAGCATTAACAGGTTACTTTCCCACTTTGTACGGTTTACTTTTTACGACCTTGTTGATGTCCACTGGTTTTCACTACTTTGAAACATTGAAGCAGTCCCTGTCTTTGCAATGGCTATCGAAAGAAGAAGCGCCAGAAATGTTAGGTAAGTTTATCTCGGTCGGCGCTCTGGCTTCTCTGTTTACCTACGGTGCGATTTGGATTTTGCTAGAGCAGCTTAAATTTGATTTCAAAACCGTGTATTTGCTGGCGGGTGGCGTTGGCTTTGTGTTGATCATCGTGATGGCACTGGCGTTTCCTCAGTTCAAAACAGCTGTGCCACAAAATAAGAAACTCGTACTGCGTAAACGCTACTGGTTGTATTACGCGCTCACTTTTATGAGTGGTGCGCGTCGACAGATTTTCACCGTATTTGCGAGTTTCTTAATGGTAGAGAAGTTTGGCTATTCTGCAGCAGACATTACCTTACTGTTTTTGATCAACTACCTGTTTAACTTTTTATTTGCCAAGCGCATTGGCCGTTTTATCGGTGTTGTCGGTGAGCGTAAGGCATTAACGTTTGAATACGTCGGTTTGATTTTCGTCTTTGTGGGATATGGTCTGGTGCAAACGGCGGAATGGGCTGCAGCGCTGTATGTTGTCGACCACTTGTTCTTTGCGCTTGCCTTGGCGATTAAAACGTACTTCCAGAAGATTGCTGATCCGGCCGATATGGCGTCGACCGCTGGCGTTGCGTTTACCATCAACCACATCGCAGCGGTGGTGATTCCCGTTACATTCGGGATGATTTGGTTGGTGTCGCCTTCTAGCGTTTTCTACATCGGAGCGGGTATGGCCGCCGTTAGCTTGTTGTTGTCACTCAATATTCCAGCGAAGCCGGAAGAGGGGAACGAAACTCGATTGTTGAGGTGGAGTTAGTGCTCACTACTGAAAAGATTAAGCCTTAATCAGGATAGAAAAATGGGATGCATCGGCATCCCATTTTTATGATTATCTCGCGTTAAAACGGATACCAGAATAGTTGTGTGTCCATAACACGCTTGCTGATCGCAGCAATCACTATCACCGCAATCCCCGCCATGCAGATCATATCGGCTTTGGTCAGGGGTTTTAGGCTGTACCAGGTGCGAGATGAGTGACGGCCGAAGCCACGCAACGTCATCGCGTTTGAGATTTGGTCGGCTCTGTCCAAACTAGAGAAAATCAGAGGGCCAAGAATCTTCGCCACGTTCTTCATACGAGTGAACAACGGAGCCTTCTTACTCAGTTCTACTCCGCGTGCTTGTTGCGCGTGCATGATGTTAACAAAGTCCTTTTTCACTTCCGGCAAGTAGCGCAGCGTTAAGCTCACGGCATAGGCGATTTTGTAAGGCACACCTAAGCGGTTCAAGCTGGCTGAAAACTCCGTCGGGTGAGTGGTAAATACAAACACCAACGCGATTGGGAACATGCTGAAGTATTTCAACGTCACTGTTACTAAGTAAAACAACGTCTCTTGAGTGAGCGAGTAATTACCGGGTAACGAGAGTAAAACCGTTGATGAGCCCATGAACTCAGTACCTTGTTGCGGCGCTAACGCGAACATAAACAGGGCATTGATCAGCAATACTGTACCTGTACCCAGTAAAAGCGGTTTGTAGACATGAAATGGCACTTTGGTCATTTTCAATAAGCCTAAACCAAGCACGATCAACAGCGCGATGATTCGCAAGTCAAATGTGGTCAACACCACCGTCACCCAAGCAATGAAAAGCAAGAACTTAGTAATGCCATTCAACTTATGAAGTGGCGATTGGGTATCGAT
>JABXIW010000119.1 GCA_013372875.1 Gammaproteobacteria bacterium | reverse complement strand
TCCATCTCATCAATGTCTTCAACGATGCTATTGACGTACTTTGTCTGTTGTTCATTTAGAGAGGAGTCGGCGAGTAAGTCAGCCTGCCATTGCAAGCGAAAAATTGGTGTGCGTAGCTCGTGAGCAACCGCATTGGTGAGCATTTTATTGCTGGTAATGAGTCGAGAGACTTTATCGGCCATGTTATTGAAGCTTTTGTTCAATGTGCCAACCGATTTGGCGCTGGCCGTGCTTGCGCGGGCTTTGAAATTACCAGACGCAAATTCGACGGTGACTCTTTCTAGTTCACGAATTCTGCGGCTTAAAAACCAGATCAGCAAAACACAGTAAAGCGCGAAACCAGCGATGAAGAATATCCACACCATGTTGTCGTCGAAATTGACGGCTTGAATGATAGGACTATTCGGGTTGTCGCTAATTTTGAAAAAGGGAGTGCTCTCGTCGAAGCGAAACCAAAAATCCCGTTCATCATCAAAGGCGATGTTGGCGGTAGGATCTTCATTGAACACTTCCTTCACCTCAGGTGGGAGCTCATCCATGGTGTGAGGTTGCAACAATCGATGGCTTGCCGTGGCAAACTTTTCTAGCTCGCTTTTGGTGTATTCAAGCCCTTTTTCTTTATAGATAGGGGAGAGTAAATCGTAGAAAGCTTGCGAACTGTGTTCTTGAAGTAGGTAGTCATAATCAGTATTGAGCTCATACACGATGAGCTCATAACCTTTCAGACTGGCGAGAAAAAGAATGATCAGACCTAAAAAGCTCTCTAGATATATCCTTCTCATTTATGCGTTCCATGCATCCGGCATTAGTAGGTAGCCTTTGCCGCGTACCGTAATGATTTTTTGAGGTGAGCAAGACGCGTCACCCAATTTCTTTCTAAGTGTTACGATGCGGTTGTCAATGGTTCTATCTGTACCGTCGTACTCAATCCCGCGTAACGTTTTGGTGAGCCATTCACGCGACAAGGTTTTCTCGGCATGAGTGGCGAGTACCCACAGCAAGTCAAACTCACCGTCGGTTAATGCGACAGGTTGTTGGTTCATAGTACAAGATTTACGTAGTCGGTTTAAACACAACACGCCGATTTGTAAGCCGTTTTCTGGCGCTGGAGCGGCGCTTTCTTTCCTGCGCAATAACATACGGATACGAGCAAGTAACACGCGCGGTTTGATAGGTTTCGTGACAAAGTCATCGGCACCAATTTCAAGCGCAGCGACGTGATCAAAATCGTCATCGCTTGCGGTAAGCATCAGAACTTTGCCTTTGTAACATTCGCGGATTTGACGACAAACGCTCAAACCGTCTTGGCCCGGCAGCATCAAATCTAACAAAACCAAATCGGGTTGAGTGTCTAAAATAGCGTTCGGCGCGTCGGTGCCGTTATCAATACAGCGGACGTCGAAGCCTTGTTCTACAAAGTACTCACCGAGCATATCTTGTAGTTTTGGATCGTCTTCGACAATGATAAGGGATGGCTTGATTTCTTGTTCGTTCATGTAAGTGATGTGTGCTGTATTTGATATCACTGAAAGTTAAACAAATTTGCGAGTTATTTCAAATAAAGCTTGTAAAGAATAAGGTTATCCGATGAGTTAATAATATAAAAAAAGCAAACGTTTTGATATAGAACAAATCGTTTGCTTAGTATATGGGAAATTAAGTTGTCACCAGATTATGGTTGCTGCTTGGTCGGCGCGAGCGCAATTTCTCGGATACAGACATTTTGTGGTTGTTGGTAAGCGAACATTACTGCACGCGCGACATCGTCTGCGGCGAGTACACCACCCATATCCACTTTCCAAGCATCGTATCCATCTTTAATGTCTTGGGAGGTGGTGTGAGAAAGCAGTTCCGTCTCTACTGCGCCCGGTGCAATAGTCGTAACACGCACATTTGATGCGGCCACTTCTTCGCGCACATTTTCTGAAATTGCATGAACTGCGAACTTAGTCCCACAATATGCAGCGTGGTCAGGGAACGTCTTTTTACCTGCAATAGAGCTGATGTTGATTATTGTGCCACTATTGCGCGCTTTCATTGATGCAAGTACGGAGTGCATACCATTAAGCAAACCAAGCACGTTAACGTCGAACATACGCTTCCATTCAGCGGCGTCCTGCGTGTCGATCTGACCAAGCAACATTACACCCGCATTGTTGACTAGCACGTCAGTTGGACCAAATTGAGCTTCTGCTTTTTCAATCGCTGTTATCAAACTCGCTTGGTCAGTGACATCGACTTTTTCACATAAGGTGTTTGGTAAATTTAGTGCTTCTAAACGTTCTACGCGACGAGCCACAAGAAGGAGAGGGTGGCCTTCTTCACTAAAACGACGTGCGATAGCTTCACCAATACCTGAACTTGCACCAGTAATAACAACCAGTTTTTTCATTTGTTACTTCCTCAGTTTTCGTTGAAAGCAGCGGTCTGCTGCGATGGACTCATACTAAGGAAATAACTTTTGTTGATATATATCACTTTAGGTAAAACTCTGTTGTTCACTGGCAACAATAATTGCTGCTTGAGTTTGTCTTATTGGTAGGAAAAAGGCGCAAATCGTGCGCCTTAAGTGAGATGAATGCGCTGTTACTACGGTGAAATCCGCACTAATCAACCCATCAAAGTTACCACTTATTCAACGGTGCAAACAACGCTGTTGTCGCTACCAAAGCCATTTGGAACGTAAGCATCTGCTTGAGGATCGTTCTCCCATTCAACTTCATCGAGGAGATAACGAAATTGGATGTGTTGCTCTTTGGGTAGACGTGTTTTGAACTTAAATTGGCCGCTTTTTTTCACCAGTTTCATTGGCTCTGGTTGCCAGTCATTAAAATCTCCAGCGATTTTAATGGATTCCCATTGTTTTTTATCGAGTTCAAAAGTGACTTCAACTTCATCTTTAGTTTTGAAAAATCTCTTTTTAAGCATGAATCTTTCCTTGTTAGTACAAAAACTGCTCTAACTATTACTCGTGTTTCATAAGTATTTCAAGCGTTATCGGATTCATGCTGGTATAGCTCGTGAAATAACCGTGTACTCTTCGTGCTTCAAACTTGTATGAATATGATCTTTCTGTATGATGAAAATCAGTGTGTTGTGAAGAAATTGATATGTTGAAGTTGAATCGTACATTGATGACTACTCTGGTTTGTTTGGTGGCTATGCTGCTAACCAGTGTTTCATCGAGCGTTCAAGCATCGACAGCATCAATAGAAGCACAAAGCTTTCCCATGCAGCAAACTGCACTTCAAGAAAAACTCGGCGTAAATACAGATTGTGTTGAGCCGCACCACAAAGAACACATGATGGAAAAAGGGCAAAAGTCGCACACCAGTTGCAGCTCTTCTTGCATTGTGAAAATTCCCACGACTTTGTCGCAAAATGGCTTGATGCTACTGCCTTATAGCTTGGCGCTTATTGATAAGCTTCCTACTGAAAAAGCCGTTGTTGTGGTTTATAAGCCTTACCGACCTCCGATTGTTTGATTTCTTCTTTATTTATCTCCAGCACTAGCTGGCTCTTAGCTATATTTTAAACGGCACCGTTGTGCCCGAAGGAAAACAAACAATGAAGAAATTACTTGCACTATGCAGCACACTTTTACTGGCTTTCAGCGCTCACGCTGCTCAATTTGAAGAAGGTAAACACTACAAAGTGTTGGACGTTGAGAAAGCGACTAAACCAACCGTTACAGAGTTTTTTTCGTTTTACTGCCCACACTGTTATAAGTTTGAATCTGTGATTGAAAACTTAAAACCGGCTTTGCCAAAAGAAGCACGCTTTGAAAAAGTGCACGTGGCGTTTATGGGCGCAGACATGGCAGTGCCAATGGCAAAATCCTACGCAACCATGGTATCGCTAGGCGTTGAAGATAAAATGGTGCCTGCGATGTTCGAGCAAATTCATCAAAAGCGCCAAGCACCGAAAAACGAAGACGAGTTAAAGAAAGTCTTCACGGACAACGGTGTCGATGGCAACAAATTTGACGCGGCGTACAACAGCTTTGCGGTTAGTTCGATGCAAAAGCGTTTCGATAAGCAGTTCAAAGAGAGTACTCTGACCGGCGTTCCTGGCGTCGTTGTGAATAACAAGTACATCGTTATTCCTAATGAAGTCCGTAGCTATGCCGAGTACAGCGAATTGGTGAACTATCTGCTAACGCTATAAATTAAAAGAAATGAAAAATGGCGGCCAAGTGGTCGCCATTTTTTTGAATTCGTTATCTCAGTACGGTTGTACAAGCTTGAGTTGGTACGCTAGTCATGAATATCGCGTGCGGATAAAACAAGCTAGCAACGGTTATAGCGACATTGCACGGTTGTGCGATGGTGTTTTTCACCACATTGGTGAGAACAATGCCCGTGTTGTTTACTGTTTGAGTGGCAGCTTGTTGCGCTTGGTAAGAAACGCAGCCAGAAGTCGCATTGATAATTGCAGTACTAAACAGTAGTTTGCGGAAAAACATATTCATATCCTTTGTGAATGTTTATGGGCATATATATGTAGGTTTGCGCTACTTTAAAACAAAACGGTGTTCAAAATGTATGTGTATTCACGAAATGAACAATGTTTTATATGGGTTAATTGGTTTTGTGATCTGAGTACTGGACAGACCAGATTATGCAATCAAAACCAATCCATGCATCAAAATGACGCCACAGGTGAGCTTATTCCTCATGCCTTGATAGCCTTTGGGATCAACTTCCAGTTCGACATTCCGTATCAGCTTTTCTGCATACCAAACGGCAGCGTATCCGGTTGCGAGCAACAATATTGCCGCGATGTAATGTGTATTCCCTTGTAACAAGGCACCCCACGCAAGCAAAACAAACAAATTACTGAGAACTAGGATATTACGGCTCAAGCGGTGGTAGTAATGGTCGATACCATTTCCCCAGAGCACTCCCGATAGAAAACTCAAGATAACGGCGCTGTAGGCAATAAAAAATTGTTGGCCGCTTAGGTTAAATAAGGTGGTGTCAGACACGATAAGCAGCAAGCTGAACAGAAAAGGCACTAAGCCCAAGTACCCAAGGCGTAACATGGTTAAACGTGTCGTGACCATAACTGCACTCCTAAAGTTGTTGCTCAATCATATTAGTAAGCGTAGTACTCGTCGGAGAGGTTGAGCTTGGAAATGTGGCGATGACTTTGCCTTCTTTACTGATGAGAAACTTGTAAAAGTTCCACTTCGGAGTCACACCGGCTTGAATGCTGATTTCAGAAAAGACAGGGTTGGCATCGTTGCCCAACACAGAGCTTCGAGCCATCATAGGGAACGTCACGCCGTAGTCGAGATAGCAGATCTTTGCGGTATTTTCTTCGCTTCCTTTGTCTTGTCGAAAATCGTTACTGGGAAAACCGATGACTGCGAAGTTTTTATCTTTGTAAGTTTGGTATAGCGTTTCTAGTTGCTCATATTGAGGTGTAAAACCGCATTGGCTGGCAGTGTTTACGACGAGCAATGTTTTCCCTTTGAATACTTCACAAAGCTCAATTTCTTCTGTTGAATTTAACATGCGCTGTTTGCCTTGCAGAATGTCGGGGCACTCAGACGCAAGAGCAAACGAACTCATGGAGATAATGCCAAGGTACGCGGCGAGTTTCAGTAATCCTTTCATGATGTCGTTCCTTTTGTTTTGAAGTAAGTATAACTACTCAAACGTAAAGGGAATCGATCAAAAAAAGCCGCTCAAATACGCGGCTTTTTAATGTGCTTTGAATTTTTATGCCAGCTTCAAATCGAACTGATTACGGTACGCGACCATGTCTTCGATAGTCAGTACAGGCATGTTGTGCAGGCGACCAAATGCAACGATATCCGGTGCTTTTGCCATCGTACCATCTGGATTGGTCACTTCACACAGTACGCCAGCAGGTTGAAGCCCTGCCATTTGCATCAAATCAATCGTACCTTCCGTATGACCACGACGAGTCATTACACCACCTGGACGTGCACGAAGAGGGAATACGTGACCCGGGCGAGCAAGATCTTCAGGTTTCGCATGCGGGTTTGCCGCCGTTTTAATGGTCGTCACGCGATCTGCTGCTGAAACCCCCGTTGTTACGCCAACTTTCGCTTCAATAGAAACCGTAAATGCAGTTTGGTTCGCGCTGTTGTTGTTTACCACCATTGGAGGCAGTTCCAGTTTGTCTGCTTGAGCGTCTGTTAAACATAAACAAACGATGCCGCTACATTCGCGGATCATCAACGCCATTTGCTCGTTGGTGAGGTGCTCGACTGAATAAATGATATCGCCTTCGTTTTCGCGAT
>JABXIW010000155.1 GCA_013372875.1 Gammaproteobacteria bacterium | reverse complement strand
CTCGCGAAAACGCTCGTCGCATTCGCTTGTACTAATAGCTATAGTTTTCAATAACTTAGCTAGCAGGAATTGCCGTGTCTGACTTAAAAGATACCATCAATGTAGCCATGAAAGAGGCCATGCGTGCTAAAGATAAAGCGCGTTTAACCACTATTCGTTTGGCGTTATCTGCGATTAAGCAGGTTGAAGTTGATCAGCGTATTGAATTGGATGATACGGCGATTCTGGCCATTTTAGATAAAATGGTGAAACAGCGTCGCGAATCAATCAAAATGTATGAAGAAGCAGGTCGTCAAGAATTGGCGGATGTGGAACATGCTGAGATTACCGTTCTACAAGATTTTCTCCCTCAACCATTAACCGATGCTGAAATCGAGCAATTGATTGATGATGCCATTGCTAAAACTGGCGCTGAATCAATTCGCGATATGGGCAAAGTGATGGGAATGCTTAAACCACAATTGCAAGGTCGTGCCGATATGGGCCCTGTGAGTGGTAAAATCAAAGCGCGTCTTTCGTAAGACACTCTTCTCCTGATAAACAAATTTCTTTCAGTAATTTTTAATTGCTGATGGCTCTGCTATGATAGCCAAAACCTAGTTTATATCGCCTCTAACACGAACTATATAATGGGCTTAATCCCGCAGCATTTTATTCAAGATTTACTCAATCGGATCGATATTGTTGATCTGATCGACTCGCGCGTGCCTTTAAAAAAGGCTGGCGCTAACTATAAAGCCTGCTGTCCATTCCACGGCGAAAAAACACCCTCTTTTAATGTTAGCCAAACCAAGCAGTTTTACCATTGTTTTGGTTGTGGCATGAATGGCAATGCCATCAGTTTTTTGATGGAATATGACCGTTTAGAATTTCCTGATGCGGTTGAAGAATTAGCTTCGAGTTTAGGCTTAGAAGTGCCACGTGAAGAAGGTAATGACAGCCGCCCAAAGATTGACAATTCTTTATATGACTTAATGGCAAAAGCTGCTAATTTTTATCAGCAACAGTTACGAACCACGCAAGGTCAAAAGGCGGTAAACTACTTAAAAAATAGAGGTTTAAGCGGAGAAATAGCCAAGCAGTTTGGTTTGGGCTTTGTGCCTGACGCTTGGGATTCGTTAGAAAAACTTTTTGGCAGTTTTACTAATAATCATAAGCTCAAGCAGCAACTTATTGACTGCGGAATGCTGATCCAAAAAGAAGGCGATAGCTCGCGGGTTTATGATCGTTTTCGTGATCGGATCATGTTTCCGATTAAGGACAAGCGCGGCCGAGTGATTGCCTTTGGTGGCCGCGTGATGGGTGATGGTGAGCCGAAATATTTAAACTCGCCTGAAACACCAATTTTCCATAAATCTAATGAGCTTTATGGGCTTTACCAAGCACGCCAAGCCAATCGTAATTTATCACGCATCCTAATCGTCGAAGGCTATATGGATGTGGTGGCCTTGGCACAATTTGGCATCACCAATGCGGTAGCTACTTTAGGCACCGCCACCACTGCTACTCATATTCAGCAGCTATTTAGAACCAGTCGCGAATTGGTGTTATGTTTCGATGGCGATAAGGCTGGCCGAGCTGCCGCACTCAAAGCACTAGAACATGGCCTACCGCAATTGCGCGAAGGCCGCGAAATCAAATTAATGTTCTTACCCGATGGTGAAGATCCTGATTCGATGGTGCGCAAGATCGGCAAAGAAGCCTTTGAGCAGAAAGTTGAGAAAGCTCATTCCACTTTTGAGTTCTTGTTGAAATATTTAAGTTCACAGGTAGATTTAGAATCTGTTGCAGGCCGTGGCCAGCTGGTTCATTTGGCTAAGCCGTATTTAGAAAAAATTACTGATCCAGTCTATCGAGATTTATTCGCTCAATCCATTTCTGAAACCAGTGGTTTGGCTCAAGACAAAATTGACGCCTTGTTATCAAGCGTCAATGTTGATGCAGCTAATACTCAAAGCTCCTCAACACCAAACCAAGGCTATCAAACCGCCAAAAGCGCGCAAAACACACCAAAAAGTAGACAAAGAGCTAATAAAAGCGTGCAACTTGCAATAACTTTATTGTTGCAGCAGCCATCTTTGGGACTCAACTTGAGCGGCTATGATTGGCTGCTAAGTTTAGACTCTTCGGGCCCCAAAATTTTGCATGAACTGCTTGAAATTATTCATAAAAATCCCAATCTAAGCAGTGGAGCTTTGTTAGAACATTGGCGCGATCAGCCCCTGTATCAACGTTTGGCGCAACTGGCGATTACCGAGCGTGAGGACAAAATTAAAGGACACGAACAGCAAGAACTTGCCGATTGTATGGAGCGTCTGTTGACTGATGCACGAAATAATCGTCTCAGGTCATTACAAAATAAATCCGCAAGTGATGGCTTGAGTCCTTCGGAAAAGGCTGAATACCAACAACTACTACTGCTTTCAAAGCAATAAAATGGCCGTCATCAGCACAAACTAAGGCTTGTAGAATTAATGCTCAAACCTGTATAATTAGGGGTTTGCGCCGTTATTATTTTGCAATAATAAAATTTATTCATTAAAGATTTAACGCAGGTACATCAATGTCAGAAAATTCGACTCAATCACAGCAATCACAATTAAAATTATTGATTGCTCGAGGTAAAGAACAAGGTTACTTGACTTATGCCGAAGTAAACGATCACTTACCGCCAGACATTGTCGATCCTGAACAAATCGAAGATATCATTCGCATGATTAACGACATGGGAATACAGGTATTTGAGTCAACGCCTGATGCCGATGAGTTAGTTTTGAATGATGATTCCGTCACCGATGAAGATGCCGCGGAAGAAGCAGCGGCAGCGCTTGCCAGCGTTGATAGCGAGTTTGGTCGCACTACCGATCCTGTGCGTATGTATATGCGCGAAATGGGCACGGTTGAATTATTAACTCGTGAAGGCGAGATTGATATCGCCAAGCGTATCGAAGAAGGTCTAAAGCAAGTCTTATCTGCTATCGGCAAATACCCAGATACCATCCGCATTCTGTTGGATGAGTTCGAAGCCTATCAAAATGAAGAAGGTCGTTTAACGGACATTATTACTGGCTTTACCGATGGTGAAGAAGAAGAGTTCGTGCAAGAAGAGTCGGAAGCGGCGAAATTGGCCGAAGCTGAAAACTCTGACGATGAAGAAGACGAAGATGATGAGACTGAAGCGGAAGTTGATACTGGCCCAGATCCAGAAGAAGCAGCTGAGCGCTTTAAAGAGCTCAAAAAGCAATACAACAAAACCGTTAAAGCGGTTGAAAAGTATGGCCGAGATCATAAATCGGCAATAAAGCAAATTGATGCGATGAATGAACAATTCATGCAAATTAAGTTATCTCCACGCATGTTTGATTTCTTAGTTATCAACTTGCGCTTAAAAATGGACGGTATTCGCGAACAAGAAAGAGCTATCATGAAGATGGCGGTTAATCGTTCGAAAATGCCAAGAAAAACCTTTATTACTACTTTCTCTGGCGCTGAAACTAACCCTGAGTGGCTGCAAAGCCATTTAAAGAAGAAGGCTAAGTACAGTGAAGCCTTAGGCGAATACGCTGATGATATTGAGAAGGCTCAACGCAAATTACAATTAATTGAAGAAAGCTGTAGTTTGTCGGTGATCGAAATTAAAGAAGCTAACCGTGAGATGTCGATTGGTGAAGCCAAAGCTCGTCGCGCTAAAAAGGAAATGGTGGAAGCGAACTTGCGTTTGGTCATTTCGATTGCCAAAAAATACACCAACCG
>JABXIW010000039.1 GCA_013372875.1 Gammaproteobacteria bacterium | reverse complement strand
GAAATCACCGCCGTCGATCCAAGACAAATCTCTGTCTTGTTCGAACGATTTATCAGTAAGGAACGCAAAGAGCCACCAGATATCGACGTTGACTTCGAACACGAGCGCCGTGAAGAAGTCATTCAATACATTTATAAAAAATACGGGCGTGAGCGTGCCGCTCTTGCCGCAACAGTGATCAGTTATCGCTTCAAAAGTGCGGTACGTGAGGTCGGAAAAGCGTTAGGTATTGAAGAGACCCAATTGGATTTTTTCATCAAAAATGTTAACCGCCGAGATCGTAGCCAAGGTTGGCAAGCACAAATTATTGAGCTTGGTTTGCAACCGGAATCGCTCAAAGGTCAGCAGTTTATCCAACTGGTGAACGAGATTATTGGTTTTCCTCGTCATCTTTCTCAGCATGTCGGCGGCTTCGTGATTTCATCTGGTCCATTGTATGAATTGGTGCCCGTTGAAAATGCAGCAATGGAAGATCGAACTATCATTCAATGGGATAAGGACGATCTCGAAAGCTTAGAGCTTCTGAAAGTCGATGTATTGGCACTCGGGATGCTCAATGCTATCCGTAAATGCTTTCAATTAATTGAGAAACACCACCAGCGATCACTTTCAATTGCTGAGATCACTCGCCGACAAGATGATCCTCATGTGTATCGCATGCTCCAAAAAGCAGACACCGTTGGCGTTTTTCAAATCGAATCTCGCGCGCAAATGAGCATGCTGCCTCGCTTAAAACCAGCTTGTTATTACGACTTAGTTATTCAAATCGCGATCGTACGCCCAGGGCCAATTCAAGGCGACATGGTTCACCCGTTTTTGAAAAGGCGCAACGGCGAAGAGCCTGTCAGCTATCCATCAGAAGCAGTGAAAAGCGTTTTAGAAAGAACCATGGGCGTGCCTATCTTCCAAGAACAAGTCATCAAACTTGCTATGGTCGCTGCGGGGTTTAGTGGTGGCGAGGCCGATCAACTTCGTCGAGCCATGGCGTCATGGAAAAAGAATGGTGATTTAGCCAAGTTTAAGCCTAAGCTGCTCAATGGCATGCAAGAGCGAGGTTACGACCTAGCATTTGCGGAGCGCATTTTTGAACAAATTTGTGGCTTTGGTGAATACGGATTTCCAGAAAGTCATTCAGCGTCTTTCGCCGTTTTGGCGTATTGCTCGGCATGGCTAAAATACTACTATCCTGCAGAGTTTTATACGGCACTGTTAAACAGCCAACCAATGGGGTTTTACAGCCCTTCTCAATTGGTGCAAGACGCTCGTCGTCACGGCGTCGAAGTTCTGCCTATCTGTGTCAATCATTCCTATTACCAGCATCATTTGATTCAACGCCCCAATGGCCGACTTGGTGTGCAACTGGGCTTTCGATTGGTTAAAGGCTTTAATGAGGAAGGCGCGACTCGCTTAGTCGAACGACGACCAAAAACGGGCTATCACTCAATACAAGAGGTCAAACAAATCTTGAGAAGTCGTCGTGATATCGAATTATTAGCTTCTGCAAATGCCTTTCAGATCTTATCGGGTAACCGTTATAACGCACGTTGGGCAGCAATGGATTCACTGTCTGATTTGCCTTTGTTTCATCATATCGAAGAGCCAAGCGTTAGCTATCAAGCACAGCCATCTGAATATGAAAGCCTTATTGAAGACTATGCCAGTACAGGTCTTTCGCTGAATCGACACCCAATTACTCTGCTAGAAGAAGCGGGAATACTTCCTCGCTTTACGCGTATGAAGCAATTGGTTGATAAAGAGCATAAATCGCTTGTGACTGTGGCAGGTGTCGTCACCGGAAGGCAGTCCCCAGGCACTGCAGCAGGCGTTACATTTTTCACCTTAGAAGATGACACTGGCAACATTAACGTTGTGGTATGGAGTGCGACGGCAAGAGCGCAAAAGCAAGCTTACCTCACCTCAAAAATATTGATGGTAAAAGGTATTTTGGAACGAGAGGGAGAAGTCATCCACGTCATTGCGGGTAAATTGATTGACTGTACTCATTACTTATCCAACTTGCAGAGTAAGTCTCGTGACTTTCATTAAGAATGAGTAGATACAACAAAGGGAGGTTACCCTCCCTTTGTTTACATTCATTGATGAGTTAGGCGTTTGTAGAAAGCACCTGACGCAAACGATCTTGTGCTACTTCAACTAACAAATCTGGCTGGAATTTTGAGATAAAACGATCACAGCCTACCTTTTGCACCATCGCCTCGTTAAAGCTACCGCTGAGTGACGTGTTCAACGTGATGAACAACTTCGACATACGAGGATCGCTACGGACTTCGTGAGTCAATTTGTAACCATCCATCTCTGGCATTTCAGCGTCCGTGATCATCATTAACAGCTCTTTTTCAACATCACGACCTTCATCACACCAACGTTTGAGCACCGTTAATGCCTCTAAACCATCTCGGCACTCGATGATGTTCATACCCAATTGAGAAAGGGTGTCACGTACTTGGTTTCTTGCTGTCGAAGAGTCGTCTACGATAAGAACGTTACGTCCAACCATCGACTGCGATAAGTCGTGATCTAAGATATCTTCTGAGATAGTGACATCATAATGAACGATTTCCGCCAACACTTTCTCAACGTCAATAATCTCAACGATTTGAGATGTATCACCATCTTTCACTTGGG
>JABXIW010000261.1 GCA_013372875.1 Gammaproteobacteria bacterium | reverse complement strand
TGGCGCTATCGATTTTGATGAAGCTTTTATCTTCTATGTATCCATTCCGAATTAGGTATATAGTTAGTTTTTCTGTTTTCGGTATCTTATCCATAATGCCTCCATGCTAAAATGGTCATTACTAGATGGTACATGTTGATTTTTTGTGCTGTAGTGATACGTGTCTCGTTGACTATTATTTAACTTGTGGTTTTTATGTGCAAGATCACTACTATTGTTTGTTAATCAAGGAATAAACTTCGAATAAAACATATATGAAGATTCTAATGTTAACCACATAGGAGTCTTCATGTGACCAACCGAACTATCAACCTCACCCCGTCTGCTATCAAAGCGCTTCCAGTCCCTCCATCGACAAGTAAAGCAAATGATATTGAATGGTCTGATGAACAGACCATTGGTCTAAAGGTTCTCGTCGGTAGGACGGGAAACAAACGGTACCTTTTACGTTATGTCAGTCCAGTAACTAGGAGGAAAACGAGTATAGCTTTAGGACGCTGGCCAGATTTGGATGTAAACGACGCTCGAATCAAAGCGCGTAAGCTTAAAGTACAAATCGCTGACGGTATTGATCCGAAGATAGAGCGTGATTCTCGCTCTGCCGTTGTGATGCCTGATGTTTATACTTTCTTCCATGAGACCTATTTATCGTGGGCTAAAACCCGTAAGAAGTCATGGAAAGATGATGAAACTCGCTTCTTGCGATGTAAGCCAATCTATAAAATCCCCATGGATAGGCTCTCTGCACACGCTATCATGAAGCTTCAGTCCCACCTCACGACTGAAACCTACAAGGGTAAACCCTACTCTGTTGGAACGAATAATCATGTTATTGCGTTAGTTAAGGTGATTTGCTCACTGTCTTCTAAGGTTCTTGATACCCCCAACCATGCGACCAAGGTTTCTTTGATGCCGGTTAATAATGCTCGGACTCGTTTTCTCGATGTGAACGAGACAGCTTTACTGATAAAGGTTGCTCGTACCTACTACTGTAAAGTGAAAGGGAACCTGATTGCGCTGTTGTGGTTAACAGGTTGTCGAATATCTGAGTTAATGGAGAGGCAGTGGGACGACGTTGACTTTGATAATCGTACGCTTTTCATCAAAATGACCAAAAATAAGAAGCCGCATTTGGTCTATTTATCTCCTCTAATGTTGGAGTTGTTTTCTGAGCTTAGGGATTTAAAGCAGCCCGGTAATCCGCATGTCTTTCCCGGTAGTCGGGAAGGGACGCATATCTCACCCCCTCGTAAAGCGCTGAAGTTGATACTGGATCACGCTGGTATCGATCCTGAAGGTGTTGTTTTCCACACTGCGAGGCATTCGGTAGCGAGTAATCTTCTGAATTCTGGGATGGATGTTACGTCGGTTCAGCGTGTTTTAAACCATGCTGATATGTCGAGCACCTTACATTACCGGAAATTTGATAAGACAGCATTGGAGCGTGGAGCGAATGCCTTGTCTGATATGGTCGAGAGGGCTAGTGAGAATCTAGTGTTACCCGAACCTAAAGTAGTTTGACCTATATATTCTATTAACGATAGCCCCTGAATAGTTAGTTCTATTCAGGGGCTTTTTTGTATCTGGAATTTAGATGGAGAAATTAAATGAAAGTTGTGAAAAGTCTTACTGATGCTGAACAGTTGGAGTTGCCCTTACCGATTAAAGAGCAATTGATACATCAACTATTGCTTCCTTGGTCTGGTGACCGTGATGAGGCTGAGAAATTTTGGGAGGAAGTTTCCACCTGTCTGATTTTGATTGAGCGAGATGATACTGACCAAGACTTAGCTGACGTTGATGAAGATACCGAGGTCATTCTGTCATATGCGATAGAAAACCCCGAGTTTGTCATTTTGCTACCAGACGAGACTGAACCCTATGTCTTGGCGTGTTGTGTCCATGCTGACGATGGGAGTGGAAGTTTTGTTATGGGTTCCACGAGTAACGCTACCCAAGCGATTAAAACGTTAATTGAACTGGCTGAATAAGGAGGAATTTATATGAGCCAAAAGGTTGAAAAGGATAACGATGTTGATTTGTTCACCATTGTTAAAGAAGGTCAGAGTCCAAAGCTGAGTCCTAAGTCTGAGAGCTTTCTAGAGTACCAGATTGCCTATAAAGAGGATGATCAGGAGTTCTATATACGTGTTTCTAAAAACTCGTCGTCAGGATTGTTTTCGAACAGTTGGGTGCGCCTTGAAGCTATCTTTACACTGCTCGATGATCAAATAGGTAAAACACTCAAGTCAGCAGCATTGAAACCAGTAATAACAGGTGGAAGCAGCAATTCGTGCGGGTTCTTAGCTTCTATCCTGCGAACTATCTCTATCCTTGATCCTGTACCCGATAATGTGTTCTTACATCAGGTGTCTGAGCGCTATGAAGTGGTGAAAACTGAGCTTCGAGCATTAGCCTCTAACCCTGATTAATCTTTCATATATAGCCGAGTGTCGCTGAGTTCTACTCGATGTGGGAGAGTAATTTCCTGTCGTACCTATCGATGGATTGCTTCGATGAAATTAAGGTAATGGCGGAAGATGCATAGCACTTATTAGCATTGTGATGAACAGGAACTTGACCGGAGCGAGTAAGGGAAAAATACTCTACGGTTTTTTCCTATTCATCAGTTCAAGTGGGTGAATGAGTGATGGGGTATTAGCTCTTAATTGATAAACCTAACTCAAGGATTGTACATCCGTTGTACCGAGTTGGAGGGGCTATGGACGGATGGAAACTCCCATTACGTCAGTGGCAATGGGAGTGAATTTAGTGGTGCTAAAATGAAAGTTTTTATACGTCGAATTATTTGATTGGTGAACTTATTTTGCATTTAGTTGTGAGTTTAATGATAAATTAGTCATTTAATCGGACCTGGCTCAGCCAGTTATTTATTAGTTTATTAGCGTTAGCTTAAAAACAGCATCGTTTTGAGTTTTACCTTGCTCGGTATCGGTTTGTGATTCGGCTAAATCAGTCACTTTCCATACCCAACATAGGTGACTTAAAAATCAGAGCATAGTGGTAAGTTCTTGGTGAGGGAGGGCTGTAGTGGCCCAGTGAAACATCATTATGTCGTGGTAACTGGACAGCATAGTGCTCTACCATCAAGAAGGTACTGTTCACCGTCACTCAGTGTGCTGGCCTTCTACTTGGTTGAATCTAAATACGCTTGAAGCTCTTGCTTCAACAAGTAACCTATCCAATCAGGCGAGAGTACCTCTGCATGAGGTAGCCACGTTTTAAGTTGGCGTAGTAATTCTGGAATATTCTTGGTTTGGTGACTAATTAACACATCACCGGAATCTAGCTCTTTCAACATTCGGAAGTCATCAGCGTTACCTTCATTTAAGAAGGCTTCTACCCCTTTAGCGCTCATTTGAATAAGGACATCAATGGGGGTGAGTAACTCACCTTCGTATTCACAACCAGTCAGCTTTTGCTCAATGCTAGGGTCAGGAGAGTATTTATCCTCGTAACGCACTAACTCACGAATCTTAGCCACTCTGAGAGACTCTAGACGGTTTCTATGTGTCCCAGCGATGTACCAGTAGCCGGAGTCATTCAACAGTTTGTAGCTGTGGAACTCCTCGTAGGTTTCCCCTTCATGGCTAAAGCTAATCACGTTTCGTCGTTGTATCGATTCGATAAGTTTCTCGAACACTGAAGCACATTCACTAATATCCTCAACTTGTGGGTTCTTGAAGAGAAAGGGCGGTGTGGTCTTGTTGTTCAATACACCATTACTTAGGTAGTGCTTGCCTGAGAACAAAGTATCGAATCCCATGTTTAACAGCAGGAGAGATAGCTCATTATTAGTCTGTCTGCCTAGGAACTTGGGGTCTAACGAGTAACAAGCACCATCACGCTGAATCGGTAGGTAGTTTAACCGTTCATTGAAGTCACGATTTAACGTCCTTCTTGCTACCCCAAATTCACGACTTAAATCATCCAAATGCAACTTCTCACCTGTATTTAAACGGGTAAGGATAATGCCAAGTCGTTTCGCTAGTTTGTCATGCTCTTTCATTCTACGCATTGTAGATAGGTCGCTCGTCAGGTGGTGTCGTGGTCGGAAAGAACCTGATTATTTCTAGCTAATTTTCATAAGGTTACTGATATTGCTATAGCTTTCATCGGTTACCCCAAGGTATGTCTTACAAGGCATTCATCAATCATTTCAATATTTCTACATCTGAGCGACACACCCTGTCGTTCACCCCTTCTAAACTAATCATCAATCACGTTAACGCCGTCTTTATCGATGGCGTCATTACGTATTTAAGGAAAAACAACAATGAAAAAATCAATCATCCTACTAGGTCTAACTTCGCTATTCGCATCTTCGGTATTCGCAGGTGGCACGTTCGGTGGTAATCCGGGCGATATCTCAAAAATGAAAGAGCTACTAGAGCCACAATGGAATGGAAAAGCAGGTATTCAACACACTTCAGCCTACGGTGTCATCGTGCAATGGAAAGCGGATGCTTGCGGAACTTTGAATGGACATGTCACTGATAAGACTAAATGCGGTCTAGATACCCCGAAAGGTAAAGCACAATAAGTTTTGTTGCGGAGCTTGGCTCACGATATCTCAGTTTCGAAATTGGAACTCTCTAGGCTGAGGTATCAATGAGCTCCGCAACACCCTATAACTCGAATCAACAAGAAGGAGCCTTTACATGGCGATTAAATCAATAACAACATTAGTTACAACCTGTCCTGCATGTGGTGAGCGTGCTTATGATGATGGTAGCTGTCAGGTGTGCGGTCACTCTCACTAAAACTAAAACTGTATTGATAAAAATCTAGAGGGTCATGTTCTTTATCGAGCATGACCCTTTTTTCGTATCTATAGGAAAGGAGAATCATGATGAAAGCATATGATCGAGTCATGCCTCAACAACGATGGTTTAAACCTAGTGTTTCAACCGGATTGAAGGGAGCACAGTACGGGACGGCTCTGGGAGCTAGGTTTGGGGCTCCAGGAATTGTCCTGGGTGGAGCGATCGGATTTGTTAGTGCGGCGTTAATCGGTGGTGTTCTGGATGAGCTAGACGTTCTTTAACTATTGAAGAAGTGGGGTGATAACCCTACTTCTTTTTTCTTATGTTGATGATTCCGGAGGCTTATTGTCCAAGGCTTCGATATGTAGGTTTAGCTGACATTAGAGATAAATTTCACAACCAGTGTTAGCAATGTAGAAGTGTTGCTGATGTTCGTTTCTTTATCTAGTCACGATGATTCACTTTGTCATTGCTGTGCTCATTCTGTTCTAAATTCAGCACTGTCCCATTGCACTAAAAACAATGTTTGAAATTTAGTGTAACAGGGTTTGGTTTTGTTGCTTCTAAGTAGCACAGCTTTACGTTGTTCAGACATATCCAGTCTATAAGAAGAGGTTTGCTGGTCGATATTTGTTCGATCAGACAAGAAAGAGAAATTATTTTAACGAATGACATCTTGTTTATGCATTCAGAACTATTTCGTATGTTTTTTGTTCGAAGAACTTTTACGGCAAGAAGAAGGCGCAACCCGTCGTTATCAAAATGCAGCTATTCACTATTTTGGTTTTTTAGTCATTACCTTTAGTTTGATTCGTTCAAAATCAATGACTTGAGTTTAATTTGGGTGTTGATTATATTCTTTGAAAGATTAATATGTGCTTTCTTTAAACAACGGAGGGTCTGAAAAATGACACGTAAAACAAAGAGAAAAGGTTTCATCCAGACACTAGATGGCAACACACTAGCTATGAAACTAATTGCCTCAATTATTCGATTAGAAGACTTAATTATTTTTATCGAAGGTAAAGGACGACAAGTTTCCTACGCAAAGCTTTCAGATAAAGAGGGTAGAACTGTTGCCGATGCTGATGCTTGTACTGATGAGGTGATCAACTCAGATAGCTTTATCAACCTAGGCAAAGGTAATCACGTTCGTTGTTCTACTATCGAGGCGGTCGAGACCTGTAATGGTCAAGATCATAAAGGCATTCTGATTCGTGGTGAGGGTGATGCGATATTGAGCTTCCTGCCAATCTCCCAATTAGAAGCCCGTGAGAAGGTCGCTGAAGCGTTACATGATGCGCTGGTTTCTTATGAAGCTGGTAAGTTTGTACAACCTGATCTAACTAAAATCCTATCCACTCACTAATCGTACGAAGGTAAATGATATGAACACTCTAAAACTGAAAGACTTAATCGAAATGATCAAAAAATGTGGTCAAGATTGTCCGCAGGGTAACCGCAGAACAATGGGAGGACTACTCGCTCACTGTATTGAGAGTTACGAAGATGAACACGGAACAATGCAGCAATCTGCGTATTTAATGAAATATGTTCGTACCTGTATGAATAACAACGTTGAAAAGAAAGGTGTCGATAGCATTGGCTATTTGCAACTAATCAAGTTTGTTAAGTCATGGGCTCGCACAGCAAAGTTTAAGTAAGAATAATATCGCTGTAATACGGTCTAGCAAGCCACTGCCTACGTGCGCACCATTCAATACCAGTCTTTTCTAAACTAGTCTCCCTAGAGCACCTCTTTATTACCGATCTTTCTATATCCGATAACCGACGAAGTATGCCCGGTCATGGATGTACTTCGTCTTTTTTATTTTAACGAATGGATAAATAAAGATGAAAACGTTAGAAACAGCCCCCAAAACAACATATCAATTGATGCGCGAAACTGAGCACGAATTAGAAGACTTCCTGCAGTCCACATTCTTCGATACCAAATCATTGCTTTTGGATGATCAAGTTAGCAAGTTCGAAGCTGAGCTGCGAGGACGTGAGGAAGCTAAAAAGGAAATAGATAAACGTATTAATCGATACTTAGAGGGGATTAAATCTGCTCCATGGGCGGCAATGCGTGGTAAGGGTAAAGCTATCCATATATCGATAGACTCTGAGTGGGTCTTTAACCATGAGACGGGTAAGAACGATATTCTTTGCTACTCCTACAGTGTTCGCATTGGTGATAAGTCGTTTAGCGGCGTGAAACATACCGACATGGCGAAACTGATTAAGCAGTGTCGTGATCAAGGTCTGTCGAAAGAAGATGAAATGGATAAGCGTAAGCAGCTTACCAAGAAAGGTTATAAGGACAGCTTTGACAAATTCATCCAAGAGTTGCTTATAAAAGCTAAAGCTCGCGGTTTCATCGATGAATGGCCTGAGCATACCTTTATCTACGCCCACTTCTTACGTGCCGATATCGCTTCTTTCGAAGAGTTTTGGAACATTGGTAAAAATAACAAGAACCATAAGAACGCACTGACAACGGTTCAAGGTACTGTCACATCTGGTCGTGGTGCTTACGGTATCGATCTGGACTCAATCGGTCGCAGTAAGTACAAAATAGAAAACACTAAGTTCTACTCTTCATCAAATAACGCTTTCGAAACCAAAGTTCGCTTCGTCGATACTATGTTGCTGAGTAGCAAGGCGTCGCTTGATGAGATCGGTGAGTTGGTTGGTTTTCCTAAGATGACGCTACCGGACAGCATGATAGAGCGAATGGACGACCTGTATTGCAAGGATACAAGTCTGTTTAATCGTTACGCGATTCGTGATGCGGATATTGCTTTGGAATACGGTTTACGGATGCAGAAGTTCGCATTGGTTGATCTTCTTGAAGATATTGGTCTGGAGCTGAATAGTTTGCCTTCGACATTAGGTAATCTCGGTGTGTCGTTGTTTCGTGATTCATGTGGTGGTGCGGCTGAGATGCATCAGTTCTTAGGATATGAGAAGCGCAAGAATCAGTACTACCATGCTAAAAGTAATTCTATCCGCAATTCCGTAGAACTGACTAAGACTGTGAGCCGTGAGTATACCGATGCACTAGCTGTGTCCACATTTTATGGTGGCGCTAATTTTGGCGCGTACTTTGGTCCCACGGAGGTCGGTGATTACAACGATTTCGACCTTTCCGGAGCTTACACCACGGCTCTCGTCGATATTCTCGAAGCAGACTATTTGAATTCGTTTGAGTCTAAGGATATTGAAGATTATCTCGGTCATAAGATGGGCTTTGCTTATGTTCGCTTCAAGCATGATGACAAGGAAAATTTTGGACTTTTGCCTTGCCGCACTTCACTTCGAGGGATCTACTATCCACTTGAAGGTGAAACGTACGTAACAGCGCCGGAACTGCAATTAGCTCATGATGCTGGTGTAGAAATTGAAATTCTTCATGGTCAGGTAATACCGTGGAAGAAAGGCTCTACATCTAAGTTTAAAGAATTTACCAAGACGATTCGTAAGCAACGAGCCAAGTATAAAGAAGAGGGTAATGAGCTGTACGAGAAGCTTTGGAAGCTCATTGGTAACACTCTTTACGGTAAGGTTGGACAAGGCTTGCGTGATAAGTCAGGTTTCGATTTAGCCTCAGGTTTAAGTAGTAAAATTCCTTATTCACCAGTGACTAATGCGCACTATGCGGCACATGCTACAGGTTTTGTTCGCGCAACCATGTTAGAAGTTATACGTAAGCTCAATGAACGTTACGGTGATGACATTAAGATAATTTCAGCCACAACAGACGGTTGGCTTTGCAAAGCCACAGAAGAGCAACTAGAGCAATGTTTAGATGGTCCATTAGCGCGTCGATTCCAGCAAATCTGTACCGAAGTCAGTGGCGAAGACATGATGCAACTAAAGCACCATGCTAAACAGATTATCTCTATGAGGACTCGTGGACAATTGACTGCTGAATTGGGTGATACAAAACCAATATGTGCTAAAGCAGGGACAAAAGCACCGAAAGGCGTTGATGAAAATGAGTGGATGGTCGAGTTGTTCTTAGATCGTTATCCGGGTCAGAAAGTTGCACGTAAACACTTAGCTTCAGCGCGTGACCAATGGTTAAAGGAACTCGACCTGATTTCTATCCATACCGAACAGACACTTAACCTCGAATATGACTTTAAACGTCGCCCCGTAAACCCTCGTATGGTGGAAGTTCGTCACCCTAAAAGCGGTGAAATGGTAGAGCACCTATCGTTCGATACTATTCCATGGAATACCGTTGATGAAGGTTTAGATGCTCGTACTTACTTCGACGAGTGGCGCGTAAACAACTGCTTAAAAACGATGGAAGATTGGGACAATTGGATGGACTTCTACAAGGTTCGTAGTTATCTCAAGGGGACAGGTGTTAAATACCTAGAAGATGGCTCAGAGGGCATTTTCAAGGTGCAGATGTTACGAGCTATCACTCAAGGTAAATGGGGGCTACCAGAGACACCTAATCGCGCTCCTCGTGGTTATTACCCAAGCTTGATGGAGAAATTGGCAGATGGTGGCATTCAATTAACCAGCACTCAGGACTTGAGCAATGCTAAGGGACGTAAGCTACTTGAATCAGCGTTGCCAATCACGAGTCGCATGTTGCCACTGCTTTCTTGGTTTGTTCGTGAATATCCGATGGTCGATATGACATTGATTTTCCATCCTGACGAGGTTGATGAAGCAGTATTGATGCTAGAGGAGTACAACCGAGAACATACTGAAAAACTCGCTGCGTAGTATCACGAAACACTCTCAAAGCCAGATTCCGAAAGGGATCTGGCTTTCTATTTCAGAACCAGTGGTAGCAATGTAGTGGAACGATTGCTGTTGTTTATCTGCCGTGTGCTGGTGGATTGCCCGAAGATAGTAGAGTAGCAATCTTGCTGAAGTAATCACGCACTCTACGACTGCTACTATCAGGGTTTGAAATTGATATGCATCTTCTTTTTAATGACTAGTACTTGTTGTTTTCCTTATAGAATTGGATACTGAGCACAAATTAAAAGACAAAAACTAACAATACGTAGCAAGGTGTGTCAGTGGCTGGAACCGAGTATTATTTATACAGAGTGAAGTTTATAAAGCCGGCTCAGATGCCGCTTTTATCCCCTAATCTCTCTCCTTCCCAAATATTTCTTGAAGCTATTAATGAGAAACCCGAATTGATGTTGTCTTCAGGTAGTGAATGGCATTTGGGAAATGTTGATTTTTTTGATGAGCTAACAGGATCGTTTGCTATCGGTCGAACAACCAAGACTACTTTGGAAAAATTCGATAAGGAAAGCGGTAATTTTATAGATAAATTGGATGATTCTAGTCCCTACACAACGGTAGTGTTTGATTGTCGTATAGGTTTGTTAGGTATTGCTAAGAAATCTAAACTAGCTCCAGATGCTGAAACGGTTGCTCGTAGAATTCGAGGATTGTTTGAAAAGTCTGAAACCGTTATCAATACTGGAGCAGAGGTAAAGGTTAACTTTATCCCTGACCCTCAAGGTTTCATTCAAAAGATTCGAGGTGCGTATGCTATTAAGAGTTTTAAAGCTACGTTTACTGGTCCCAACCCTGTGGATGCGGATGAATTGTTCCAAAAACCTTTGTCTGTATATGCACAACAAATTAGTGCACAAACTGGAGCACTGGAAGTTAAGGGTGAAGCTTTGAATGAAGAGGTTGTTGAAAGTGTAGCGAAATCAACAGCCGCAACGGCTAACACGGCATCTGCAAGAATTATCCCCGAAGAGGGTAAAAAGGTCATACCTATCAAAATGAAAGGTGATGCAGTATCTGTTGTTGTCAATTTAGACGCATCATACCGCGATGTTTTAGAGCGGATCCAAGAAGAGTATTCGAGGGTCCGAGGATGATAACCGAAAAAAAATTAGTACGGTCGAGGATCTATTGACTGCGTTGAATGAACTCCCTAACCATTATATTTACAGGGGGCACGCAGATTCTACTTGGAAGTTAGAATCCACATTGGAGCGTACGTTAGGTACTTCATGGGATGGTCATGTTAAGCAGGTTGAAGAGCACTACTTGAACCTGTTTAAGTCAAAATATCATATTTACAATGACTCTAACCATGAACCCAAAAGTAAGCTCGCTTGGTTGTCGGTTATGCAGCATTACGGCGCTCCTACACGCCTAATCGATTTTACAGAGAGTCCTTACATTGCATTGCATTGTATTTTGCGTTGGAAGCCTATGATCCTCAAAGTAAGAAAGATTTAGCTATATTTGCGCTTGACTATCATGCTGTATTGGATGCTTCTGTTGCGCATATTTCTAGCAAAGATGGTAGTTTTAATAAACGTCGCCAAGATATTCATGGAATTCAAGATCAGATATTTGATGAAGTAGTTGATAGGTTTTCTTACGATATTGTATGGATAACTGAACCATTGGAAATGAATGTCAGGATTGATAGACAAGCAGGAACGTTTCTAATTTCCGGAAATAGAGAGCAGAAAATCGAAGACCTGCTTTCATTGGGGGTGTATAGCTCTACTCCAATGTTGAAGTTTGTTATTTCGAGTGAGTTATATGAAGGAATTTATGCTTTACTGCGGAAAATGAACATCAATGCTAAGTCGATATATGGTGATTTATCTGGTTTAGCTAAGTCAATCAAAATGGATATGCAAGCCCACACTAGTTAACTGTGGTGGTACTTTATTGCAGATAATGACTTGCGAATTTCCCATATGAAGAGTGCCAACATAGTCAGGTTCGTCGCTTGGTTATGTCTTTAATGCAGCGAAATTATTTATTCCAAATCCGCGAGTTGGGAGTTCGAATCTCTC
>JABXIW010000177.1 GCA_013372875.1 Gammaproteobacteria bacterium | reverse complement strand
TTCAAAGGATTGATATGTTCAAACTCATAACTCCAACAACCGAAAATCAGCTTAACAAGTACTATCAATTTCGTTGGCAAATGCTTCGAGAGCCATGGCGCATGCCAGTAGGCTCTGAGCGTGATGAATATGACGTGGTGAGCCATCACCGCATGATTGTGGATAGCCGTGGTCGTCCAATGGCGATCGGACGTTTGTACATTACTCCGGATAACGATGGCCAAATCCGCTATATGGCGGTGAAAGGCAATCGTCGCAGCAAAGGCATGGGCTCACTGGTGTTGGTCGCGTTGGAATCGCTTGCGCGCCAAGAAGGTGCGAAACGTTTGGTATGTAATGCCCGTGAAGATGCGATTGCGTTTTATGAAAAAAACGGTTTTGAACGTCGTGGTGAGTTGACCGATGAACGCGGTCCGGTCCGTCACCAACAAATGGTGAAGCCGCTTGATCCGATGGCGAATGTGTTACGTCGCCCAGAATGGTGCACGGAATTGCAGCAGCGCTGGGAAGCGCAGATCCCAATTGCGGACAAAATGGGCATCAAAATCAACCAATACACCGGTTATCAGTTCGAATGCAGTGCCCAGCTCAATCCGAATTTGAACCCGCACAATACCATGTTTGCTGGTTCGGCATTTACGTTGGCAACGCTGACGGGATGGGGAATGACGTGGTTACTGCTCAAAGAGCGCGGTTTGCATGGCGATATTGTTCTGGCAGACAGCTCGATTCGTTATCGTCATCCGGTGGAGCAAAATCCGGTGGCGAGTACCTCGCTTGATGGCATTAGTGGTGATTTGGATCGCTTGGCGTCAGGGCGCAAGGCGCGCATTGTCATCCATGTGGTGATTTACAGCGGCGATACGCCTGCGGTTGATTTCGTTGGCACGTACATGCTGTTGCCCAACTATTCGCAGCTACTCAGTTGCTAGTTCTTCTTCGGCTACGACCTCGTTCGTAGCCGGCTCTAACTCTTCTGTTATCTCCTCAACCAGCTCTTCTTCCGGTTGCTCTAGATTCGCCTCTGCAATGCCATGAAAGCTCGGTTCCTCCGGCTGAGCATCGTTCGCTAGTACGTTCGGCGTTAAGTGATCTGGCTGTTGTGGTGAGTCGCAGTCATTACGTGATATTTCACCATCGAGCAGATCGCCTATGATTATGCCGCAGTGATCCTTGAGCTGGAATGTCAAACCGCTGAGTGGGTTGTTGGCCATGTCAAACTCGCCGCCAATCTGACCGGATATGACATTGCCGGAGATGGTTACAGGCTTGAGCGATACTGCGCCCCGTTGCGCGTGCACTCGAATAGGGGAAAACGTGATGCTCTTAAGCGACTTATCGGCTTGTGAACGTAGTGTCGTTTCTCGTAGGTTTGCTTCCACTTGCCCCGTTAAGCTGTACGCCAACATATTGTTGTCACCAGATAGACCTTGTAGGTCGAGGTTTAGGTCAGAAAATCCATCTACCGTGAATGCATCTGGCAGGTATGGGTGGAGCAGTTTGAGTGGAATGCCATCCGCACTCAAATTAAGCGCCCAAGGTTGGCTTGCCGTACTTAAATCAAGTTGACCAAAGCCTTCAATGTAGCCTTGTTCTAGTGGGGCAAACAGACGTGAGAGTTGCCACAACCCTTGCTCACTTTGTGTCGAAATCGCAGCATGAGAAGACAGAACTTGGTCGTAGCTCGCATTCACGACACTCGCGTCGAGACTGCCATGCCATACGCCCCAAAAACGGTCCTGACGCTTTAAGTTTAGCGCTTTTCCTTCGACGTTTAAGCCAGAGAGTTGCCAGAATGGTTCGTGCGCTAATTGGATTATCTGACTACGTTCAATATCAAGTTCTTGGATATCCACTTCTTGTAACGCGCTGGTGGCGGCCTTCCACCAATCCTTGTTGTCATTAGACTGGATAGCCCATTTCAATCCTTGAACAGAAGCCGTGTCGATTTGCCAGTGCGTCGGTTTGAATTGACCAGAAACCTGTACGCGGCCTTGCTGCCAATTTAGGCTCAGTTCTTGGAGCTGGATATTCTCGGGCGTGAAAATGGCGTTCAAGCGTGGCTCTATTGCGGTTTGCTCTTGGAAACGAACACTGTCAGCTTGTAAAGACACTTTGGCAGTGGCATTCCATAGAGACGCAGGCAGTGAGGCATCTTCAATGGACAGTTCAAGGTTTTGCCAGTGCCATTCCCCCCATTCAATATCGGCGTTAAGCAAGTCGAGGCTATTGATGTGGTTAATGGTGAACGGCAATTCTTGCCACGGTTTAGAGAGTAAAGATTGTCGCTGTGCATTGGTGATTGCCAACTTATCAATCGTGACATTGACCAAAGACCAGCCTTGCGGATATTGCTCACCTTGCCCTGAGATTTGGCTATTGCGCCATTTAAAAGACGTGCCATAGAGGGTGCTGTTTTGGGCTTGATAATCCACATCAACTAGTACTTTTTGTATCGCCTCACCGTGCCAATACATTTGCTCTGCAGAGGCCTGAATAGCGCCGTAAGGCCATAATTGTTGAGCGTTTAGCCAAGTAGGATCTTGGATTTGGATACTCAATCCAGTTACGGAAAAGCGCGCATCCGCGTAATCAATATTTTTCAGCGCAATCTGGTGGAACTGGATCGACTCTAAGTTAGGCCGTGTCGGTATGCCTTTTTTTAGACTCACCCCATCGATCAGCAAGCTATCGATAATCCATTTCCCATCTCGTCGTATGTCAGGGTTCAGCCACACGTCGACTTGTTCAATATAAGGCAGTTGAGCGTCTTGGGAGCGAACGTTTTGCAGCGAAAGGTGGTAAGGGAAGTCGTAATGAACGCGCTCCGCTTGGATCGGTAAGCCAAGGTAGGGTGAAACCCATTGCCATGTAGAATTGGCGTATGAGGTGGTTAACAGCGCAATAATGGTCGCCGGAAAGGCAATCAATACCACCAGTAAGAGAATTAGAATTCGACGCGCTGTTTTCATCCCTGCCAGAACCTGTAAGTGAAGTGTCGGAAAACTGATGAGGTCAGTTATACAAATAACCCAGTTAGGCTTTAGCTTGTATCAATCTGGTGTGGGATTCAATAAAAAGCCCCTCAAAAGAGGGGCTTGAAGAGCATTTTTGTAACTAAGTCACTGTTGTCATCAAATCACAGG
>JABXIW010000429.1 GCA_013372875.1 Gammaproteobacteria bacterium | reverse complement strand
GAAGAAGAAGCTGCTGCATTTATCAAAGCAAACGTCACTAAGCCAGTTGTATCTTACATTGCAGGTGTTACCGCGCCTCCAGGCAAACGTATGGGCCATGCGGGCGCTATCATTGCTGGTGGTAAAGGTACTGCCGCTGAGAAATTTGCTGCATTAGAAGACGCTGGTGTTAAAACTGTACGTTCATTAGCGGATATCGGCAAAGGCTTAAAAGAAATTACTGGCTGGTAAATTTCCCCTTTACTAGTGATTCTTTACAAAAAGCCGCTATCAAAGCGGCTTTTTTGTTCTTATAGTTAGCTGCAATATTTATTAACAAATTTTAACCCGATTACTAACGACTTTCGTTTAAATATGGGGTATTTATATATATCGAAAATTTCAAAACAACAATTAAGGGAAATCTATGAAATTTAATTTTAAGAAAACAGCTTTGGCTATTACCTTAGCTGTAGCTTCCACCACTAGTTTTACTACTCTGGCCAAATTGCCTGAAGGTGTTGATAAAGTAACCTCAGTTGAAGGTATTACTGAATATCGCCTGGATAACGGACTGCAAGTCCTTATTTTTCCGGACAAAACTCAAGAAACGATCACTGTAAACATCGTCTATCATGTAGGCTCGAAGCATGAGAATTATGGCGAGACAGGCATGGCTCATTTACTTGAGCATTTGGTATTTAAGGGCACTCCCAAGCATAAAGATATCCCTAAAGAATTGACCGACCATGGTGCTGAACCAAATGGCACAACGTGGTTTGACCGTACTAACTACTTTGAAACTTTCTCTGCCACTGAAGAAAACCTTAACTGGGCGCTGGACTTAGAGGCAGATCGCATGATCAACTCATTTATTGCTAAAAAGGACTTAGACAGTGAAATGACAGTTGTTCGTAACGAGCTTGAAAATGGTGAAAACAATCCATTCCGAGTCTTATTCCAGCGCTTGTTAGCGACAGGCTTTGACTGGCATAACTATGGTAAATCGACAATCGGCGCGCGCGCTGACTTAGAGAATGTTGACATCTCAAACCTACAAGCCTTCTATCGTAAGTATTATCAACCGGATAATGCGACTTTAATAGTTGCAGGTAAGGTTGATGAAGCTGAGCTTATCAAGAAAATTGACCAATATTTTGGTGACATCAAGAAGCCAAAGCGTGTGATCCCAGAACTATACACGGAAGAGCCGATTCAAGATGGTGAGCGTAAAGTGGTAGTACGTCGTACGGGCGATGTGCAGATGGTTGGCGCTATGTATAAAACGCCTGCTGGTGCTGATGAAGATTATGCGGCAGTACAAGTATTGACTCAAATCATGGGCGACAATGAAACTGGTCGCTTGCATAAAGAAGTGGTTAAAAACAAATTGGCTGCAAGCACATTTGGCTTTGCATTCCAATTAGCCGAGCCCGGTGCTATGGTCTTTATGGCGCAAGTTGCTAAAGATAAAGATTTAGCTCCGACTGAAAAAGCGTTCTTAGGTACTTTAGAAAATACTGCTAAAAAGCCAATTACTGAGGAAGAAGTTGAGCGCGCTAAAACAAAGCTATTAAAGCAAATTGAATTACAATTTAATAATTCACAAAGCGTGACCATTGGTCTAACCGAGTGGATCGGTATGGGCGATTGGAGAATGTTATTCTTGAACCGTGATCGTTTAGAAAATGTTACCGCAGAAGATGTTCAACGGGTTGCCAATGAGTTGTTTGTTAATGATAACCGTACTTTAGGCTTATTTATTCCTGAAAAAAATCCAGATCGTGCTGATTCTATTGAGCGATTTGCCAAAGCAGATATTCAAAAAATGCTTGAAGGGTATGAAGGTCGTGAAGCCGTTGCTCAAGGTGAAGACTTTGATCCTTCGCATGACAATATTGATTCGCGCATATCCAATGGTGAGTTAGCCAATGGCGCTAAAGTTGTTTATTTGCCAAAGAAAACTCGCGGTGAGTCAGTGGTTGTGCGAATCAATTTTGATTTGGGTAACTTAGAAGATTTGCGTGGTCTTAATGTGATCCCTCGTTTGGCTGGTCAAATGTTAGATCGCGGCACGGAAAAATATAGCCGTGAAGAGTTGCAAGCTGAATTTGATAAGTTAAAAGCTAATGTGTCTGCTTATGGAGGCGCAACTAACTCTGGTGTGAGCATAACCACTACCAAAGAAAATTTACCAGCGGTTTTAGATTTGGTTGAAGAAGTTTTAAAGAATCCTCGATTTGATGAAAAAGAGCTAGAGATCTTGAAACAAGAGATGGTAGTAGGGTTAGAGCAACAAAAACAGCAACCGACTTCACAAGTGTTCCGTCAGCTAAGCCGTCATTTAAGTCCTTATGATGAGTCTCATCCATATTATAGTATGGACATCGATGATGAAATTGCGGCGATTAAAGCGGTTAAAACCAGCCAGTTGAAAGAGTTTCACAAAAACTTTATGGGTGCGCAAGATGCAGAAATTGCGTTAGTAGGAGACTTTGCTACTGATAATGTTAAATCTAAATTAGATTCTACTATTGGTGAGTGGAAATCAGTTATTCCTTATCAGCGCATAAAAAGTATGCGAAAAGACGTTGAACCTATCAATAAATTTGTTGATACGCCTGACAAAGCCGGTGCAGCATTTGGTGCTATGGTCAATATCCCAATGCGCGACGATCATAAAGATTATCCTGCATTGATGATGGCCAACCAGATGTTTGGTGGCGGTTTTATTTCTAGCCGCTTGGCGTCTCGTTTGCGTCAAAAAGATGGTTTAAGCTACGGCGCTGGTTCTTGGTTTAATGCTAGCTCTTGGGATGAGAATGCAACTTTTGGTGCTTACGCCATATGCGCGCCTGAGAACTTACCGAAAGTAGAGCAAGGCTTTAAGGAAGAGTTCGAGCGTGTGGTTAAAGACGGCTTTACGCAACAAGAACTGGATGATGCGGTTAAAGGTGTATTACAAGGTAATCGTATCGATCGTGCTAAAGATGCTCGTTTAGTTAGAACCTTAACCGGCAATGTGGATTTGAATCGTACTATGCAATGGGATAAAACGTACGAAGAAAAACTTCGCAACTTAAGGGTTGAAGAGGTAAATGATGCATTCCGTCGTCATATTAAGCTTGATGATATTTCCATTATCAAAGCTGGTGACAAGGCGAAAATGGAAGCGGGCAAATAATTGTCCTCACTAATCAAAGCCACTCTTTTGAGTGGCTTTTTTTATCGCTATAATTCTCCTATGACAGCCAAATCTAGCCAAGAATATCAACGTAAAATCATCCATGTGGATATGGATTGTTATTATGCGGCGATTGAGGTGCGCGATGACCCTAGTCTAAAAGGGCATCCGGTGGCGGTTGGCGGCCATCCATCGAGAAGGGGAGTGATAGCCACTTGTAATTATGAGGCACGTTCTTACGGCATTCATTCGGCAATGCCATCAGCTCATGCCAAGCGCTTATGCCCCAATTTAATTATTGTGGGTGGAAACTTTGACAAGTATCGGCATGACTCTAAAGTTATTCGCTCTATTTTTGCCAAATATACTGACTTGATTGAACCATTGTCACTTGATGAGGCTTTTTTAGACGTTTCAGATTGCCAGCAATATAAAGGAAGCGCTACTTATATTGCACAAGCCATTCGCCATGAAATCTATCAAGAGTTAAAATTAACTGCTTCAGCAGGCATTGCGCCTAATAAGTTTCTTGCGAAAATTGCTTCTGACTGGAACAAGCCTAATGGGCAGTTTGTAATTACACCAGAAGAAGTCGATGGTTTTGTTAAGAAATTGGAAGTTAAGAAAATTCCAGGTGTTGGCAAGAAAACCACCCAAAAACTGAATAACCTAGGGATCTACAACTGCAATGATATTCGCGAGTTTGATTTATTAACACTAACTCGTAAATTTGGCTCTTATGGTGATCGTTTGCATAAACTGGCGCATGGTATTGATGAGCGCAAAGTGGTGGTTTCTTATCCGCGCAAGTCTCTAAGTGTCGAAAATACCTATGAGTCGGACTTATGCCGTCTTGAAGATTGTATGGAAGAAATCCCAAAGCTGTTAGAAACCTTAAAAAGACGCATAGCTAAGTCTAAATTAGAAAGCCCCATCAATAAGCTCTACGCCAAACTTAAATTCAGTGATTTTACAGCTACTACGGTTGAGCGAACCAGCTTCGGAATCAACGATGATTTGTTTTATGAGTTGATAGAAGAGGGCTTTTATCGGCGTGAAAAAGCGGTTCGTTTATTAGGCTTGGGAGTACGTTTTCAGGTCTCAGAATCCACAAATTTTGTGCAATTACCGCTTGAATACCAAGATCAAGAGCTAGATTTGGATTAGCGCTAGTCATGATCGGGGCTTAATGGTAAGGTTAGGGCAATTTTCTAACTAAAAAAACATTGGGGATAGAACCTTGCTCGACGCTATTCATAATTTTATTCTGACAATTGACGCTTACTTAGGCTCTGCTGGATACTTTCCTTGGTTACTGCTCGGAACCGGTATTTTATTTACCCTTTACTTAGGTTTTCCGCAAATTCGTTATTTTGCTCAAGCAACTCGCATCGTAAGAGGAAAATACACTAAGAAAGATGCTCCTGGTGATACATCTCACTTTGCAGCACTTTCTACGGCGCTCTCTGGAACAGTTGGTACTGGTAATATTGGCGGTGTAGCTTTAGCAATTTTCCTAGGTGGTCCGGCTGCATTATTCTGGATGTGGGTGACAGCCTTCTTTGGTATGACTACCAAATTTGTAGAGGTAACTCTATCCCATAAATATCGTGAGAAAACTGCTGATGGCACCATGGCGGGTGGCCCCATGTACTTCATGGAAAAGAAACTTAACATGAAGTGGATGGCTGTATTCTTTGCTTTGGCTACTATTGTTAGTTCGATAGGCTCGGGCAATATGCCTCAAATTAATAATATTGCTTCTGGTGTTGAAGACAGTTTCGGTATTGATACTTGGATCACTGGTGCTGTGTTAGCCATACTTTTAGCACTAGTTATTATCGGTGGTATCAAGCGTATTGCAAAACTTGCTGAAAAAGTCGTTCCATTTATGGCTGTGGTGTATTTGATTGGCGCGTTCGCAGTTATTTTCTATAACTATGAAAATATTATTCCATCATTTACTTCTATCTTTAGCTCGGTATTTTCTGGTTCAGCTGCTGTTGGCGGTTTTATGGGTGCGAGTATTGCTTATGCCTTTAACCGTGGGGTAAACCGTGGCTTGTTCTCAAACGAAGCGGGACAAGGTTCAGCGCCAATCGCTCACGCCGCTGCTAAAGGTAATGAACCTGCATCAGAAGGTATGGTGTCATTACTAGAGCCGTTTATCGACACTATCATTATCTGTACCATTACAGGCTTAGTCTTACTGTCATCGGGCGTTTGGTCTGAAAAACACCATAATGAATTTGACCGTGCGGACATGCAGTTTCTGGTGGGAGATTACAGTGATAAAAATACTGCCGATGTAGAAGCTTTGTTCAAGCATCTTGATCGTAACCCGAATAAAGAAGATGTTATTGCTAACTTTACAGGTAGTATTTCGGTTAATGAAGGTAAAGCAATTTCTAATGGTTTTACCTTGATTAATGCTCGCTCTGTGGCAGAAGATGTTCTTTATTTTGATAAAGATAAGCAACCGATTACCGGTGTTATAAATGTTAAGGATGGTAAGCTGGTTGATAATGAATTAACGGTAGAAGGTAAGTCCTTGATTCACTCGGTAAAACTTACTCAAGTTGCATTTACCAAAGGTTTCTTTGGTGATAATGGTAAATTCATCGTGACCATTGGCTTATTATTGTTTGCCTTTACCACAGCTGTTGCATGGTCTTATTATGGCGATCGTGCTGCTACCTATTTATGGGGGCCGGCAGCCGTTATGCCTTATCGAATAGTCTATGTTGGATTGTTCTTTGTAGGCGCAATTGTTGATGCATCTATTGTTTGGGATTTAGCTTTGGTAACAGTAGCGCTGATGACCATACCTAATTTGATAGGGATACTGCTTCTGCATAAAGATATGAAACAAACGGTGGCTGACTATTGGAAGCACTTTAAAGAAAATCAAGCCGATTGATTTAGCTTTATAGCTCGTAAAAGCCTGGTTACGACTTGTGGTCTGACCAGGCTTTTTTTATACTGCTAGAAATATTCAGATCATAAAGAGTAAAGCATGGAATACCAGATCCCACATCAAGAAATGATGTTTCTTTTAAAAGATGTCTTCAACTTGCAAAAGCGCTACCAAAATATTGAGGATTTTTCAGAATTTGATGATGAACTTTATTCTGCGATTTTAGAAGAAGCGGGCAAGTTTGCCACTGGCGTTTTACAGCCGATTAATCAATCGGGTGATGAAGAAGCCTGCCAATATAACAACGGCCTTGTTACTACGCCAAATGGCTTTAAAGAAGCCTATCAAGCTTTTGTCGAAGGCGGTTGGCAATCCTTAACGGCAAGTCCTGAATTTGGTGGGCAAGGCTTGCCAAAAGCTCTACACGTTTTGGTGGAAGAATCATTTTACTCAACTAATACCTCGTTTTGTTTGTATGGCAGCTTAACTGCTGGTGCTTATCATTTGCTGCAAGCCCATGCTGCAGATGACTTAAAAGCAACTTATCTTCCTAAAATGATTTCGGGTGAGTGGTCTGGCTCTATGTGTTTAACCGAGGCTCACGCTGGCTCTGATCTAGGTTTGTTAAAAACAAAAGCTGAACCACAAGCCGATGGCAGTTATAAAATCAGCGGTTCAAAGATTTTTATTACTGGCGGCGAGCATGATATGGCAGAAAATATCATTCACTTGGTGCTTGCTCGTTTGCCTGATGCGCCAGCTGGTCCAAAAGGTATTAGTCTATTTTTAGTGCCCAAATTCCATCTTAACAATGATGGCACTTTAGGCGAACGGAGCGGAGTAGTGTGCGGCTCAATAGAACACAAGATGGGAATTAAAGCGTCTTCTACTTGTGTGATGAATTTTGATGATGCCGCAGGTTATTTAATTGGCGGTGAACATCAAGGTTTGCGCTGCATGTTCACTATGATGAATCTTGAGCGTTTGTCCATTGGTATTCAAGGTATTGGTTTGGGCGAAATGGCCTATCAACAAGCCAATGCTTATGCCCATGATAGATTACAAGGTCGTGCCAAAGGTGTAGAAGGCACAGCTCGCATTATTAAGCATGGTGATGTGCAACGAATGTTAAATTCTATGCAGGCCTTTAATCAAGCTGGGCGTGCTTTAGGCGTTTGGTTAGGATCATACCTTGATATAGCGCACCATTCACAAGACTCAGAAAAAGTTGCTGAAGCTAATGCTATGGCAGCTTTATTAACGCCAATTGCTAAAGCATTCTTCACTGACATGGGGTACGAAGTTTGTACCACTGGTCAGCAATGTTTTGGCGGTCATGGTTATGTCAAAGAGTGGGGCATGGAACAACACGTTCGTGATGCTCGAATTGCGCAAATTTATGAAGGGACTAATGGTATTCAAGCGCTGGATTTAATTGGTCGTAAGGTTGTTGCAAACAATGGTGCTTACATAGATTTATTATTAAATACCATTGAACAAGATATGGTTGACTTTGATGTAAGCGACTTAAAGAATAAACTATCTGAAAAGTTGCAAGAATTTAAAGCTTTGACTCAGAAGGTTATCGACCAAGCCGATGCAGAAACCCAACAGCTAGTTGCTTGTGACTATTTGCATTATGCTGCGTTGGTTATATATGGCTATTTGTGGCTCAAAATGACGCATAACCTAGGCAATAAACCAGATAGCTTTAAAGCATCTAAACAACAACTAGCCATGTTCTATTTTAAACGTTTATTACCGCGAACTTTAGGCCTAAAAGTCAGTATTGAAAGTGAACTCGATGAATAAGAATTTGTTTAATCGAGCCAGTTTTCTTTTTCTGCTAATTGTTTTATTCACAAGTTGCGGGCCTAAAAAGCAGACACTTGATAAGCCGGAAGTTGCTCCTATCGATCCTTATGCAAAGGCTAGCCGTTTGGAGCTTAGCAGTAGCACTCAATCTTATGTAAAACTGGTAGAGCTGGGTACTCATAATCTGCAAACCATGCTGCTGATTCATGGTCTTGGCAATAATGCTTCGAAAGATTGGTATAAATTAGTTCCTGAATTATCCAAGCGCTATCATGTCCTTTTATTGGATTTGCCGGGCTTTGGCGGTTCTGAATACAACAATCAGCATTTCTACACCCCTGAATATTACGCCAAATTGATTGATGAAGTTGCCAGTAAACATCTAAATCACAAGTCAAAGCCTATAGTGGTTGGACACTCTTTAGGTGGGGCTGTTGCCATTAAATATACAGCAGAATACCAAGATGAAGTTTCAAAGCTGGTCTTGTTAGATGTGGCGGGTATTTTGCAGGAGTCAGTGTTTGCACGATACATTGCTAATTTCAAACAAAATAACCAGTCTAAAAGTGTGTTTAAAAAGCTAGCAGACTCGGTAAAACGCAAAGTAAATATGTTAACTAATCGTTTTATTCGGAGTAGCGATGCATGGCTTAATGTTGAAGAAATCATTAGCAGCGATACAAAGCGCGAATATTTATTTGAAATAAGACCTGATCTTAATGCTGGGATTGGATTAGTATCAGAGAATTTTTCAGAAGAAATTCGTGCTATAAAAGTACCCACATTGATTATTTGGGGTAACCAAGATCCTGTCGCGCCTTTAAGAACAGCAAAGATTTTAAATAAGCATATCGAATCATCAGAATTAATGACAATAAAAAACTCTGGTCACTCACCGATGCTGGACTCGCCCAAAAAAGTAATCACTATTATTACTAATTGGATTAATAGTGATGCTACAAGCACTTTACAAAGCCCGGAGTTGGTTTTTAAGGGTAATGCAGAGTGCGACAATCAAGATAATAAAGTCTACTCAGGTCAATACAACATCATTAAAATTTCGAATTGCGATAAAGTAACTTTACGAAATGTCGCGGCCAATAAAATCATAATTGATCATAGTATTGTTAAGGTTGAGAATTCGACCGTTACCCAAGGTATTGCGGCTTACGACTCGAAATTGGCGATGACCAATGTTAAAGCTACAGGAGAAATTGGATTTGAATCAATTTCGAATCAACTTGATGTGGCTGCTAGCGATTTCGACGGTTTGGAAGCAGCGATTAAATTTAATGGTGTTAATACCGTCTATTGGTCAGTTTCTAGCTATAAGTCTAGGGATGAGCAGATTAACTATCTACACGGCCGTGAGATCTATAAAACGGTAACTCAACTTTAGTAAAATTCCTTACCACTTTATTGCAAAAATTTCAGGTGTGGTTTCTTGCCTCTCAAGCATTCCACCTAGAATATAGAAGTCATCTTCAAACTCTAATAGCCCGCGATGATCCATAGTTGCGGGCTTTTGTTTGCCTAAAGTTTGCCATTGGTTATTCGATAGGTCATAAGCAAAGATTAAACCTGATGGTTCGCTTGGAATACCGTTGTAACCAATACCATTAAAGTTGTAGGGGTTTTCGCTGCCGCCGACAAAGATGATTTGATTAAGTCTTTCTGAGCCAGCTGTCGCCATTCGATAGCGTGCTGGCCCAGGATGTATGGGAAGTTTTTGCCAGTTTATTTGTCTAAAGTCAGTCTTATCTATTGTTCCCAAATAATTATCATCGCTGATCCCGTAATGACGTTTACCATCGACAACTTTTAAGACTTTGACACCATCGCTGATGACCATTTGATTGCCAACAATTCCAGCCGCATGACCAAAAACTGGTGCGCCGGGGTAGGGAGTAGCTTGATGCCAGCTCATATCATGAGTATCTAGAACTTGAACTAAAGAAACATTGCCATCGTTGTGCCAGCCGCTAACTAAATAGATATAACGATTTTGATAAACCAGAGCGACCGAATCATCTACAGGAACGGGCATCATAGTTACCAGCTCGTAGGCTTTTGTTTGTGGATTAAAGCGGTATACTTCTGGGGTTGAAACTTCAGAATGGTCTTCAGCCACAGTATAGCCGCCAAAGATATAGATTTTGTTGTTAACGGTTGCTGCAATTGACGCTAAACGACCACTATTACCTGGCACATTGGGAATTTGAATACTTTCGCCTGACTTGGGATTTACTGCAAAAGCTACACTTGAAACATCTTGCCAGCTTTTGCCTTTTTTCAAGCCATTGAAAGAGTAGAACCAAGTTTCCTGTCCTTCATTGTTAATTATACTGGCTTTAGCAACGGCGTTATTGCTTATGGCTTGCGGAAGTCTTAATGATGACTGGTTTGAGCTTTCATTAAGGGCTAGTTGGCAGCTGCTAATTAACAATAATACAGCGACGAAAAATAATGGTTTCATGGCAATAAATGCAAATCTTTTAGCGATCTTCGGCTCATCCTAACGCAAATGGGCACTAAATAAACAAATCTGCTTAAAAAAGTCTGAAATATACGCTAAAACCTTGAGAGCAAAGGCAATATATGGTGATATTAGCGGCTGGGGTTATATTTTAAAAACAAATAAAGAGAAGTAGTTATGGCAACGAATCGTGGTCAATTTAATTCACGAATTGGATTTATTCTAGCCGCAGCTGGATCAGCTGTGGGCTTAGGCAATATTTGGAAGTTCCCATTTGAAGTCGGCCAAGGCGGCGGCGCAGCTTTTGTCGTCTTATATTTAGCATTTTGTTTCATGCTGTGTTTCCCAGTGATGGTTTCGGAAATCGCCATAGGTCGTAAAACCCAATTAAACCCAGTAGGTGCTTTTAAAAAGTTAGGTCATAACAATTGGTCGATAATTGGTTTGCTTGGCATTATCGCCGGTGTTTTGATTTTATCTTTCTATAATGTTGTCGCGGGTTGGGCTTTTGGCTATTTTACAGAAATGTCCACAAGTATTTTTAAAGGTGACATGTCTGCTTTCCACAGCACGCTCAACGCCGATGGTGAAGAAGTCCCGTATTTTGTTACTAATATCGCTGATTGGGCGAAAGTAGGAATGTATGGCATATTATTTATGGCTGTGACCGCTCTGATTGTTTCTAAAGGTATTCAAGGCGGTATCGAAAAGGCTTCAAAAATATTAATGCCAACACTGTTTGTAATGATTCTCGGCTTAATAGGTTATGCCTTAACTTTAGACGGTGCTATCGAAGGTATTAAGTTTTATCTAGTGCCAGATTTCTCAGAAATCAATGGCGAGGTTATCTATTCTGCATTAGGCCAAGCCTTCTTCTCTTTATCACTTGGTATGGGAGCACTTATTACTTACGGCTCTTATGTATCGAAACAGCAAAACATTGTGCGCTCTGCGGCTTTAATTACGCTAACGGATGTTTCAATTGCTTTCTTAGCTGGTTTGATGATTTTCCCATTCGTGGCTTATTTAAGCCAAGGCAGTATGGAAGGTGTAGCAGGCGGACCGGGTTTAATCTTTATCACGCTACCAGGGGTGTTTGAAAGTTTAGGGCCTACACTTGGTCCAGTAATCGGTGCAACTTTCTTCTTGTTATTATCTTTTGCGGCTTTAACTTCAACGGTTTCACTGTTAGAAGTGCCAGTGGCTTACTTAGTTGACGAAAAGAAAATCAAAAGACCAGTCGCGGTTTGGGGGATGGCTTTATTTATTTTCGTACTAGGCATTCCTTCTTTGCTGGGTAACGGTGCGGTTGATAGCCTAACTTCGTTTATGCAAATTCACAAAGAAGGTGAGTGGCAAATGAAAGGCTTTATGGATTTCGTAGAGTTAATCGCCAGTGATACTTTCTTACCGTTAGGCGGAGCTTTGATTTCAATTTTTGTGGCTTATGTTTGGAAAAAGCATAACTTGAATGAAGAAATCGCCATCGGTCGTGAAAATGCTATCCCACTAGTAACCAAATACATTAATTTTGCTGTGATGTTTATCTGTCCAGTAATTTTAGGGGTGATAGGAATCATAACAATTTTAGACCGATTCTTCGGAGTTACATTCTTCTAATTAAAGGTTCTATAGATGAAAAATAAATTGTATAAAACCACAGTAGCGGCGCTTTTAAGCGCTGTTATTGTATCTTGTGCAGATGATTCGCAGGATAAAGATAAGTCTGCGGAGCCTTTTGCTAGTCGTTATCAGGTTGAAGAGTTTCAGCCAGTACTGATCAAAAACGCCACAATTTTAACTGCCACTGGCGAGCAAATTGATAATGGCTCTGTGTATTTTAAAGATGGCAAAATCGTTGCTGTTGGTGATGATATCGATGAGCCTAACGACGATAATACGCTAGTTATCGATGCCAATGGCAAATGGGTAACGCCAGGCATTATTGATGTCCATTCACATTTAGGCGTTTATCCAGCGCCAGGCGTAGAAACCAGTGCTGATGGCAATGAAATGACGGCTCCAGTAACTGCTGAAGTTTGGGCTGAGCACTCGGTTTGGCCACAAGATCCACAGTTTAGTTTAGCCTTGGCTGGTGGCGTCACTTCCATGCAAATTTTGCCAGGTTCGGCGAACTTAGTAGGCGGCCGCGGCGTTACGCTAAAAAATGTATTGGCTCGAACCGTTATGGATATGAAGTTTCCTAATGCGCCACATGGCATGAAGATGGCTTGCGGTGAAAACCCTAAGCGTGTTTATGGCTCAAAAGGTCGCTCACCATCAACTCGTATGGGTAATGTTGCGGGTTATCGTGCTTCTTGGATCAAAGCGCAAGATTATAAGAAGCAGTGGGATGCTTATAACGATTCGGTTGAAGCGGGCAAACCTGGCAAAAAGCCGAAGCGTGATTTGCAAATGGATACCCTAATGGGCGTGTTAAATGGAGAGATTTTAGTGCATAACCATTGTTATCGTGCCGATGAAATGGCAGTGATGATGGAGATTGCTAAAGAGTTTGATTATAAAGTTTCGACTTTTCATCATGCGATCGAGTCGTACAAAATTGCGGACTTATTAGCAGAGAATGAAGTTTGTTCCGCCATGTGGTCGGATTGGTGGGGCTTTAAGCAAGAAGCCTATGACACTGTTCCTGAAAATGTGGCATTGGTTGATAAAGCAGGTGCCTGTGCCATTGTTCACTCCGATTCGGCGGTTGGCATTCAGCACTTGAATAAAGAAGCTGCCAAGGCTATGACTTCAGGAAACCGTATGGGCTTAAATATTGAGCCTAAAGATGCGATCAAGTGGATCACCATCAATCCAGCAAAATCTTTGGGTGTAGAAGAGCAAACTGGCTCTTTAGAACGAGGCAAAATGGCGGATCTGGTAATTTGGGACGGCAATCCGTTCAGCGTTTATAGTAAAACTGAGAAAGTCTTTATTGACGGCGCCTTAAAATACGATAGAGCCGATAAATCAAAACAACCCATCAGCGATTTTGATTTAGGTGCGGTAAAGCCAAAGGAGAATAGACTATGAGAATTTTAACAGCTTTAGTCGCTTCAGCGGCATTGTTGCTAAGCTCTGGTGCTAGCGCTGAAACCTTGCTGATAAAAAATGCTAAAGTCCATACCCTTGCTTCACAAGGTACTTTAGAGTCAGCCGATATCTTGATCGAAAATGGTAAAATTAAGTCAGTAGGGCAAAACTTAGCTTCTAGCGCTGATCGCGTGATTGATGCCAAAGGCCATCAAGTAACCCCAGGTATTTTCGCAGTGGCTAACAGCATTGGCTTAGTGGAAATTGACGCGCTAGATCAAACAGCAGATGCAGTTACCCATGATGAGTTTAGCGGTGCAAGTTTTAGCATCGATGAGGCCTTTAATCCGAATTCGACTTTGATCCCGCATAACCGCGCTAATGGCGTGACTCGCACTTTAGTTGCGCCACCATTTGGTGATCATTTGTTGTTTGGACAAGCGGCTATTATGAGTTTGAATGGCGATTATTATCCGTTGATTAAAAAGGATGTAGCCATTTTTGGCGCTTTTGGTGAGCAAGGCTCGAATATTGCTGGTGGATCTCGTGCCAGTGCTTTAAAGCAGTTGCAAACCATGCTCGACGAAGCCCGTGAATATGCTGATGATTATGAGGCCATTTTAAACGGTGAATATCGTGAGCTTTATACTTCACTTGAAGATCTAAAAGCATTGCAAGGTTTGATTAATCGTCAGATCCCACTGGTGATGAATGTGCAGCGAGCGGCGGATATTAAAGCCTTATTACGTTTTGCTAAAAAGAACAATATCCGTTTGATGATCAAGGGTGGAGCAGAAGCCTGGATGGTGGCTAAAGATTTGGCCAAAGCGAATGTGCCAGTGATGCTCGATCCTATGAATAATATCCCTGGTAGCTTTGAGTCGTTAGGGCAGCGCATTGATAATGCGACTTTGCTGAATAAAGCAGGCGTTGATCTCATATTCTTGGGACAGAGTTTCCAAAATACTCACAATGCACATACGGTTCGTCATTCGGCAGGAACTGCTGTGAGTTATGGTTTACCTTACGATGCAGCACTAAAAGCCTTTACAGCTAATCCAGCGCGCATATTTGGCATTGCAGATAACTATGGTCGTATTTTACCTGGTTATACCGCTGAGCTGGTCGTATGGGATGGCGATCCTTTAGAGGTAACCACCAGTCCAGCGCAAGTGATTATTGATGGCAAGTTAGTTGATATGACCACTAAAGCAACGCGTTTGCGCGATCGTTATAAAGATATTTCTACAGATAAAAATACTGCTTACAGAAAATAAGGAATAATAAATGGTAGATTCAGAAAATCGTCAACCGAGTATATTGCAGGCAATCATTCCGATTACATTTTTAATCGGCTTGTTATTTTTATCGGTACAATTATACGGCTCAGATTCATCCTATGGCGCTAACCAGATAGCGTTAATATTGGCTGCGTCTGTGGCCATTATTATTGGTCTGGTAAATGGTCAAACTTGGAAAGAATTAGAAAAGGGCATTGTCGAGGGTATTAGCCTTGCTATGGGTGCCATTCTGATTTTGCTGATGGTTGGCGCGCTCATTGGTGCTTGGATCTTGGCAGGCACAGTGCCGACCATGATTTATTATGGCATTCAAATCTTATCGCCAGAGTATTTTTATGTGGCATCAACCCTTATTTGTGCCATTGTATCCCTGAGTATTGGTAGTTCTTGGACCACAGCGGGCACTATTGGTGTTAGCTTAATCGTTATTTCAGAAAGTTTAGGTTTGAACTCAGCCATTACGGCGGGCGCGATTATTTCAGGTGCTTATTTTGGCGATAAGATGTCTCCATTGTCTGATACTACTAACCTAGCACCAGCAATTACAGGCACCGATCTTTTTACTCATATCCGTCATATGGTTTGGACCACTTTGCCGTCACTAATTATCGCCATGATAATTTTCACTGTGATTGGATTAAATCAAGAGCCTTCACAAACCGCATTGGGCTTAGAAGAAACCTTAAAGCTAATAGATGATAATTTTAATGTCAGTTTATGGTCATTGGTGCCTTTGTTAGCCGTATTTGTAATGGCATTTAAGAAAATTCCTGCGGTGGCAACCATTTTGATCGGTGCTTTGTTGGGCTGTGTTTTCGCGCTTTTATTGCAGGGCGATGTCATCACTAAACTCGTTGGTGAAACGGAATTATCAACAGCGGGTATTTATTTGTCAGGAATTTGGACTTCGCTTTTTTCGGGCTTTTCCATAAACACAGGTGCAGAAGCCTTCGATGGTTTACTAAGTCGCGGTGGCATGACCAATATGCTAAATACCATCTGGCTTATTATATGCGCCATGACCTTTGGTGCGGCTATGGAAAAAACAGGCTTATTGCAAAAGCTGGTGCATTCGATCATTGGCATGGCTAAGTCCACTGGCTCTTTAATTGGCTCGGTGCTACTAACTTGTATTGGCATGAACTTAATTGCATCTGATCAATACATTGCAATTGTGTTACCAGGTCGAATGTATCGCGCCGAATTTAAGCGTCGCGGACTTGATGCTAAAAACCTTTCAAGAACGCTGGAGGATGCAGGAACTATCACTTCTCCGCTGATCCCTTGGAATACTTGTGGTGCTTATATGGCTGGTACTTTGGGCGTGGCGACGGGTGCTTATTGGATATATTGTTTCTTTAATTTAATTAATCCAATTGTTTCGCTTATTTACGGTATCTTTAATTTTAAGATCGCCAAAGTTACTGAAGAGGCCAATGCTTAAAAGCGTTAAATTTTGGTTATTAATATTGCTGTTAGCTCTAATCGGGCTAACAGCTTTTTTCTTTATAAACAAAGAAGATAAATCTGATTCAAAGTGGCAAGCCCAGAGCGTCAAGCCTTTTAAAAACTGGTATCAAATTAACTGGCAACAGCAAGCCATTGGCTGGGCAAGTGTTGAGCTTCAAAAAAATCAACAGCTTATCCGTATCATTGAGGAAGATTTTATCGTTGGTAGGGTGCAGGCACAGCGTATGGAGTTTCGTTTTAAGCGACAGCTTAACTTTTCTGCGAAAGCGCCACACCAATTAATGTCTTTTAAAATTGAGTCCTCAGAGCCGCAACTGACCATTGTCAAAAGCGCGCATAATGCCAAACAATTGCTGGTTACCGAAAACCGCAACGGACAAATAAAAACCTCAGTGCATCCTGCAGTCAATTATCAGTTAAGTGATTATTTGGCGCTCATGGCTTGGCTCGAAAAGATAGAAACTTTGCCAAAAGCTACAGCAGAAATTCTAATTACTAAAGAGTTAAACAATGATGATTTTGGTCTACATTATTCACGTTACCAAAAAGTTGAACAGGCTAATGGCGTTAACGATCAACTTCAGGTTAAACATCAGCTACAAAACTCTAGTGATTTAGCGGATCCTTATCAATCGCAGGCAACATTATTAACCTTTGATCAAAATCAGAAATTACTTAAAAAGAAAAAGCCCAATGGTATGAATTTTGTCGCAAGCGATGGCAAGGTTAGTATCAATCCTGAAATGCAACGTGATCTATATGTTGCAACAGGCATTGGTGTGGATAAACCGCTTGGTGCTATTGCGCAGATTAAACAGTTAACCCTACAAATTCCCAATAGCTCTATTCCAGAGTTTCAGTCGCATCCCGCACTAAATCTTGCTAGTAATCGCCTGCATTTAGTGAAAGGCTATCAATATCCAAGTGCGTTTTTACCAAAGGCGAGTAAAGCCCACCAAAGAGCAACTAAAATTGCTCAGAAACTGATTAGGGATGTGGATGGCGAATCGAGCAAAATCAAATTGTTAACTCAGTATGTGTATGATTTTGTAAATTATCAGACCTTGCCATCGAGTTTTGAGGTGGATGATATTCTCGATAATCGAATAGGGGATTGTACCGAACACGCATTATTGCTGACAGAAATGCTAAATGGTGCGGGCATCCCAGCACGTCAAGTCAGCGGTTTAATCTATCTTGGTGATGATAAGCAAAAGTTTGGTGGCCATGTATGGGTTGAGGCCTATTATGATGGTTATTGGCACGCGATCGATCCCACTTGGAATCTAACCGAAGTGACTGCAGCGCATATTCCTTTGTTGATTGGCGCTAATAAAACTCCAAAAATTCTGCAGAAAGCCACCAGCTGGCGTTTCAAGTTGCAATCCAAAGACTAAAGTTGCTCTTAAAACAAAGAAATTCGTGATTTAATAGTCATTTTTGACATTAAGATTATAATCTAACCATTTGATTTTAATCGCCATTTAAGTTTGGTTATATTTTTATGGTTATTTTTCAATCAATTATTCGGTTTTATTGAACTTTTTGTTCATTTTGCACTCATAACTAGTGAAGGAAGTAGGGAAGTTTCCCCTCTCTAATTGCGACAGCAATGCTTTTCTACTTTCTTGGTTGTCATTGTCACTTCTCTTTTGAGTTATTATTCCTCAACAGGGTCATTGAATAAATGACCCTTTTTTTATATTTGTCATTAAACAACTACTTCTAAATATCGAAACAATCTGGCATGACCAGTTTTCATTTGTGCCAATAGATCCTATAATTTCTAAACTTTTCAAAGATATATCAAATATATAGCGCGATTATGCAATTCAATTATGAACGTGAATATCAACTGCAAATCAATGGCAAACGGATTTCAGTAGTCGAATGGGGCGATGTTAATGCTGAGCCTGTGATTTGTATGCATGGCTGGCTTGATAACGCTGCCAGTTTTCACTATTTGGCACCATATCTTGAGTCTAAATACCGCTTAATCGCTTTTGAAATGCCTGGTCATGGTCAATCGGAGCATTTATCGCCTGATGCGGACTATCAGTTCGTTGCAGGGGTTGCCATTATTGACGCGGTTTTGAACACCTTAAAAATTAAAAGCTGTAAATTTATTGGCCATTCTATGGGCGGTGCTTTGGGGCTGTTATATTCAGGAGCCATACCTAAACGCTTTAGTAAATTGGCCTTAATTGACTCGTTGGGGGCTTTAACGGCAGCGCCAGCCGATGCAGCGACTCAGCTCAAAGATGCTATTGAGCAGCGTAAAAAAGCTACAGGTAATAAGCGTTATTTTGCCGATTTAGAGATCGCCGCGAAAGCCCGAGCACAAGTTAGCGAATTGGATTGGCGTACTTTATACCCCATGATTGAACGCGGTGTCATGCTAACCGATAAAGGCTACCAATGGTCGAGTGATGCACGTTTAAAACGCGCCTCTTGGTTGAGGATGACAGAAGCGCAGCATGACGCTATATTAGACAAAGTGGAAGCGGAAATACTATTTTTAAAAGCGGAACAAGGAATACTCAATCAATTTCCAATTGAACTGCGAACTCAGCGACTGCGTAATTTGACGCAAATAGATTGCAAAGGTGGCCATCATTTCCACATGCAATATCCTGAGCAAACCGCAAAACATATCCAGCAATTTTTACAATAAGATAAAGGTGTAGGTATTTAATGGAACCCGTATGGTTTAAAAATTACCCTAAAGAAGTGAGTCAAACCGTTGATTGCTCAAAATACGACAGCTTGGCTGATATTTTGCAAGAGAGCGTCAGCAAGTTTCCAAACCAGCCTGCGGTATCTAATTTAGGCGTAACCTTAACTTATGCCGAACTTGATCAAAAATCGACGGATTTTGCGGCATTTTTGCAAAAAGAATTGGGTATGCAAAAAGGCGATAAATTAGCTTTGATGATGCCAAATTTATTGCAATATCCAATTGCTTTGTATGGCGCCTTAAAAGCCGGTGTGGTTATTGTTAACGTTAATCCACTTTATACGCCAAGAGAATTAAAACATCAGTTAAATGATAGCGGTGCAGACGCGATTTTGCTGCTAGAAAATTTTGCTACCACACTTGAAGATGTGATTAATGAGGTTAATCTCAAGCACGTTATCCTGACCAATGTTGGTGACGCCTGCTCTGGAATAAAGCGCTTTATCGTAAATTTTGTGGTTAAACACGTTAAGAAAATGGTACCTAGCCATGCATTAAGTGGCACTAGGTTTGTCGATGCCATGCAGCGAGGCGCGGCTTTAGATTTTGAAGCGGTGAATGTTCAGCAAAGTGACACAGCCTTTTTACAATACACAGGCGGCACCACAGGCGTATCGAAAGGCGCTGTATTAAGCCATCGTAATATGATTGCGAACCTTATGCAGACCGATGCTTGGATGAGTCCGTTCTTGGAATTTGGCAAAGAAACCATTATCACGGCTTTGCCCATGTATCATATTTTCTCCTTAACGGTGAATTGTTTGCTCTTCACCAAAGCGGGCGGCCACAGTGTTTTGATCACTAACCCTCGTGATATGAAGGATTTCTGTAAAACCCTAAAGCAATACCCGTTCACTGCTATTACGGGCGTGAATACGTTATTTAATGGGCTTTGCAATACGGAAGATTTTCGCGCCTTGGATTTTTCAAAACTACGTTTAACCATTGGCGGCGGCATGGCGGTACAAAAATCTGTATCAGATGCTTGGGAAAAAGTAACTGGCGTGCCAATTCTTGAGGGTTACGGCTTAACTGAAACCTCGCCAGTAGTGAGTATGAATCCGCTAAACGCTAAAAAGTACAGTGGCACCATTGGTTTGCCTATGCCCAATACCGACATTGAAATTCGTGATGACGATAATAAGGTGCTTGGTTTTAATGAGGCTGGCGAGTTGTGGGTTAAAGGACCGCAAGTGATGGAAGGCTACCTAAATCGTCCAGAAGAAACCGCTAAAGTGATTGATGATAATGGTTGGTTGGCAACTGGTGATATGGCCACTATCGATGAAGATGGTTATTTGCGCATTGTGGATCGTAAAAAAGACATGATTCTGGTGTCAGGTTTTAACGTCTACCCGAATGAAATTGAAGACGTTGTTGCACTGCATCCTGGAGTGTTAGAAGTTGCTGCCATTGGTGAGCCAGATGAAATCAAAGGTGAAGTGGTCAAGATTTGTGTGGTTAAAAAAGATCAAGCCATTACCGAAGATGATTTGATCAAACATTGCCGTGAGCATTTAACGGGTTATAAAATTCCAAAAGTAGTTGAGTTTTATCAAGAATTACCTAAGTCTAATGTGGGTAAAATTTTAAGGAAAGAGTTGCGTAAGTAAGCAATAAGGATAAATTTGCAAGATTTTAATCTCCAAGAATACGGTGAAGAAGTTGCTGTGGGTTTTATTAATGATATTGCAACTTTAGAACAGTTAGCTGAGCAATGGCTTACCCGAGAAGCCATTGCTATTGATACTGAGTTTGATCGTACTAATACCTATTTTCATAATCTAGCTTTGATCCAAATTTTTGATGGCGATCAAATCTGGTTTATTGATCCTTTAAAACTCAAAGATTTATCGAGTCTCGCGCCTTTATTCGAAAATAATGAGTTGATTAAGGTTTTTCACAGTTGCAGTGAAGACTTAGAAGCGCTTTATAACCAGTACCAGTTTAAATTTAATGCGGTTTTCGACACCCAAATTGCTGCGGGCTTTTTAGATATGGGCTTGAGCTTAGGTTATTTGCGTTTGGTTGAGTTGATCTCAGGCGTGAGTTTAGACAAAGAGCACACCAAAACCGATTGGTTGCAACGACCTTTGACTCAAGAACAGTTGGTGTATGCAGCGCAAGATGTTCAGTTTTTATTGCCCGCTTATTACAAGTTACGTGATGGCTTGTTAGAAAAAGGCCTGATGGATTGTGTCCTACAAGACGCTGCCAGTATGTTTGAAGCGGTTTCTTCACCTGAAAACTACGACCAGTTCTATTTGCGCATCAAAGGTGCCTTTAGGCTTAACGCCAAGCAAACCAATCGCTTAAAACAAATTGCCAGTTGGCGAGAACAAATCGCTAGATTGAAAAACATTCCTCGAACCTTTATCTTTCGCGATAACCAGATCATTGAAATATGCCAAGCAGAATCGCCAAAAACATCAGATTTATTGGCTGCAGGCTGCCATAGAGCCAGCATTCGTCGCTATGGCACTGATTTGTTGGCGCTGATTGAAAATGCCGATCAAGTGCCGGCAGAGCATTGGCCAGAGCCCATTAAAGCTTTCCATAAAATTCGTGGCGCGAAACTGATGGCAAAGAATATTAAGGCAATCGCTAATCAAATTGCCGATGAAAATTCCATTCCACAAGATGCCTTATCTAACAAAAGGCTGATTGAGTATTATATAATGCTTAAATTGAAGCATGAAGTTCGCCCAAATCGATTCTGGAATTCATGGCGCAAACAGCTTCTGCAGCCTGTGTTTGAGCAATATTTTGCTGAAAACCACTAATTTAACCCAATTTTCTAAGTGATCAGAAATATGATGTGTTCTATTTATAAAAGCTCAAAAAGGGCTGATACCTATCTTTACGTACCTTTCGAACAAGATTTAAAAGAGCTACCAGAAACTTTAATGGCCATGTGGGGCGAGCCAGAGTTGGTTATGCACCTAGATTTGGCGAAAAAAGATAAACTGGCTTTAGTTGATATCGAAGATGTCAAAAGAAAGCTCGCGGAAGAGGGCTATTACCTGCAAATGCCGCCGACTGATGAGGATTTGGCTCGTTTAATGGGAACTAACTAATTGGATAAGTTCTGGCTTGAAACCCCTATGACGGAGATGACTTCCGAGCAGTGGGAGTCATTGTGCGATGGTTGTGCCAAATGCTGCCGTATGCAGTTTGTGGATGAAGACGAAGGCTTGTTGATGCAGACCGACGTGGTCTGCTATTTACTGCATGAGGAAACATTGCAATGCACTGACTATGGCAACCGCACTAAGCTAGTACCTGATTGTATGCAAATCACTCCTGATAACATCCATGATTATTTTTGGCTGCCTGAAACTTGCGGCTATCGTAGAGTTGCAGCAGGTAAAGATTTACCCGATTGGCATCATTTGAAATGTAGCGATAAAAATCGTATCCATGAGCTAGGATTTAGCGTTAAAGGCAAGGTAACTTTGGAAAATCAGCTTGGCGGTCAAGATATCGAAGATCGGATTATTTCTTGGCTACCAATCGAAGACTAAACCAATAAATGGCTGGTTTGCCGATTAATTAAGCGATTTCAAAAATTCTTAATATTTCTTTAAAAAAATTGTTGACGCAAAAAAAGAACGCCAGTATTATGCACGCCGTTGACCAAGAGGTCACCCAGCAAACACCTTGTTAACAGGCTTGATAGCATAGTTAACACTCGTCGCGGAGCGGTAGTTCAGCTGGTTAGAATACCGGCCTGTCACGCCGGGGGTCGCGGG
>JABXIW010000021.1 GCA_013372875.1 Gammaproteobacteria bacterium | reverse complement strand
TTGGTATTTATCAGCAATGTAATCATCAATATTTGTTTGGAAAACCGTCACATTGGCACCGAAGAAGTGTTTATCTAACGTCTTGTTGAAACGCAGACCACCTTGGGTGTTTTGGCCCGTTTCCGCCTTCATGCCTTCCTCGAGGTGCGCAACGTCTTGATACGCGATGAACGTTTCCATCAACTCTGGGCCCTTAAACAGGGAACGCGAGCTCGCAAACAGTGTCCAGTCTTGTGTCACCGCCCAATGCCCAAGTCACGTCATCAAAATTGCTTGTGCCTGTTTCCGCTTTACGTTTGTAATCATCAAAACGCAGACCCGCAGTAATAAAGAAGGCATCCGAAAAGAAGAACTGATCTTCAACAAACAGCGCCGTTGAAACTGCCGATTCATCCATAAACTTGCTGCTGCCGTAGTAACTAGATGACGTCTTATCCATGTAGTCAAAGCCATAAGTCACTCGGTTATCAAACTGAGCGAGAGCAAAATCCGATTGGAATTTCGCATTTAAGCCGAGGTTTTGGTTCTTAGCCGTGTTCTTTGACAAGCGGTTCGAAGGCCAACGCGGTACCATAACCGTTTCATCACGTTTGATTTCAGTTTCGGTGTTGTAAAGCGTCACATTACCTTGGTGCTGCTCCCCTCTTAGCTCGTAACTGAGCGTGACGGTATCACGATCGTAATCCGTTGGGATCAGCAACTTGCTCGACAAGCCATTGTTTGCGCTACCTGCCATATCAGGGCGCGGACTGTAATCGCCGCTGTCACGGTACATATCGTAGGAAAGTTCGAAGCGGTGAATGTCATTAAACTCGCAGCCAAGCTTCGCAAGAATGTTGTAAACGTCCCCTGCCGAGCCGAACGTCTTGTCGCCGTTTCCATCTTTGAAATCGTCACGCGTCACATAGTGGCCATAAACCATTGCATCTACGTTTTCTGACAGCAAACCGTATAACGTTAAAGAGCCTTGTTGGTTGTCGTTAGATGCGAAACCACCGTATACACGCGCGCCAAAAGTTTCATCGTAACGAAGCAAATCACGTGCGTCTTTGGTTTCAAAATACACCGAACCACCCAACCCATTTTGCGTCACTGAGTTGTTACCCACTTGAATATCTGCCGACTTAAGAATATCGGGGTTCAGCGTTAAGTTACCGATGTGGTGGAACATACTCGCGTGTTGTGACGCGCCATCCAGACGGATATCCAAGTCAGTCTCACCCAAGCCGCGAATCGTGATGCGCTGGTTGACTGAGTGAGTACCACCCACATCAACGCCCGGAATATCACGCAGTAGATCCGACATATGATCGGCCTGCTTTAATGACATATCGTCCGCGAACATCGATTCGGTATTGCTGGAAACTTTCGTTCCCCATACCACGACTTCTTCGAAATGAGAGTCAGATTCTTGAGCTAAAACGGGATTTGCCAATGCCATTCCCACTGCAAGGCAAAGGCTTGAAAGCTTGATTGATGAGCAAGCTGGGCTTTCCATAAGTACATCCCTAAATATTAATGATAATAATTCTCAGATATAATAAGCAGGTGTTTTATAAATACAAAGGCGATTCAGTTATGCGAAATCGCACAAGTGTTATGAGGAAACGTCAAATGCAGGAAGTCACCGCCAAACGAACTAAACTTGGCAAAATAGCTATGACCCAAAAACTGGAAGCCACGGAAAAACAGTTTATTGTAACGCAAGGACAACCATGCCAGACCCAACTGGCTGAAGGGAAGTTTTTGTCTTATCAGTACAATGACCAGATTTTTGTGCATGGTGGCGCTGCATTGAATTGGTTGACTCCAATATCGTCTCTACCGCGCACGCTTCGTTGTTGATCACCATTCTTCTCGAAGGAAAACTCTCTTTCGGCTACGACGATTTACAGTTCGATCTCGATGCCAGTGATACACCTCAAGGCGTGGTGGTGAATCTCATTCATCCTGCTAACTTTCGTCGTTCGCTTATTGAAAACAATCAGATCAACAAGATTAATATTCTTGTAAAGCCGCAATGGTTAGAGTCCCGTACGGAAGAATCGTGTTGCAGTACTGCCTTCTTTGAAACGCACCAAGCCTTTTACCACCTAGAGCTTAATCAGGCGTTAACTGAACTTGCCACCGAACTCAACAACCGGGATACACCACATCGTTTCCAAGACAAGCTCGAAATCGAAAGTTTGATTTATCAAATTCTGTTTCACGCAACACAACAAATGCCACAGGATTTTTGCCCTCAAAACACCAACTGTTACCGAGATAAAATCTCCGAACGTCATAGTGATTCACGCGTGGAAAACATTGTCAGCTATATCGAAACGCACCTTGAACAAGAGTTGAACCTCGAACACATTGCAGAGGTATTCTCGATGAGTGTGTCTAACCTACAACGCCGTTTTAAACAGTCACTCAATATGACGGTGAATGGTTATATCCGTTATCGTCGTCTTGAGATCGCAAGAGTACATTTGGAGCGTGGCTTAGTGTCGATCACTGAAGCCGCGTACGAAGCGGGCTATCACCATCCTTCTAATTTCACTAATGCGTTTAAAAAAGTGTTCGGTGTGCCGCCCCATGAGATCGTAAAAGAGTGACGGGAGCGCTCAACAATGCGTCTATCCAGCCTACTTAGGTACTTTGGGGGTATATATCGCCAGCGACATGGGTATATACTCGCGTTAAACATCAAGCCAATGCCATCAGTTGCAAATCAAAGCTGCGTAGAAACCAATATGTTTAACGCGCTGATACACAACGACAATTAACGGCATCGGCGTTATCTCGAATGTGGAGGTTAAACATGAATATTGGCGCTGTCGCGAAGCTAACTGGACTGTCATCAAAGTCGATTCGTTTGTATGAAGACAAAGGGATCATCTCTCCACCAGCACGCAGTGATTCTGGCTATCGCGAGTATTCAGATAATCATATTCAAGAACTTAACTTAGTTTCACGAGCAAAAAACGCAGGATTTTCACTTCAAGAATGTAAAGAATTCGTCCAGCTTGCGCATAATCCAAACCGTAAAAGCAGCGAAGTGAAAGAAAGAACGATGGATAAACTGCGCGAAGTAGAAGAGAAAATTGCTCACCTGATGGAAATCAAAAAGCAGTTGGAAGGTTGGGTATCGGCTTGTCCTGGCGATGCAAAAAGTCGCTGCCCAATCATAGACGAGCTCACTAAGTAAGCTCGCCTATCTATTGCAGTTCGTTAAAGGCAACAAGTTGGTTCAGATTAGTGGTAAGTGCACATGCGCTTGCCATTTAACTCAATGATGTTAAATGGCGTTTCGTAGATGTCTTCCAATGATGTTGCCTGAATCACCTCTTCAACCGCGCCACTTGCCACCACTTTACCTTGTTTAAGCGCCAGAATGACATCGGAATAGCACGCCGCGAAGTTGATATCGTGAATCACAACCACCATTGCTTTGTTCATGTCATGAGCAAGCCTTTGAATCACCTTCATGATCTGCAATGAGTGCTTGATATCCAAGTTGTTCAGCGGTTCATCTAAGAAAACGTAGTCCGTATCCTGAGCAATCACCATGGCGATAAACGCCAACTGGCGCTGACCACCACTCAACTCATCCAAGTATTTATCTTGAATATCTTGCAGGTCTAAGTAATCAATGGCTTGTGCAATGACAGCATGATCGTCTTTGGTAAGATTGCCTTTTGAATAAGGGAAGCGACCAAAAGAGACCAGTTCTTTCACGGTAAATCGCATCGTGATTGAGTTCGCTTGGCGAAGCACAGCAAGCCTTTTCGCCAGCTCTTTAGTATCCCACTCAGCGATCTCTTTACAGTCGATGATGACGCTACCACCGTCTCGCTCTGTTAGGCGAGAAGCCATGGAGAGTAAGGTACTCTTGCCAGCTCCATTTGGGCCAATGATTGACGTCACTTTACCTTTTTCGAACTGAGTATCCGCGCTATCAACGACATTACTCGAACCAAATGCTTTGGTTAGTTTCTCTATGACTATCATGTTTATACGACTTTGTTTTTCAACAGCAGATACAAGAAATAAATGCCGCCAAGGAAGTTAATGACCACGCTTAGCGTTGTCTCAAAATTAAATACGTTTTCAATGATCCACTGCCCTGAAAGCAAGGAGCTAATGGCCAACAGTGAACAGCCTATCAACAATGTTTTATGTTGATAGGAATGAAACATCTCGCGGCTCAAGTTGGTCACAAGCAAACCAAAGAACATAATTGGGCCAACCAAAGCGGTAGAAATTGCAATCAAAACCGCAGAAAGGATGAAGACGTTGCGCGTCAC
>JABXIW010000348.1 GCA_013372875.1 Gammaproteobacteria bacterium | reverse complement strand
ATTTCTGGGATGTACCATGCTTTGGCTACTACGCCCCAAACCACCCAAATCGTCGTTGCGATAACCGTTAGAATAACGAGCGTGTCTCCGAAGTTCCAACGAGAGTCGTGGCTACCAAGTTCTTGCTGACGGAAGTATTTATCCGTACGGCGGCTGTAAGAGTACTCAGGATTTGCTTTGATGCGAGACGCATAAACCATCGTAAAGGCGATACCGATGAGTGTAAAACCAACCCAAAGTGCCATACGAACCGTCATGCCCGATAGTACAGGAATACCAGCAATACCTTGTGCAATCGCAACCGAGAATGGGTTCATCCAAGATGTCGCAAAACCAATCTGAGTCGCAACGTAAGTCACCATTACGGTCGTAATGCCGTCATAACCTAGGCGAACCATCAATGGAGCGATGATGATGGCGAACGCCACCGCCTCTTCACCCATCCCAAAGACAGCGCCGCCCAAAGAGAACAGCAAGAACAGAACAGGAATGAAGAGCGCTTCATTACCTTTGGTTTTGTCGATCAGGCGAAGGATACCGTTGTCGATAGTGCCCGTGCGCATCACGACACCAAAAGCGCCGCCGATCACAAGCATAAACATGATAACGCCGATTGCGCTGCCCCATTTTGAACCTGAAACCAGACCTTCAAATGGGAAGTTCATCAAGCCAATACCGCCGCCAGAAGCGAAGAGACCCACTTTGTTGTAAACCAGCTCGCCGTTTTCGTCGGTTGCGTACGAGAAAGAAGACGGATCAATAACAGTACGTGTTTTTTCCGCCCCATCTACCACGTAAGACACCTGTTGGCTATCAAAGTGACCAGCAGGAATTAGATAGGTAAGAATCGCAGCAAAGATACCAACAAAAAAGATTAAAATGAGAGTGTCAGGCATCTGCCATGATTGCTTTGTTGCAGCCGATTCCGATGGCTGCGCATGTGTGTGAGACATAACTTACTTCACGTCGAATCAAACAAAGCATGAAATATCGATAAAGTAGAATAAAAAGTCAATATTAATGCCTATAGTGAACTATAAATTCATCAAATATTTGATCTAAAGTGTGTTTGATTGATTTGTGTTCATTTTCTGGTGAAATGTGTTGTTAGTTTTATATTCAGGAAAATAAATAGGCTCGTACTGCTGACGAGCCTTTTCTCACTCATTAATGCATACCGTTTAGTCGCCTGATTGCTCGGCAAAAAATGCAGCAACATCGCGGAGATCTTCATCGTTCAGCATACGTAATTGCGCTTTCATCATCTCTGCCAGTGGCCCGGTTCGCAAACCATCCTGATAGGCTCTCATCGAGTCATACAAGTATTTAGGACTTTGACCTGCAAGGTTCGGATAGGCGTCATTACTGCTTAGTCCATTTGTGCCGTGGCAATATACGCAGCTTGGAGCTTTAACTTTGCCTTTCTCAGCATCGCCAAAAGGATTGGCATAAACGGTGGAAGTAAAAATGAGAGACGTTAAAAGGAGGGTTCTTAGCATTATGGATTCTCGATTTAGCGATAATTGACCGTAGAATAAAGCTTCCCCTAAGGGGAAGCTCAATGATCAAAATCAATCTAAAGCAGAGATTTAAGGCTCGATAGGAAGGTTTGAATATCTTCAGCAGAGATGTCTTTGTGTGTGACAAAGCGAATTGGGTTTCCTGGGCTGATGATGATGTTTTGTTGCTTGAGTTGCTCCGCGATGCCTTGGATATCGACTTTAGCATCCAACTTAGCAAACACAATGTTGGTTTGAACGAAGTCAGGATTTACCGAGAAACCCGGTAGTTCAGCTAAACCTTCCGCCAGTGCTTTTGCATTGATGTGATCTTGCTTTAACTGCGCGACTTGTTCCGTGATTGCCAGTTTACCTGCTGCCGCTAGAATGCCTGCCTGACGCATTCCGCCGCCGACCATCTTCCTTAAACGGCGAGCTTTCGCGATGTATTCCTTGCTGCCAAGCAGCAGTGAACCAACGGGTGCCGCAAGACCTTTCGATAAACAAATCGTCATGGAATCAAAGTACTGACCAATCTCCTTGACGGGAACATCGAGCGCAACAGCTGCGTTAAACACGCGGGCACCGTCGAGATGCAGTTTCAGATTGTGTTTATTAACGAATTCACGAGCTTCCGCTAAGTAAGACAGTGAGATCACTTTACCGTTGATGGTGTTTTCTAAACTTAGCAGACGAGTACGAGCAAAGTGCGCGTCATCAGGTTTAATTGCTGCCTCTAATTTGTCAAATGGCAACGTGCCATCTGGATTGTTTTCAATTGGTTGAGGCTGGATAGAACCCAGTACCGCTGCGCCACCTGCTTCATATTTGTAATTGTGCGCTTGCTGCCCGCATAAATATTCATCGCCACGCTCACAGTGCGCCATTAATCCTAAAAGGTTTGCTTGTGTGCCAGAAGTGGTAAACAATGCTGCCTCAAACCCTGCTAATTCAGCCGCGAATTGCTCTAGCTCGTTTACGGTAGGATCGTCACCATAAACATCATCGCCAACAGGGGCGCTGAACATTGCTTCGCGCATAGCTTGGGTGGGTTGAGTCACTGTGTCTGAACGAAAATCCATGAATATCTCCTTGGTCCAAATTCCTAAATATATCCGCAAAGGCGAGCTTTGCTTAAGCAAGCGATAGTTTTGGCAT
>JABXIW010000345.1 GCA_013372875.1 Gammaproteobacteria bacterium | reverse complement strand
TTCGACAAGATGCTTTCTTCACAAGAAGTAGGTACCTTAATCACAGCTCTAGGTTGCGGCATTGGTCGTGAAGAATTTGATCCCGATAAGACTCGCTATCACCGTATTATCATCATGACCGATGCGGACGTGGATGGTGCTCACATCCGAACCTTGTTGCTGACCTTCTTCTATCGCCAAGTGCCAGAACTGATCGAACGCGGTTATATCTATATTGCTCAACCACCGTTATACAAGATCAAAAAGGGTAAGCAAGAGCAGTACTTAAAAGATGACGAGGCCTTAGAGCAATATTTAACGCAGTTAGCACTTACTAACTCAGAGTTGTACATCAATAAAGAGTCTCCTGCTATTTCTGGACAAGGTTTAGAAAAGTTAGTGAATGACTATCGTGCGGTAAAACAGACCATTCGCCGTCTATCGCGCTTATATCCTCAGCAGATTTTGGATCAGTTGATTTACCATGAGAAGTTAACTGCCGATGATCTGGCTAATGAATCGAAAGTTCAGGCTTGGACCGATAAATTAGCGGAAATATTAAATACCGATAATCGTTCGGGTGCGGTACGTTTTGAGTTGAATTTACGCAAAGATAATGAGTTGGATCATTATTTACCACACATTGCGATGTTCCATCACGGGGTAGAAAGTGACTACTTACTATCAACAGACTTCTTTAATTCTCAAGACTACAAAAAAATTACTAGTTTGGGTGATGAGTTGGCTGATCTGCTACAAGATGGCGCTTACGTTCAGCGTGGTGAGAAAATTCAAGAGGTTTCTAGTTTCCGTCAAGCATTGGATTGGCTGATGGCAGAAGCACGTCGTGGTCAGCATATCCAGCGATATAAAGGTTTGGGTGAGATGAACCCGGATCAGCTTTGGGAAACCACTATGGATCCAGAAACACGCCGTATGTTGCAAGTAACCATTGAAGATGCAGTCGGTGCTGATCAGTTGTTTACTACTCTAATGGGCGATCAAGTTGAGCCGCGCCGTGACTTTATTGAGTCGAATGCTTTATCGGTGGCAAACTTAGACGTATAAACAGAGCTCAAACAGATGAAAGGCTAGTAACTAAAGTTGCTAGCCTTTTTTATTGGTGGTTTGTTATTTGTTAGTTTTTAATTGAGATTTATATTTATCCAGCTGATCGGCTATTTTTCGATCTAAACTGGGATATGGCAGGTGTAAGGTATCTAAACTCTGCTTGATAATATCACACACCATAATTCGCATGGCCTCTTTATCATCAGCTGGAATGGCATACCAAGGCGCCCAGGGCTTTGAGGTTTGTTGCAGTAGCTCTTGGTAAGCAGCTTGATAAGTATCCCAATGCTGACTTTCTTCCAGATCTGAGGGGGAGAACTTCCAATTCTTTTTAGGGTTTTCGATCCGTGATAGAAACCGTTGATGTTGTTCTTGTTGTGAAACATTTAAAAAGAATTTAAGGATAATGGTGCCATTGGCAGCCAAATGTTTTTCATGATCAATAATAGAGTTATAACGACTTTGCCAAAAATCAGACATGGCATTTTGATCAGAAAAATTGGGCAGGTTTGGCAGACGCTGACCTTGCAAAAATTCTGGATGTACCTTAACTACTAAAACCTCTTCATAGTAGCTGCGATTAAAAACACCAATGCGGCCTCGCTCAGGTAATGATTTTGCACTGCGCCACAAAAAATCATGATCTAACTCTTCTTTTGAAGGTTGCTTAAAACTGTAAACCTGGCAGCCAGCAGGATTGATCCCTTTCAGTACAGCGCGAATGGTGGAATCTTTGCCAGCAGCATCCATGGCCTGAAAAACCAACAACACAGAATATTGATTGTTGGCATACAAAGCTTGTTGCAAATTATCTAACTCTTTCTGATCGCGCTTGAGCAACTGTTTGTACTCATCTTTAGGGTAAGTTATATCAGTTTTGGTCGGCAGCGCGGCCAATTGAAAAGTAGCATCAAAAGGTACTAAAAAAGAATGTTCAACAGCAGTAAACATAATCGACTAAATAAGTGGTTTTGTTAATAAAAACACAAAAACTTGAATGAAATCAAACATTTTACAAATTTTAAAGTATCTGGCTTGAACCCAAGAGCGAAAGGAGTAATATAAATTATTCAAATAGCGACAAACAGAGGATATAACAATGTCAGTAGCACGCGTAACGGAAATTATTTCAGATTCTAAAAAAAGTTTTGAAGATGCCATGGTAAAAGGTGTTAAACGCGCCAACAAAACTTTGGACAACGTAAAGTCTGCATGGGTCAAAGATCAACAAGCGATTATTGAAGATGGCGAAGTTGTGGGATTTAGAGTTACCATGAAGATTACTTTTGTCTTGAAAGACTAATTAAAATTTATCTTTTTGAAAAAGTAAAATGCAATAAAGAAAAGGGATCATAAGGATCCCTTTTTTGTGTCAGTAAGAAAAATTATTTGCCACCGAGAAGACCACCTAAAATACCGCGAACTAATTTCCTACCAATGCCAGAACTGACTGTGCGAATTAAGGTTTTCATAAAAGCTTCAGAATTCGATTGGCGGCGTGAGCCTGTACGTTTTTTCTTAGCAGCGGCTTTAGCCTTAGCTTCAGCTTCCCGTTGTTTTTTTGCTTCCGCCATTTCGTGCTCTTGGCGTTTTTGTAATTCTTGCTCTTTTTCTAACAAGATTTCGTAAGCCGATTCACGATCCACTGACTTATCATAGAGTCCAGCAACTGGCGATGATTGTGATACTTTTATTCGTTCAGCTTGAGTCAAAGGACCAATCCGAGACTCAGGTGGACAAATAAGGGTTTGCTCGACAATAGAAGGGCGACCTTTTTCGTCCAATACTGAAACCAAGGCTTCGCCAACTCCAAGGGTAGTGATGAGTTCTTCTTCGTTAAGTTTAGGGTTTGGCCTAAAAGTTTCAGCCGCAGTTTTTACCGCTTTAAAATCTTTTGGGGTAAAAGCGCGTAGCGCATGCTGGATGCGATTACCCAATTGGCCAAGCACATCCTCAGGAATATCGGTAGGATGTTGAGTAATAAAGAAAACCCCTACGCCTTTAGAGCGAATCAAGCGGACTACTTGTTCGATTCTTTCAAGAAGAGCTCGCGGGGCTTTATCGAACAATAGGTGAGCTTCGTCGAAAAAGAACACTAAGCGGGGTTTATCGGGATCACCAACCTCATCTAACTCTTCAAATAATTCAGAAAGCATCCAGAGTAAAAAAGTGGCATAAATGCGGGGGTTAAGCATCAATTCTTTGGAATGCAAAATATTGATAATACCTTTGCCATTATGATCAATGCGCATCATGTCGCGAATGTTAAGAGCGGGTTCGCCAAAAAACTGATCGCCGCCAGAATTTTCAAGCACCAATAATTTTCTAACAATAGCAGCAACCGATTGTGGCGAGACATTACCGTACTCACGCATAATCTCTTTGCGATTATCGGCGACCCAGTTGAGCATGGCGCGTAAGTCTTTAATATCGAGCAGTAAAAGACCTTGTTCATCGGCGATATCAAAGGCGATATGCAGCACCCCTTCTTGGGTATCATTCAAATCCATTAAGTTGGCGAGCAAAATAGGGCCCATTTCAGAAATGGTGGTCCTAACAGGATGACCATGCTTGCCAAAAACATCCCAGAAAATAACTGGGTTGGTATGAGCTTGATAGTTCTCAATACCAATTTTTTCTATCCGCTCGTCAATTTTCGGATGAGGCTTCGCTTCGGCGGCTACGCCAGATAAGTCGCCTTTAACATCGGCAGTAAATACGGGCACACCCATTTTTGAGAAGCCTTCGGCCAAAACCTGCAAAGTGACGGTTTTACCAGTACCAGTAGCGCCAGCAATCAAGCCGTGTCGGTTGGCCATTTTTGGGTTGAGTTGGACATGTTGTTGTTCGGGGTTTCCGCCAATTAAAAGCATTGCCATTCCAAATTAGAAAAATTATTCACAAGATTAGCCCAAGCAGCTAAAAACGCAAGTCTAAGCCATCAATTGAAGGTAAAAGGCTGTAAAATTTATAGCAGCAATTTGGTAATGACCAAATCAAGACCTATAATAAATAAAAATCATTGAAAGGATCTGCTATGAAAAAACTAATGATACCGCTGTTGAGTATTTTTCTTATTCTAGGCTGTGAAACTGTAAAGCTAGGTGCGCTAGAGCAGTTAGGCTTTGAAAAAAGAGATGTTCTAGTCAGTCGAATTGAAAAAGCGCGTGATGCGCAACTAGAAGCTAAAGAGCAGTTTGAAAATGCATTGCAAGAATTTCAAAGCGTAGTCAAGTTTGACGGTGGCGAATTGGAAACAATGTATAACCGACTGAATGATGAATACGAGAACAGCAAAAGCGCGGCTGAAGATGTTGCCAAGCGCGTTGATAGTGTCGAGTATGTAGCCGAAAAGCTGTTCGAAGAATGGTCAGAAGAACTCAATCAATACTCTAATCCAGAATTAAAGCGCAAAAGCCAAGCGCAGCTGTATGAAACTAAACGTCAGTATGCAGGATTGATCAGTGCGATGCGTAAAGCAGAAAGATCGATTCAACCAGTTTTGACGGTATTTAATGATCAAGTGCTGTATTTAAAGCATAACTTAAATGCACGCGCCATTGCTTCTTTGCGGGATGAGTTGTCAGGAATTGAATCGAATGTAGCCAACTTAATTCGAGAAATGAACCTATCGATTGATGAAGCCAATAGGTTTATCCAGGATATGGAAAATTAGTGTCACTTTTCAAACAAGCTAGTGGTCAAGTAAGGAAGTAAAGAAAAAAAAGGAGTAGGAAATGAAAAAAATTGCTTGGCTATTGATGTTTGCGACCATGGTTCTGGTTGCTTGTAAAAGTTCTGATAGTGAAATCAATGTGACTTTAAATGTTAAAACATTTAGCTTTGAGCAGGCTGGCACAAGAGAAAGCTCGGAATTTCAATATGGCGAAACCATACATATATTGATGGAACTGCAAAATAATTTAGCCAAGGATGCTCGACTAGAGTTTGTGAGTGGTCAGCAGTTTGATATTGAAGTAATTGATGTAAATGGAGAGAGGCTATGGTTATGGTCTTCGGATAAGGCATTTACCCAAGCAAATAGCGAACTGATCTTGTATTCACTAGAACTATCAGTACTTCATGAAGAGGGAATCAACAAAGATCAAGATCAATATTTGCCTGCAGGTGATTATAAAATTAGGGCTTGGTTAGCTAATGGGAAAGGCAATTTAGCGGAACGCTCAATCAAAGTCTTACCGGAAACTTCATTGTAATTCGTTTACCTTTATTTCCAGGGCTTCTAGCTTTTCACGGGTACGCTCAAGCACTTTAGTTTGGGCGTCAAATTCTTCGCGAGTTACCAAGTCCATTTTTGCTAAGCCAGATTGCAGGGCTTGCTTAAACTGCTTGCCTAAATCGTCGCCCGCATTTTTTAAACCCTCTGGAACTAGATCCGAAAGTTTTTTTGCTAGATCATCAATAGTTTTTGCATCAATCATAAGTTGCTTCCAATAGCATTAAATTAAAATACTGGCTTGCCCATAGCTAAGTGCAAAACCGCGAATACTGAGCCGATGGCCAGCAAAAAGAATAATACTTGTTTATTTTTAGCTTGTGCTTTAAAGGCCAAAATACCAAAAACGATATAACTGACAATAAATACGATTTTAATGGTTAGCCAATTAACAATGGTTGGATATTGTGATGACATGACCATCAGTGTAATGCCACTAGCTAACAACAAAGTATCAATAATGTGCGGTAATATTTTAACAGGTTTTTTGTTTAGCAATTCATTTTGCATAAAGAGCCAAATCGAGCGTAAAACAAAGCCAAAAATACTGATAATGGCTAGTGTCATATGTAAATGCTTAATTGCTAGATAGGACATGAATTACCTCGAGTTGATTTTTATTTTGATAGGCTTCAAAAGCAGCCAGTAACGATTGCAGCTGATCTTGCGGCACTTCTACCTGAAAATCAACCGCTTCCGCATAATCCACTTGGTTGATAGTGGCGGAATGTTCTTTGAGCAAATAGTCAATTTGGTTTTGTAAATCGTAGGCACAGCTAAGTTTGAGCTGCTCAGTGAAAACTCTTTCTTGTGTAGGTATTAAGTCTAAAGCCAGTTTAACGCCGCCGCCATAGGCTCGAGCTAAACCACCGGTGCCGAGTTTGGTTCCGCCATAATAACGCGTGACCACGGTACAAATATCACCAATCTCGCCGTACTTCAAAACATTAAGCATCGGCATACCCGCTGTGCCGCTGGGTTCACCATCATCGGAACAAGCCATCAAAGTGGTACTGTTGGGATTGCCAACAATGTAGGCCCAACAATGGTGTGTGGCCTCAGGTTCAATCTGATTGAGATACTTAATAAAGGCTTTGGCGCTAGCCACTTCAGGCGCAAAAATGGTGCGTGTGATAAAGCGGCTGCCTTTAATGGTCTCTTCGACTAAAAAGGGACTCTCAGTGCCAAAATGTTGCTCTGGCACTGAGTAGTTAGGGCTTTTTGACATGATGTTACTAGGATCTACTCAGCAAACTGATCTTTACTCGGGTAAAAATTCACGCGTTAAATTGCGGTGACCTGTAGGCGTGACGAAAATATCGTCTTCGATGCGAACGCCACCATAAGGCATAAAGCTCTCAATTTTTGACCAGTTCATACTAGAAGCCTGCTCGCTGTTTTTAAGATCTGCCAATAATGAATCAATAAAATACAAGCCTGGCTCAATGGTTAATATTTGTCCAGCTTCAATCGGACGAGTATTTCTTAAAAACGGATGTTCAGCAGGCGGCGGCGTGGTATCACCCTCAATATTGGCTTGATGACCGCCTACATCGTGCACTTGCTGACCAATTTGATGGCCTAGGCCATGTGGGAAGAAAGTACCAGTGACTCCAGTTTCCACCATTGATTCAGGCGTCATGCTGCAAAAATCGTATTTACTCAATAACTTAGCCACTTCTAAATGATAATCAATGTGCAGATCCACATAAGAATGACCCGGTGCAACCTTATTATTGATCGCTTGCTGTATCGCATCCATATCTTTAATTAAGGCGGCGAACTCGTTATCTTCAAAAGCGTAAGTTCGAGTAATGTCGGAAGCATAGCCGTTATAACGGGCGCCAGCATCGATCACTAACGAGTGATGCGAATCAGGGCGATTAGGTTCATAATTCACATAATGCAAAATTGAGGCATGTTCATTCAATGCCACAATAGAACCGTAGGGTAGTTCACTTTCGTTCTGACCAGCGGCTAACTGATAAGCAAGATGAATTTCCAATTCCGAGCCTTGCTTATAAAACATTTCTTTGGCCGCCAAATGACCCGCTGCCGCCATTTGATTGGCGCGTGAAGCACATTCGATCTCATAAGGGGTTTTACGCGCACGATACCAGTTCACTTCATGAATTAACCCCAGCGGATTAATCGCATCGAAGTCATCATCATGATAAGGCGCACCCATTTCACCAATAAAAGCGATATTACCAGTGGATGGCATATAACCACGCACTTCGTCTTTCTGCCGCATCATTTTGATATCAAAATGCTCAACCCAAAAACCTTCTGGATCGCCAGCCACCAGATGCCAAAAGTCCACCGGTTGGTAATAACATAGTAATGGCTTTTTGCCGGGAGACAACATCAAACAGCTATCATGAATATTGGTCAATGGCACAAAGCTATTAAAGTGGAAATTGGCTTTATAGGGATAACTCATGTCATCCAAAAAGACCCCATGTAAAGATCCAGCGGGGATCAGCAAGTGATCGAAGCCATGTTTTTGCATCGCTTGATAATAGCGATCAGTTACCGTATCTATATGATTTTTAAAGAGTTCTTCCATTGACATAATATTGTATTCTGTTTGTCATAATGCATCTATTATTTCAGAAAAGGCGATAAGACCCAATAAATTCAATGACTTTTTATCCCTTTTGTTTGTTACAAAAGTTGGCTATGATTGGTCAGACCAGAAAGATCCCTTGTGCCATATTAGTGGCGGCAGTACACTGATGGGTCTATCTATCCCTGTATGATGGAAGTAGCTTCAATCTTAGCTACTTGTCCAATGGATATAACGGAGAATTAAGAATGCTATTTGAAGGTCAATCGATCCAGTGTAGCTTGCGCGACTCTGGCGTCGCCGAGATGCGCTTTGATAACCAAAATGAGTCGGTCAATAAATTCGACCGCAATACACTCAATGAGTGGAAGCAGGTTACCCAAATTCTAAAAGAGCATGGCGGCGTTAAAGCAGTCATGGCCACTAGCGGCAAGCCTGTTTATATTGTTGGCGCCGATATTACTGAGTTTAATCAGCTGTTTTCATCTGGCCGCGAACAATTGGTTGAATGGTTAGTGCAAGCCAATGAAATTTTTACCGGCTTTGAAGATTTACCTTTCCCAACAGCAGCGGCGATTGACGGCATTGCTTTTGGTGGTGGACTTGAGATGTGTTTGACTTGTGATATGCGTGTAGGCACACCAAAAGCACAAGTGGGTTTGCCAGAATCAAAACTTGGCTTAGTGCCTGGTTTTGGTGGCAGTGTTCGTCTGGCGCGAGTGATTGGCCCAGATAATGCGTTCGAATGGTTAGCTACCGGTAAAGGTTATAAGCCGGAAGTTGCACAAAAACTTGGTGTATTAGATGCCGTTGTTCCTTCTGAAAAATTAATCGAAGCCACCGAACAAATGTTGTTAGATGCGGCATCGGGTAAGATCGATTGGCATTCGCGTCGCGCAGAAAAGAAATCGCCACTGCAATTAAATCGTACTGAAGCGGCCATGTCTTTCATGACCTCAAAAGGTTATATCGCAGCGCAGGCAGGCCCGCATTATCCAGCGCCACTAAAAGGCATTGAAATCATAGAAAAATCCGCTTACTTGCCATTAGAAGAAGCGATTAAAGTTGAGCATGAAGCCTTTGCTGATATGGCCTTAACCGAACAGGCTTCGTCACTGATTCAATTATTCTTAAACGATCAGGTATTAAAGAAGAAAGCTAAAATTGCCGCGAAAACTGCCGATAAAAAGATTGGCTCAGCGACGGTATTAGGCGCGGGTATTATGGGCGGTGGTATCGCCTATCAATCGGCTTCTCGCGGTGTACCAGCGGTAATGAAAGATATTAATCAAGCAGCATTAGATCTTGGTATGAAAGAAGCCATTACTTTATTTGGTAAAGGCGTTAAGTACAAAAAAATTACTAATGAGCAAATGGCGCAAGGCGTTGCTAGTATTAAACCGACACTCAGTTACGATGAAATTAAGCATACCGATATCGTGGTTGAAGCGGTGGTTGAGAATCCAAAAGTAAAAGAAGCAGTACTTTCAGAAGTAGAAAGTTTGATGCCTGAAGATGCGATTATTTGTTCTAACACTTCGACTATTTCGATTGACCGTCTAGCAGGATCATTAAAACGCCCAGAAAAATTCTGTGGCATGCACTTCTTTAACCCAGTACACAAGATGCCATTGGTAGAAGTGATCCGTGGTAAAGACACTTCTGATGAAACGGTCGCCAGTGTCGTAGCTTATGCTTCTGCAATGGGTAAATCGCCTGTAGTGGTGAATGATTGTCCGGGCTTCTTCGTAAATCGCGTTTTATTCCCTTATTTTGGCGGTTTCACTAAATTATTGCGCGACGGCTGTGATTTCCAACAAGCCGATAAAGTGATGCACAAGAAATTTGGTTGGCCAATGGGTCCTGCTTATTTGCTTGATGTGGTTGGTATGGATACGGGTAAACACGCCGCCGAAGTTATGGCAGAAGGTTTTCCTGATCGCATGAGCAAAGATGAAAAAGATGCGATTGATGTGATGTTTGATGCTGGGCGCTATGGTCAGAAAACGGGTTCAGGTTTTTATGTTTACGGTAAAGACAAAAAAGGTCGACCAACCAAAGAAGCCGATCCAAAAGCCTATGAGCTATTAAAAGAAGTTTGTGCCGATAGCAAAGAATTTTCTGATGAAGAAATTATTGCACGCACTATGCTGCCAATGATTATCGAAACCATTCGTTGTTTGGAAGAAGGGATTATTGCTTCTCCAGCCGAGGGTGATATGGCGCTGATTTATGGCCTAGGTTTCCCGCCATTTAGAGGTGGCGTCTTTAAGTATGTTGATGATCGCGGCATGCAAGCGGTGGTTGATTTGGCTAATCAATTTAGCCATTTGGGTAACGCCTATAAGCCAACAGAAAAAATGTTGCAGATGGCACAGAATAACGAAAAATTTTACGCATAAGGCATAGGAGAATTGAAGATGAATGAAGTAGTAATAGTAGATGCCATTCGTACTCCTATGGGTCGCTCCAGAGGTGGTATGTTCCGTAATACGCGTGCAGAAGAATTGTCGGCGCGTTTGATGCAAGGTTTGTTAGATCGTAACGAAGCTCTTGATCCAGCAGATGTAGAAGATGTGATCTGGGGTTGTGTACAGCAAACTTTAGAGCAGGGCTTTAATATCGCAAGAAACGCCATGTTAAAAACCGATTTGCCGCATACGGTTGCGGGCCAAACCGTTAACCGCTTGTGCGGTTCATCAATGCAGGCACTGCATACAGCCGCTCACTCAATTATGGTGGGTGATGGTGATGTGTTTATTATTGGTGGTGTTGAGCACATGGGTCACGTGCCAATGAATCATGGTATCGATTTTGATCCTGAATTGGCAAAATACACCGCTAAAGCCGCAGGTATGATGGGTTTAACTGCGGAAATGTTAGCACAAATTCATAAAGTATCGCGTCAAGAACAAGATGAATTTGGTTACCGTTCGCATCAGTTAGCGCATCAAGCAACTTTAAACGGTGGCTTCAAAGCAGAAATTTTTGCAATGGAAGGTCATGATGCTGACGGTGCTCTAAAAATGTTTGATTACGATGAAGTGATTCGTCCTGAATCAACCGTTGAAGATTTAGCGAAACTACGTCCTGTGTTTGATCCGAAAAATGGTTCGGTAACAGCGGCAACATCTTCGGCAATTTCTGATGGTGCTTCGGCTATGTTAGTGATGTCACGCGCTAAAGCTGATGCTCTAGGTTTAAAGCCAATCGCAAAAATTGTCTCTATGGGTGTGGCAGGTTGTGATCCTTCGATTATGGGTTTTGGTCCAGTACCAGCGGTTAAGAAAGCGCTAAAGCGTGCCAACTTAGAGCTAAGTGATATTGATCTATTTGAGCTTAACGAAGCCTTTGCAGCTCAATCGATTGCGGTACTCGATGGTTTAGGTATGCGTACTGGCTGGGAAGATAAGGTAAATCTTAACGGTGGTGCTATTGCACTAGGTCATCCGCTAGGTTGTTCAGGCTCGCGTATCTCAACGACCTTGCTTCGTTTAATGCAAGCTAAAGATAAAGAGCTTGGTGTTGCCACTATGTGTATCGGCTTAGGCCAAGGGATAGCAACGGTATTCCAGCGATTGAACTAAATTTACTTAATAATTATGGCCGATTTTTTAAATCGGTCATAGATGGATATTAATATGCCTACCTCAACGTGGAGTATTTGCGCTAACTCTTCGAATGAAGATTCTGCAATGAAAGTTTTGAATAACTGTATTAAAGCTATAAGCAGGGCTCCATCTGACTTTTCATTAGAAAAGTATCCCAAAGGTGGTTTTATGGCAAGGTTTAAACTATATCATTCTGATGATAATTCTTGGCCCATCAACATTGAAGAGATTCTAATACTAGCTCAAAGACTAGGAATTGGTTGGAGAATATTTGGAAGTGTGGAAGAAGATGTTTCTCTAACGCTATCTGATGAAGCAAGCGGCAGATTTAAACTGTCAGGTATAAATTTTGCAGAAATAATCCTTATAAAAGATTAAGAAAACAAAGATTTCAACATAGCCAAATTATCTTCAGCTAGTTCTTCTTGCTCTTCTTCGGTTAAAGGTTTGCGCTTTAGATCCCAGTCTAGATCATCTTCTGGAATTTCATCTAAGAAACGACTGGGTTCGCAATTAACGAGCTCGCCAAAACGGTTGCGCTTTTTACATAAGGTGAAAGTTAAGGTTTTTTGTGCACGAGTAATGCCCACATAAGTTAAGCGACGCTCTTCTTCGATGTCGTCCATCTCGATGCTGCTTTTATGCGGCAGTAACTCTTCTTCCATGCCAACCAGATAAACATGATTAAACTCTAATCCTTTTGACGCGTGTAAAGTCATCAGTTGAACTTGGTTTGATTCTTCATCTTCATCCTCTTCACGATCTAACATATCGCGCAACATTAGGTTGGTTACTGCGGCAGAAAAAGGGTTCTTGTCATTTTCATTTTCGTCCACATACTTTTCCACCCAACCAAGAAGTTCTTGAATGTTATTCCAGCGGAATTCAGCCGCTTTCGGGGTGCTGGAAGTTTCATAGAGGTAAGAGTGATAACCAATTTTGGCGATAAGATCGTGGATTACTCCAATCGAATCGCCGCGTTGTGCATTATCAGCTGCTAATCCAATGGTTTTTACAAAACGCCTAATGGCTTCTAAGCCTGCGCCTTGCAGAGTTTGCTCTAAACCAATTTCTGTTGCTGCTTGGAATAAACTGACGTGACGCATCGAGGCGTAAGTGCCAAGTTTTTCCAAAGTCGTTGGGCCAATCGATCGTTTTGGCGTATTGGCAATGCGCAAAAAAGCGTTATCGTCATCATGGTTCACCATCAATCTCAAGTAAGCCATGATGTCTTTAATTTCGGTACGCGCAAAAAATGAAGTGCTGCCAGAAATTTTGTAAGGTACTTTGTTGGCAATTAAAGTCTTTTCGAAAATTCGCGCTTGATGATTGCCTCGATATAAAATGGCAAAATCAGAATATTTTAAATCGCGGTATTTTACTTTGCGTCCTAAAATTTCGGTGACTACTCTTTGTGCTTCTTCTTCCTCATCGGCACAAGTAACAACTTTTAAAATATCGCCATAGGGTTTATCCGACCACAGCTTTTTTTCAAAAACATGCGGGTTGTTATCAATTAAGACATTCGCCGCTTTTAGGATTCGACCATAAGAGCGATAGTTTTGCTCCAGCTTTACCACTTTTAAGTGTGGATAATCTTTAGCTAATAATTCTAAGTTTTCAGGTTTCGCGCCCCGCCATGAATAAATGGACTGATCGTCATCACCAACTACGGTAAAGTTACCGAAGTCGCCGCATAACAATTTGACCAGCTCGTATTGCGAGGTATTGGTGTCTTGATATTCATCAACCAGCAAATAACGAATTTTGTTTTGCCATTTCTCGCGAACCTTAGGATTATCGCGTAGTAACAATACGGGGATCATGATCAGATCATCAAAATCAACCGCATTATAGGCTTGCATGCTACGAGCATATTTTTCGTAAACTTTGGCGAAAATTAACTGTTCTTGATCCTTAGCGAAATTAATCGCCTCTTGAGCTTGGATCAGATCATTTTTCCATTGGGAGATTTGATTTTGTAATTTGCGCAATAATTCCTTATCGCTTTCTGCTTCCTTAAAGCCCAAGTCTTTTAATAAGGCCAAACAATCTTGGTCATCGAAAATAGTAAAATTGGGCTTAATACCCAAGGCTTTATATTCGCGGCGAATAAAATTTAGACCGAAGTTATGGAAAGTGGAAACGGTTAAACCTTGAGTAGCGCTAGAGCCTGCAAGTTTGCTGACGCGCTGTTTCATTTCGCGAGCAGCTTTGTTGGTAAAGGTCATTGCCACAATGTTGCGGGCGGCAATGCCTTTTTCCTTGATCAAATAAACCATCTTGCGAGTAATAACGCTGGTTTTGCCACTGCCAGCACCTGCCAGCACCAAAAGTGGTCCTTGGGTGTTGATTAGTGCTTCGTGTTGACGAGGGTTAAGCTGATGCAAAATGATGAACTAATGATTATAAAGAGGCGGCAAGTTTAACAAGGCTTACCGCCGAAAGAAAAAGAAAATTGAAGCAAAGTTTTTATTTTTTTATGTGTAGTGGTATTTTCAAATAGTTAGCACCATTTTCCTCGGCTTTGGGTAATTTACCCGCACAAATATTAACCTGCAAAGCAGGGTAAAGCAGCTTGGGAACCGCTAATTGAGCATCGCGTTTTTTTCGTAGCTCCACATAGTCGGCTTTGGAGCGCTGATTAGCCATATGCACATTGTTTTTCATCTGCTCCACGCTAAAACAAGCCTGCGCCTCACGCTCAGAACCAGGGTAGTCATGACAAAGCCATAGTTTAGTGGTATCAGCAAAGCTCAATATTTTACTAAGAGAATCAAATAGTTGCTTAGCATCGCCGCCAGGAAAATCACAGCGAGCAGTACCAGAATTGGGATGGAAGAAAGTATCGCCTAAGAAGATATTGTCATCGATTTTATAGATGATGCTATCGCTTGTGTGACCAGGAGTTTCAAAGATCTCAATTGACATACCAGCAAAATCAAGAGAGTCGCCTTCACTAACCAATCGGTCGAATTGGCTACCATCGGTAACAATACCCATATTAAAGATTGGCGCAAAATGCTGTTGTACTTTAGTAATCCCAGCGCCAATAACGGTTTTCCCGCCGATTTTCTGCTTTATAAAGTCTGCGGCGGTCAGGTGATCGGCGTGGGCGTGGGT
>JABXIW010000269.1 GCA_013372875.1 Gammaproteobacteria bacterium | reverse complement strand
TTTTGTATGGGCGCGGCTTGGCGTTCACCGCGTGAGAAAGATCTTAACGTGGTCTTGGAGATGGTTAAACAGGTGAAGTCCATGGGCTTAGAAACCTGCGTGACTTTAGGCATGTTGACCGATGAGCAAGCTAGCCAATTGGCGGAAGCAGGTTTGGATTATTACAACCATAATTTGGATACTTCGCCTGAGTATTATCAGCAAATTATTACCACCCGTACTTACGACAATCGTTTGGATACACTGCAAAATGTGCGCGATGCGGGGATTAATGTGTGTTCGGGCGGCATTATTGGCATGGGCGAGCAGACTCAAGATCGCTACGGCCTAATTCAGCAACTGGCTAATATGCCTGAACATCCGCAATCGGTGCCGATTAATATGTTGGTGGCGGTGGAAGGTACGCCATTAGGCGAAGTTGAAAAGCTGGATTCAATTGATTTTGTGCGCATGATTGCGACCGCAAGAATCGTGATGCCAAAGTCTTATGTGCGCTTATCGGCAGGTCGTGAAGATATGAATAAAGAAACTCAAACTTTATGTTTTGCAGCAGGTGCTAATTCAATTTTTTATGGTGAGAAATTACTAACAACTGCTAATCCTGAAGCCGAAGCCGATATGCAGTTGTTCAAGCAACTGGGTATTAAGCCTGAAGGTTCGGAAGTGACAGAAGAAGAGTTAGCGATGCCTGTGCCAGAAAAGAAAGAGATGTTTTACGACGCTACTCAAGCGTAATTCAAGTTAATAAACTCATGATGTGGAATAAATTGCAGCAACGCCTGCAAGCTCGTCAGGCGCAGGATTTGTTGCGGCAAAGATTAACTTGCCAAAGCCCGCAATCGGTACAGTTGCGGGTTGCAGGCGCTCAATATTTGAACTTTAGCAGCAATGATTATTTAGGCTTGGCCAACCACCCTAAAATGATTGAGGCTATGACGCTTGCTGCAAAGCAATATGGTGTCGGCAGCGGTGCATCGCACCTGATTGTAGGGCATAGTCATGAACATCATGCTTTAGAGGAAGAGTTAGCGAAATTTTTAGGTGCAGAAAAAGCGCTGTTGTTCTCCACAGGCTTTATGGCCAACTTAGGTGTGCTGACTGCGCTTCTGGATAAAGATGATCTGATTGTCCAAGACAAACTAAACCATGCTTCCTTGATAGATGGTGGCTTAGCCAGTGCGGCAAAAATGATACGTTATGCACACAATGATATGGCTTCCTTACAGCGCCAACTAGGCACTGATGCCCAAAGCAAGTTGATGGTGGCTGATGGTGTTTTTAGCATGGATGGTGATTTAGCGCCCTTGCCAGCGATGGTTGCGATAAAGCAAAAATACCAATCGTATTTGATGGTAGATGATGCGCACGGTTTTGGAGTTTTAGGCAAAGAGGGTAAGGGAACGCTAGAGCATTTTTCGCTGGCTCAAGATAGTGCAGATATTTATATGGCCACTTTGGGAAAGGCGGTAGGTGGCTTTGGTGCTTTTGTCGCTGGTTCAAGTCGCTTAATTGAAAGCCTTAAACAATTTGCTCGTAGCTATATTTATACAACCGCAATGCCGCCTGCTGTTGCAGCCGCCAATCGAATGGGCTTGAACTTAATTCAACAAGAGCCTGAAAGAAGAGTAGCGCTGAATCAGAATATTCAACTGTTTCGTGAAATGGCGGCAAGCAAAAATTTGCCGCTGATGAAGTCCGAGACTGCCATTCAGCCTTTGTTGCTAAAACAAAGCCAATTGGCGGTCGATGTTAGCCAGGAGTTAAAAGCCAATGGCATTTTAGCACTAGCCATTAGGCCACCAACAGTGCCGCAAAATTCTGCACGATTACGAATCACGTTAAGTGCTGATCACGAACCGTCGCAAATTGAACAGTTGGTAAATCAATTAGCCAAAATAGTGAATGGCAAACAAGAAGGTCGTTAAGTGTCGAAATTAAAACCTTATATTGAATCTCATGGGCAAGGTCAGAACTTAGTGTTATTGCACGGCTGGGGGCTGCACTCAGGTATTTGGGAGTTGTTGCTCGCAGATCTAAGCCAGCATTTTAGAGTGCATCTGATTGATTTGCCAGGTTTTGGCCGCTCACCAATTCCCAGTGCCGAATACGATTTAGATTTGCTAGTTGAGCAAGTGCTAAGCGTAGCGCCTGAGCAGGCTCACTATTTGGGTTGGTCATTAGGTGGTGTCGTTGCCAGTAAAATTGCTATTGATCATCCTGAGCGTGTGACGAAATTAATTACAGTGGCTTCTAACCCTCGATTCGTACAAGCAGATGATTGGGGAAGTGGCATGAAAGCTAATGTAATGGATTCTTTTTGTCGTTTTTTAGAAGAAGATTATCAAGGCACAATTATTCGTTTCTTAGCTATTCAAGCCATGGGCAGTGAAACTCAAAAGGAAGATATAAAGTTTTTAAAAGAAACGGTATTTATACATGGCACGCCTGCCAGCAAAGCACTAAGAGGCGGACTAGCTATGCTCAATGATATCGATTTGAGGAAAGAGCTTAGCGGTTTATCTATGCCACGCTTACGTCTTTATGGGCGCTTGGATTCGCTAGTACCTAATAAATCTGCAGAAGCGGTTAAAGCGCTCGATCCGAATAGCGAATACAAGATTTATCCTAAAGCAAGTCATGCGCCGTTTTTGACTAATCGTGCAGAATTTACTGCTGATGTGATCCGTTTTTTAAAGGGTGGTGCGCTTTAATGGTTAATCAAATCGAAGCGCAAGATATTGCCAGCTCATTTAGTAAGGCCGCTCGTTCTTATGATGATGCAGCGTTTTTTCAGCGCATTGCAGCAGATAGATTACTAGAACGTTTAGAGTATTTTAAGCTGCATCCGCAAAGCATACTGGATATCGGTTCAGGAACAGGCTATTGCAGTCGAGAACTAAAAAAGCGCTATCCTCAAGCTAAAGTCACTGGCATTGATATTGCTCAGGGTATGATCGAATTCAGTCGTCAGCAATCAAATCAAGAAGAGTATTTGTGTGCTGATGCATTGAGTTTGCCATTAGTGTCTAACAGTGCAGATTTGATTTTTTCAAATTTAACCATTCAATGGATTGAACAGCTGGATGAACTGTTTAAAGAATTTCACCGCGTACTTAAACCTGATGGTTTACTACTGTTTACCAGTTTAGGTCCTGATACTTTGCACGAGTTAAAGCAAAGCTGGCAGGCGATCGATGATTATAAGCACGTTAATGACTTTATGGATATGCATCACCTTGGCGATGCCATGCTAAACGCTGCAATGCTTGATCCCGTGGTAGATAATGAGCCCGTGGTGATTGGCTATAATAAAGCGATTGAATTGATGCGCGATCTTAAAAATATTGGTGCTCATAACATTGATAAACAAAGAAAGCCAGGTTTAACTAGCCCTCGTGCACTAAAGCAGTTGGAGCAGGAATACCAAAAATTTGCTATGCAAAATGGCGAGTTACCTGCAACTTATGAGCTGATTTATGGGCACGCCTTTGCCCGAGAAGAAATACCGCTGGAATACCACCAGTATGGAATAGAACTTTAAACGCTAGGAATCGTTAGGGTTGCCAGAAAGTTTGATAACTTTATTGGTTTCAGCAAGTTTTTCTGCATGCTCATCCACCAATTTTTTAGCTTTGTCCATTTGCGATTCATGCAAGAAGTTACGTAGTGTCTGGAACTCGGTGCGATAAAAGTCACGTTCGCTGCGTAAATTATCCGCAGTCTTACTCATGGTTTGGTTAGCTTGTACTAAGCGTTTATGACTTTTCTTTAAATGTTCAAATTCAGCTAAATAATTTTCTTGGAAACTTTCCACCTTTTTGTCAGCTTCTTTTTGAATATCCAACATGGTTTGTTCATAACTGTTTTTTTGCGCTTGTAACTCTAGCTCATACTCTTTTTGATTATTAGCAATGGTTTGCATCGAGTTTAAGTAGTCTTGCTGTGTTTTTTCGAAATTGGCTTGGGTATTGCTCAAACTTTTCTGAGAGTCATTAAAATTGTGGCGCAACTCTGTATGGCGGCTTGATAAATCTTGTAATGAGACCTTAAGTTCATCATGTGCTTCGGTTTTTGCATCTAACAACCTTTGTTTGTCAGCAATGTTTTTGGTATTTTTTTCTACCACTTGCTTTAACTCATCAACTTTGGACTCAAGTTGACGGACTAGGGCGTGTTTTAATGCAGCAAAAACAACTGCTATCACTAAGCCAGCAACAATTAGTATGCCGAGTAATAAAATATTATTTGCAAAAAAATTCGATGCCGTTTCCATAAAAATCTCTAAATTGGCTTATTTTCTCATATCCAGTTTATATCCTTGTGATAAAATTCGGTAGCGACAAAGCTACAAATCGACACAATTAATCCAAATTTACCAATTAGTGCACACAATGACAAAGACTTATTTCATAACTGGGACTGATACCGAAGTAGGTAAAACCTTCGTCACTCGCTTAATGGTAAAGACATTGGTGAAAGCCGGTTATAAAGTCGCAGGCTTGAAGCCGATCGCATCTGATAGTCGCAGTGGTGTTTTAGATGGTTATCAAGGTTTGATTAATGGCGATGCTAAACAATTGCTAGAGGCTTCCAACATTCCTCTTAATTACCCGCAAGTTAACCCACTGGTTTTTTCCGAACCAATTGCACCGCATATCGCAGCCGAGCAGTCGGGGATTAATTTAACCGTTCAATCTTTATCAGCGTCAGTCACTATCCCTGATGCGGATATTGTGCTGGTGGAAGGTGCCGGCGGCTGGCTAACACCTCTAAATCAGACTGAAACTTACGCCGATTGGGTGGCACAAGAGTCGATGGATGTGATTATGGTGGTTGGTATGAAACTTGGTTGCTTAAATCATGCCCAACTAACGGCACAAGCTATTAAGGCCAAAGGTTTAAAGCTAATTGGCTGGGTGGCCAATCCGTTGTCACCTGATATGGATGCTTATCAGCAAAACTTGGAGTGGCTAAAACAGAACCTAATGGCACCTTTATTGGCTGAAGTATCCTACCAACAACAAGATTCAAATTTTAAACCACAATCGATAGTATCTAAGCTCGCCTAGCTATTGGATCAAGTGTACGCCAGTAACTTTTTGGCATTGGTTTTGCACGCACTGGACGGAAGGTTCAAGTTCCATCTTGCAGATGCTCATTACTTGATTATTCTGATTATAGATTTTGTTTAAAGATTCTAATTGAGCGGCAAGTGACTGTAATTTGCTAACATCAGTGTTGTTGGGTGCATAAACGGCATAACTTTCTGGGCCACCGCAGGCTCTAGCACCTAGCGCAATTGCCGCACAATCTGAATCGACATTGCAACTTTTGTCTTCTATTAACATTAAAATTTCTTTGTTTAAAGCTGCTAAATCTTCTTGAGTCGCCTGATAGGTTTTTACGGCTTCTGTACTACTGCTCTTGCCAGAATTTTCTGGGCAGCCGATTAGGCTTAAACTGCTTATCAATAGTAGGGTGGTCATTATATTTTTCATTGGTTTGCTCATTGACTTGCTGATTGTTTAGGGATTGCCTAATATTGAACCACTTATAAATATATTTCAATCCTATGAAACCTGGAAAAACTGGCTTAGCTCGAATCATTGATGCCTTTGGCTATTCGCTGAAAGGTCTGAAAGCGGCTTGGCAAAATGAAGCGGCATTTCGACAAGAGGTGTTATTGGCGATAATTCTGATCCCAGCGGCATTTTTTGTCGGACAAACTGCAGTGGAAATTATTCTGCTGATTTTATGTGTCGGTCTTATTTTTATTTGTGAGTTGGTTAATTCGGCGTTAGAAGCTGCCATCGACCGTTTTGGTGGTGAAATTCATGAGTTATCTGGACGTGCCAAAGATATTGGCTCTGCCATTGTGCTGATTAGTTTTATTTTGACGGCATTTGTTTGGTCGATGATCATTTATCAGAATTATATTGTTTAGTTTTGCCATTAGCTTATCTCTATTTGCTTAAAGCGGTAATAAAGTCTCTGGCATGAGTGGCCGCAAGCTGCCAGGCTTGCTCGGTAGTAATTGCTGAGCGCTTTAAGGTCTCAAGGCTATGGTTACCATCATCAAGCCATTTGACTTGAATCTTGCTTGATAAATCATAGCTAGCCACTTCTTCTGGCTTACCAAAAGTATCACGGCTGCCTTGAATAATTAGGGTTGGCGTCTGCAGCGTTTTTAAATGCTCTGTACGAGTTTTCTCAGGTTTGCCAGGTGGGTGAAATGGGTAGCCAAAACAAATGACACCGCTTGGCTTAACTTGCTCAGCTATCATTGTTGCCACTCGACCGCCCATCGATTTACCGCCAATAAAGAGATTTTTTTGAGGCAATGTCTCTAATTGCTCTAAAAAAGCCGCTTCTAATTTTGGCATTCGATCGGGTGGTGATTTTTTGCCTGTGGCTTGGCGTCCTTGCATATAGGGAAAATCAAAACGCAGCACCTTTATGTCTTGATTGCCGATCAAAGATGACATTTGTACCATGAATTCTGAATTGGAGTTGGCTCCGGCACCATGCGCCAAGACCAAAGTTGCTTTTGCCATACTATTCTCAGTTTTAGCTTTTTTTCTGGATCGGTTTTGTTACACTAGCCCTAACCAACAGGCTTGCCCATAATTGTATTATTCTTTGAGCATGAAAAACAATAACACTAGCTATCAAAGACCCTTCCTCAAATGGGCTGGCGGTAAATACCGATTATTACCAAGAATTTTAAAAGCACTGCCCAATGGCAATAAATTAATTGAGCCGTTTGTAGGCTCTGGCGTAGTATTTTTAAATACTAACTATGATCGTTATTTGCTAACCGATATCAATCCTGATCTGATCAATTTATTTAATGATTTGAAACAAGGCAAAGCTCGATTTATTGATTATTGTGCACAATATTTCGTTGAAGGGAATAATCTAGAAAAACGTTTTTATGAGTTGAGAAACCATTTTAATCAACTGGAAGCTGGCTGGGAGCGCTCGGCGCTATTCTTATATTTTAATCGGCATGGTTATAACGGTCTGTGCCGCTACAATCAAAGTGGCGGTTTCAATGTGCCTTTTGGTCGATATAAAAAGCCATATTTTCCAGCTCGAGAAATGGAATTCTTTTATCAAAAGGCTAGAAAAGCCGAGTTCCGTTGTCAGCCCTTTTTAAAAACCATGGCTCATTCACGCAAAGGTAGCGTGATTTTTTGCTTATATCGAATAAAAATGGCTGCTATTATTACAAAAGGTTACAAAAAACAAGGTGTTATAGTTTTTAAAGTGGTGGCATCCTTGTCAAAAGCTGTAAATTTTGTAATGAATTGGGTGGTTAGCTCAAGAAAATCAACGATTAAGCTTATTTTAAACTAATCTTTCTTTACAATTTTGGTAGGCTATTCATGACTCATAACTATAAGAAAATATATTTCTAATGATTAATATTAAAAAAGTAACACCGCCTATTAAATATCCGGGTGGTAAGAGGTTCTTGGTTGATCATATTCAAATTATTTGGGGGCTAGCGAAGTGTAGAAGGTTGGTTGAGCCTTTTAGTGGAGGTATGGCTATTTCGCTGGGCATTGCCCCTAAAAATGCATTACTGAATGACATTAACCCACATATTATTAATTTTTATGAGTCTATTAGAGATGGTCTTAAAATTGAGTTAGATATGGTTAATGAGGAAGCCTTTTATTATGACATGAGGGAAAAGTTCAATAATTTAATAAAAGAAGGCAAGCACTTGACCCACGAATCAGCATCAATTTTTTACTACCTTAATAGAACAGGGTTTAATGGCTTAGTGAGATTTAATAAGTCGGGACTCTATAACGTACCTTTTGGCAGGTATAAGAAAATAAACTACCACCGTGAATTCCCAGAAGTAGAAAAAACTATTAAGAAATGGAAGTTTGCCTGTGGTGATTTTAGTAAGTTAAGAATTAATCAAACAGACTTTTTATATGTCGACCCACCTTACGATGTTGAATTTAGGAGCTATGCAGGAAATAATTTTCAATGGGAAGAGCAAGAACGGTTAATTAAACATTTATCAAAATATTCTTGTCCGATAGTAATATCTAATCAGGCAACAGACAGAATTGTTGAGCTTTATTCTGATTACGGTTACAAAATAAATTTGATAGATGCACCAAGAATGATTAGCTGTGATGGTAATAGAGCTAGAGCGCAAGAAGTCTTGGCAATTAAAAACATGACAATTAAACCCAATAAAAGTCCTTTTAAATAAAGATAACTTATCGTAAAGGGAGTTAGTTTAACTCCTAATCTATAAAATCTGACCGCCAAATATGGCATGCAATTCTTGATAATTCATTTTGTCTTCTATTTAAATTTTGTGGATTCCATTTTTCATAATTTAATTGATTTGCTAAAGAATAATCGCTGCTATTATAGTGAGGCATTTTTTCTGCGAATGGTAAGTTTCCGATGTCTCTATTGATACTAGATTCTAATAGACAATAATTACCTAAGCGATACAGAAACTCCTCTTGTATATTTACAGGAAAATCAGCTTGCCAAGCTCTGCTCGCATTTTCAGGCAATATATGTTCAATAGTGCCTTCGTCTAATTCAAAATCACGAATGCGGCCTGATATATGATGCTCTATTTTGTACAATATATATCTAAGAAGTTTTTTTCTGCGCTTAGTACTCATAGATTTTTGGGAAAAGTCTTGCATAAACTCGCCATCTGAAACGTAAATGTTTGATAGCTCCACGTGTAGCTGTCTAGCTCTAGTGATTTCTTTTCTAGAAATTTTTACTGCTGCTGCATTATACGCTTTTTCAAGTTCGTTAGGATTTTTACCGCAAATCACACTATATCTGAAGGATATGGCAATGCTTAACTTTATTGTTTTTCTAAACTCCTCTTCTGTAAACTCATTGAAGGCAGCCAAAAGCATGGGTGTGATTTGCTTAACATTAAATAAGCTAAACTCTCTAATTAGAGTTTTTGTGTTGCTTCTTTGTTTCCAAACATCTGATGTGTAATTCTTGAGGGCTTCAAAAATAGTAGAGTGAGCTTCTAATTCATTTAAAATCTCTAACGCTTTTGGGGCGGTATCAACTCTAGTTTTTATGGTTTTGAAGAGCCTATCTGCCCTTACTAAAGGGGATTTAGAGTTGATATAGTATCTTAAAAAATCAGGTAATTTGTCAGTCCCAACAGTATCTCCGATTCGTTTCCACTTTCGTTGTTGCAAATCAATTTCGACTTCATCATTGATTAATGAAAACAAATAGTTTTTTAGTAAATCTGTAGATGTTAACTCTACGCCTCTTGCGTTCAAAGTCTCGAAAACAGTATAGGCGCTTAAGTCATCTTCAACATTTATTTCGATGAATAGAATTCGGCGAGAAATTAATTCGATAATTAACGATGCAAGTGATGCACCATTATTTTTAATGCGGTCAAGACTATCAATTTTAGTTGTAAAATATTGGAAAGCCTTATAAAGCTTTTTATTGGAAGCTGATAAGTTTCTCAAGCTATTGGGTTCAACTAATTGAAGTAGGTTATTTTGGAAAAATTCATCATTATTTCTATTAAGGAAAAGCTTACTAGTATACTTCAGGGTTGTAGCATGCTTATCACCTAAATAAGTTCGGCGTAAGATAATCGCTCTTTCTTCATTTTCTTCTTTTTCAATTCCCGCTAGCGCGAGATCTTGTATTTTTTTAATAATAGTTAAAATGATAATTGAAAATGTTGTAAACCGCTGCTGACCATCAATAATGCTTGACTCTTTATCTTGTATCTTTTGTAGTACGATTGAGCCCATGTAGTGGAATGTTTCGTTATTTTCGATTAAAGCTACTATATCTTCCCATAAATCTTCCCAATGCTCTTCTGACCAAGAGTAGTCTCTTTGATAGGGTGGAACATGGTAGATTTTGCTTGCTGATAGAAGATCGTCTAAAGTTACAGTGCTGGTATTAAGAAGGTTCTTCGACATTGCAAATCCCTTTTTCTTGTTAATGCAAATGTGCATTAATTTCAATGAGTTATATGGGTATTAGAATATAATACTCTTAGAGTATTGCAAATATTTTATAGTTTTAAACATTACATCTTTAATGTTATTTGTTTTTATATTCATTTTAAATTCGGCATCCAACGACACTGTAAGTTTGCAAATACACTGTATATCAATCTACTGCAAATTGTGTTGATAGGGTACAATATATTGTTTATCAAACTTTGGTGGATGTTTAATACCATAATTTGCCAGCCTCTAGAAAATCCTTTGACCAGCGGTAGTACAAGTTCGGATTAATACCCTCACGACGACACAGCTCCGCTATCGTATCTTCACCTCGAAGGCCTTTCAGGACAATCCGGATCTTATCCTCTGCATTGTACTTCTTGCGCGTGTGACGGCGGATGTCCCGAACCGTCTTTTCGACACTTGATGACTTGCTCATAATTAACTCCTATTAAGTTAACCATGAACCAAAAGTCTCTCTTAAGCAAATGCCTTAATCAGTCCAAATTGTGTTGACGGGGTACAGTGTTAACCTTTAAAGAAAAAGATGGTCCTAACGATAAGGCATCCAATGTTAATAGAGATGGTATTTATCGACTGAACCTTGGTATTAGTAGGGAAACTTTTTCAGAAATGTTCGGGGGCATTCCTAAAAGACCAGCTGCTGGTAAAGTCGTGAGGACTGGGCACGACTTTACTAAGCTCGATCGGGTCACCCCTCATCCAGTGTATGGCTGGATGTCATGGATTGCAGTGTTAAACCCATCCAAAGAAACGTTTGAGAAGTTGAAGCCGCTAACTATAGAAGGGGTTGAGCTGGCTATATCGAAATACAAAAGAAAGTAAATGTCCACTTTCGTCACAAAGCAGACATTCGATGTGTGCTTGATAAAATCTTCCAGATCATGCATGGTCTAGTGAGGTAAAAAATTATTGAATAACGTGCATAAACACATAACAAGCCAAGGTAGCAATGCCACTTGGTGGCTGGACGCGCTAATGCGCCGCTGCTTAAGGCATTAAATTTCAAAACGTATGAACGAGATTATTTTCACCGTTTCATCGATAGCCGCTATATTACTGATATTTATTTCAGTTGCGTCATTATTGAAGCCCTCTTTTGTATTTTTTCCTCCTCCTTCCAGAGAGTCATGGCAATATCGAATATTTTGGCTCTTGTTTAGGGTTATGATCATTGGATTGGCTGTGCTTTCTTTTACTTCATACAATGACACCCCAGTATTCAGTTATTCAGTGCGCTTTTTTATATGGCTGCCATTATTTATTTTAGGTTTTGGCCTAGCCAGTTATATTAGCCTAAAGCTAGGATGGGCTAATGCACATGGAGAGGCAAAAGGTTTGGTAGTGTCTGGTTGGTACAAATGGAGTAGAAACCCAATTTATGTGTGCTCATTATTTGCTATGTTAGGTTTGGGTTTATTTATCAATTCCACTTATGTTTATATTTTGTTGGGTTTATGGGCCGTCATGTATATCGTGGCCCCCTTTATAGAGGAAAAATGGCTAGAAAAAAGATATGCTCAGGAATTTTTATCATACAAAGCACGGGTGCCTCGCTTCTTTGGTATACCAGGCAAAACTTAACAAAAAACTCAAGCCGACGCGCAAAAATCACGCTCGGCTTAGCTAGGCGTTAATTTCTGAGTGTCCGCTTTCGAGCTAAACAATCTGAAACCGTAACAAATCGGATGTTGATGAGTGGGAACTGCGCAATCATAGTTCTTCGCAAACCCTACAAGTATTGTTATTGCTCCATACAGATAATTCTTGAAGTATCTATGTAATCTTTACTATGGAGCATTCTAAATGCTAGCTAGAGGTTTTCTCGTCCTATCTTATTAGCACTCAATAAAATCACAATGTTTAGTTTCTAATTGTATAGTGCTATGCTCAATGCCGTATTTGCTTTTCAACTTACTGCTTATGGCTGCTATGATATCGTCTCCTTGTTTTAAGTCTTCCAAAGTTGCATGAAGGCTCGCGACAATTTTATTTTCATTAAGGCACCAAACGTGTAAATGGTGGATATTATTAACACCATTAATAGCTGAAAGCTCATTTTCAATCTTAGCTACATCTAAACTAGGAGGAGTCCCTTCAAGTAGGATATGACTAGATTCTTTTATTAAGCGCAATGCACTTTTTACTATCAATAAGGACACAAACACTGATAAAACAGGATCTGCCCATAACCAATTTTTCCAATAGATTAAAATAGCAGCCAATATAGCTCCTACAGATCCCAATAAATCACCAAGAACATGGAGCATAGCTCCCCGCACGTTAATGTTTTCCTTACTGGAACTGTGGAGCATTTTAAACACAATAATATTAACGAGAAGCCCTATGACTGCCACAACAAACATAGACATTGACTCAATCGGCTCTGGGGAGTTAAATCGCCCAACAGCTTCAACAACAATCCATATTGTTAATGCCAATAGGGCAATACCATTTGCAAATGCAGCTAGTACTTGTAATCGTGCGTAGCCATATGATCGTTTAGAGTCTTTAGGCTTAGCGCTCCATTTTACTGCCGCAAATGCTAATAATAATGCTCCTGCATCGGTCATCATATGTCCTGCATCTGCAATCAATGCTAAGGATCCAGAGACAATCCCTCCAACCACTTCGACTACCATAAATATACTGGTAATAATTAAAGCAATTAGTAACACCTTTTTGCTGGAGCCTTCTCCGTGTCCGCTACAAGCATTACCATGAGAGTGTTGATTTTTGTTAGTGTGACTGTGTGGCATAAGTGGCTACTCGTTTACTTAAAGTATCGTAAAAATATACATTACAGTTGTGGTAATAATACCTTGCGTTTCTGCATATTATTTATGGTTCGAGGGTACAAATCCCTTTGAAAAACTAGAATAAAATGCAGGAATCACAATTAAGGTTAGCAGTGTTGCACTTAATAAGCCACCGACAACCACTGTTGCCAATGGTTTTTGAATCTCAGAACCTACACCACTAGATAAGAGCATCGGTATTAAACCTAGTGCGGAAGTTAGAGCCGTCATCAATACAGGTCTAAGTCGAGAGAGTGCTCCAACAGTTACGGCTTCGTCTAGATTTGCCCCTTGTCGCAACTTCTCATTAATCGCTTCAACCATCACAACTCCATTTAATACAGCTACTCCAAATAAGGTAATAAAGCCTACAGAGCTGGGAACCGATAAGTATTGGCCCGTTAACCATAACGCAAAGACACCGCCTACCAGGGCTAAAGGGATATTCACTAATATTAGTAGCGATTGTGATAAAGAACCGAATGCAAAATACAATAGTAAAGCTATTAGTAAAATAGAAATAGGGACTACAATTAATAGTTTTTGTTGAGCTCTTTGCTGGTTTTCAAACTGCCCACCAATTTCTACACTGTAACCTGGCTCTAACTCAAGAGCAGTATCAACTTTAGCTTGAATATCACCAACTACTGTCCCCATGTCTCGGCCTTCAACATTTGCTTGAACAACCACTCTGCGCTGGACTTTATCGCGACGGATCTGAGGTGGCCCTGTTTCAATAGTAATATCAGCAATTTGTGACAAAGTTATATAGATTCCCTCATCGGTACGGATGGTTAAATCTTTAATTTTTTGCAAGTTATTTCTTCGGCTTTGCTCTAGGCGCAAATATATGTCATACCGCTCATTGCCTTGAATAATTTGTCCAACCGAAGTTCCTCCTAGACCTGTAGAGACCAACTGCATTACGTCGGCAACAGATAAGCCAAACCTTGAAAGATTGTTAAGTCTTGGTTTCACTACTAATTGCGCTTCACCAGTAATTTGTTCCAGTGAAACGTCCTTAGTACCTTCTACACCTTTGACTATCGCCTCAAGTTCTTTCCCTTTAGTCGTTAACTCATCAAACTCGGGCCCAAATAGCTTGATAGCTAACTGTGCTTTTACTCCAGATAGCAGCTCATCGACACGAGTGGCAATTGGTTGAGAAAAGTTAAGTAATAGGCCTGGATATTTTTGTAGCTTTAGCGCCATTGCATTCTGCAATTCTTGACGAGAACTAAACGTATCCCACTCTGAAACAGGCTTTAGACCAAGATAAATTTCAATATTACTAACGGGTTCTGGGTCGCCACCAAGTTCAGGTCTGCCTATGCGGCTTAGTGCATAATTAACTTGTGGGAATGACAATAAGTCTTTTTCGAGTTTGGGTGATAATTCTAAAGCAGTGTTTAAGCTGGCAGTAGGCCCTAACGTTACCCTAAGATTAATAGTTCCTTCCTCAAGCTCAGGAACAAACTCTGTGCCGAGATAAGGGAGCATGGTAGCGGCAGATAAACTTAATAGTAACACTAGAGTAACTAACGCTTTTTTCTTCTTTAGAATATAGATTAAGGCTTTGCTATAAAACGCGTTTAGTGGTTTTAAAAGAGGACTTTGTTTGAGTTTTAAATCTCGCTTTAAAATTAAGGAGGCTAAAGCAGGCACAATAACCAGAGCGACTAATACAGCCGCTGCAATAGCTAAGATAATGCTAATTGCCATTGGCTGAAAGAGTTTCGCTTCAACGCCTTCGAAAGAAAATAAAGGGATAAATACCACCATAATAATAATGGCTGCGAAAAATACTGGGCGAGCGACTTCATTAGCTGCCAGCTTGATAACTTGTAATAAACTAGTTTGATTACCTTCTTTTTCATTTCCAGTGCTTTGGATTGTTTGTAACTTTTTAAAGATATTGTCGACCACTACAACTGAGCCATCAACTAGCATACCAATAGCGATAGCTATGCCTCCTAGTGACATAAGGTTTGCGGAAATACCGTAAAAAGACATGACCATCAATGCTATCAATATGGCAATCGGGATAGAGATGAGTACCAAAAAAGCGGCTCTCAAGTTCATCATGAAAAGTAATAACACTACGACAATCAAAACAAAAGCCAAGAGCAGAGCAGATACAACTGTATCGACAGCCTTAGTCACTAAATCAGCTTGATCATAATAAGCTACAAATTTAACTCCACTAGGTAAAGCTTGTTCAATTAAATGGATTCTAGATTGAATACCATCAATAGTTTGTTTGGTATTGGCTCCCATTCGCTTAAGAACAATACCAGAAACCACTTCTCCTTCAGTTTTTATAGCACCACTTATATCTCGTGTACTTAAGGTCACAGCGCCTTGTCTGATTTCTTCGCCAAACCCGACCGTTGCAACGTCAGAAACCTTAATAAAGGTTCCATCAACTGAGCGGATAGGAAGCTGGCGTAGTTGCTCTAAGCCCTTATCGCCTGATTCTAACCAACCAAACCCACGGATAATTAGCTGCTCTTGCCCCCTATCAAGATACCAGCCGCCTGCATTCTGATTGTTATTTTCTATTGCTTGTTGAACATCATCTAGAGACAACTCATAAGCGAGTAGTTTAGATGGATTAACATTGACTTGATATTGTAAAACTTGACCGCCGAATGATAATACGTCAGTAACTCCATCTACAGGCATGAGTAATAACTTAATAACCCAGTCATTTAAGGAGCGTAATTTGACTGCATCCATATTTGAACTTTCATCCGCGAGCAAATAGTACTGAAATACTTGACCTAATCCAGAAGTATTGGGCCCTATTTCAGGTATGCCTGCACTTTCAGGGATTAAGGCTTTAGCAGCTTGCAATCGCTCAAATACTAATTGTCTAGCAAAATAAATATCGACTTTATCTTTGAAAACAATGGTTACAAGCGATAAGCCCGTTTTAGACGTTGAACGAACTTCAGCAACATCTGGAAGTGAATACATTACGGACTCAATGGGATAACTAATCAGCTTTTCAACTTCTTCAGCAGCCATGCCAGGAGCTTCAGTATTCACAGATACTTGAATGTTGGTAACATCAGGAAAAGCATCGAGGTTTAATTTTTGCAGACTGATATAACCTACAATGCATAATGCTATGAGTCCAATAACAATTAGTAGCCTATTTTTTAAGGCAAAATTTACTATAAATTGAAACATTTTGCCTCCTAATGGCCGTGAATATCAAAGCCAGATTTTTGAGCTTCTGATTGCAAGTAAAAAGCACCATTAGTAACCACTTTAGTTCTCTCATTAATGCCTTTTATTTCAACCACGTCCCCAAGGTTAATACCTAGCTCAACTTCTTGTTGCCTAAAATGATAAGGCTTCTCTTCTATAAATACAGCCCAATCGCCATCAGAAGTTCTAAATACTGAACCTTGATTTATTAGAAAACCTTGCTCATTTTTGGGAATATCAAATTCAATATCAGCAAACATTCCCGCATGAAAATGATCATTTGGGTTATCAATCAACAATCTCACTTTTCTGGTTCGTGTAACTTCATCAATAGCATGACCAAATTGAATGATCTCACCGTCTACGGAAGCTTTGTTAATGATGACTTTTGCTTTTGCATTAGTAGGTATTAATTTATTGGAAGTGATTTTTGCATCAACCCATAAAGTATCTTCATCAACCATAGTCATTAATACTTGTCCAGGTTCAACAATCTGACCTTGGGTAAACTTATCTTCCAAAATCACGCCATCAGCCAACGCACTTAAATAAAAAGTACCTAACGGAGGTTTTGTATCAATGGTTTTCGGATCAGTTAAACTGATCCCAATATTAGATAATTTAGAATTCGCTGCTTGGAAAGCAACTTGAGCATTATTGTATCGCTTTGCACCTACGGTAGACTTTCCTAGGCGCTGTATTCGATTCCACTCAGAACTAGCGATAGAGTACTGACTTTGTAAGCTTGCAATGTCTTCGCTGTATAAACTGATAAGAACATCACCTTTACTAACTTTCTGACCTAAGAAAGCTTTCCTATCAATAATTCTTGCCTTAACGGGACTAGTTAATACATAACTTTTATAGTCATTATTAACCAGCTCACCAAAAGCTAGTATTCGTTCTGAAAGGCTCTCTTTAATCATTATTTTAGTTTTAATATTTGCCGCCTGTAGTTGAGCTTCAGTGAGCTCTATCAAGCCATCATCGTTATGCTCCTCTGTCGCTCCTATAGAAACTAAAGAAAAAGCCATAATATTGAGTAACAATAATAGTAATAAAGTATTTTTCATGATTCTGGCCCTTTTATTGATTCATTAACCAACTTCTTAACTGATTAGAAGTTGATAGCCACTGTATGTATTGCTTATAGAGATTATTCTGTAACTCTATGCCTGATTTGAGTGCGTTTAATCGCTGTTGATTGGCGACAATAAATTCGGACGTTGTAATTTCACCTTCTTTCCACAAATTAACTAACAATTTTTCATTTCCTTTAATGCTTACTGAGGCAATGGTTTTCCAGTCTTGATAACTATCAAATAGTTGCGTATACGCAGAAAATTCTTTTTTGAATTCAAGCTCCATCAATTTCCTTGTAATCGCCAATTGATAATCCTGCTCAAGAAATTCAGAGTGCTTTGCTGAATTAGCAGAAGAATAATCATTGCTAATATTAAGAGGCATGCTAAAAGTTACTCCAACCGTATTGGCATCACCTTCTTTACCGACATTAATGCCTACCGTTGGATCCGATTTGTTTAAAGCTACGGTTCTTTTCCAGTCTGCTTTTAATAAATTAACTTGCGATAGAGACAGTAAGATCTGTGGAGTTTGCTCTATTAACTTTTCGAAAAAAGGAGTTCTGATTTTAGCTGTTAGAGCTTTTGGTAGGCTCTTAGGAAGAGACTCACTATTAGAAAACCAAATATTAGCCTGCTCCTTAGCCGAGTTCAAATCTAGTAACTGCTTACTTGTTTGACTTAAGAAATTAGCCATAGCTATTTCAGACACTTGACTGTCTAGTTTGCCTAGTTCACCAATACGTTCTTTTTCTCGAATATCCTTGGCTAACTGGCTTAATAGTTGCTTTTGTTGCAAATTCAGCTGCTCTAATTGTTGCTGCTTTCGCAGTTCTACTAACGCATTGATAGCTTGGAAGAGGAGTTGCCTCTCTATTTCTTTAGCATTAGCTTGAGCTGACAGCAAACGCATTTGACCATAGTTTTTACTGAACTGGCGTTTGTTCGAAAAGTCGATACTTCGACTAATGCCGATAGAAAACTCATTTACTTCAGAGTTTTTATAGTCGACTTGAATTTCAGGGTTATAAAATGATTGAGAATATGCTTCCTTCTCAAAATTAGCAGTGATCAGTTTTTGCTTTAATAGCTGATAATAATCGCTGCTTTCAACAGAATTAACGAGCTGCTTTCCCCAGTCAGCCGTTGCAATAGACGGCAAACATAGCAAAGACAGCACAAATAAGTATTTGCGCATAATAATTTCCTTAAGGATTTAAGTTTTAAATTTAAAAAAATGTAGGAAATTACTGAATCGGGGGACGAAACAACCTGCTGAGATAGGTTTGGTAGTGGTTTGATATAGTAGAAAAGCTACTTTTCTTACCTATAGGTAAAATACCTTCTTGAGGAAAGTTAACAAATAGAGTGCTTGAGTTATAACAATGGCAACAATGACTGGAGTCGTGCTCATTTTCATTGGAGGAATCAATATCTAGAATTTCATGCAGACCATACTGATCAACAATAGCACTATGAGCATCCGCATTCTGAATGGACGCTTGCAAGGTCATAATTGTTAATAATATGGCTAGAAATAATTTCAAAACTATTGGCTTTTTAAGAAATACATGTCAATTTTAACTTTTCTTTGAAACTTAATCTAGTCGTATAGTGTAAAGGGGATTTACAAATTTAAGTGTGATTATTTAGATTTTAAATGCCTGCTTTTCGAACGTTAGCGACCTGTGAATTAGGTCGCTAATTGATACCCATTCACACTTCTATTTGCTCAGCCATCTCTAAAGCATCATCTACTTCTACACCGAGATAGCGTACCGTGCTTTCTATCTTTTTATGACCTAGCAATAACTCAATAGCTCTAAGGTTCTTCGTTCGCTTATATCTAAGCGTAGCTTTCGTTCGTCGCATTGAGTGAGTAGAGTATACCTTTGGATCTAGACCTATCATCTTTACCCATGACTTAACGATTCTTGAATATTGACGGGTAGATAGATGTTTAGATGAGTGAACACGGCTTTTGAACAAGTACTGTTCTGGTTGCAGCTGAGCATCTATGATCCATTTGTATATTGATTCTTGGGTTTGAGGTGTTATTTCAAATTGAACCGTCTGATTTGTTTTCTGTTGCCTGATTAAAGCCCTTCTTTGAACACAACTACCGTTAAATACGTCTCTAACACGTAACTTAGTCAAATCGCTTCCGCGGAGCTTGCTATCTATTGCTAGATTAAAAAGCGTAAGATCACGCAGGTTACCAGCTATTTCTAACCTTGTTCTAATAGACCAGACCTCAGATTGCTTTAAGGGAGGTCGTTGTCCAATGAGTTTTCCTTTATTCCATGGAGCGTTCTTTTCAGGCTCAGGTATGTAGGTAAGATACTTCATAAGGGTTCTCCTTTAATTTAAGAGAACCACTATTATCCTATAGCAAAGGATGGGCGCTAAGCGTCACTAAGCCGACATTGAATTAAGGAACTGAATGGTCAATGTATATGTAGGTTACTTCATATAGTATTATATTGTAATATATGCTCTCAGTTGAACTTTAATATGATATCTGGTCTAATTCACCTGGTATAGGCTCTTCGGAAGAATTGAATTGAAACACTTTTTATTAAAAGTCATAGTTTTAGTATTTATTTTGGTTTCTACAAACCAAGTATTTGCTAGTGCTTCAATTCAGTGTTCGAAAATGACTCAACAAGTTACAGAAGCTGTTGAGATGGATCATAGCATGCACTCAATGCATCAAATGGACTATACAAATACAATGGAATCAGATAAAACCTCTGACTGTTGTGGCTCAGCTGATTCTTGCCCAATGCAACAATGTGCAGTTACGGTGCCTGTCTATTTAAGCCAAGCTAGCTTTCTATATGAGTTCAATGCACAGCATTCTGAAACATATACTTATTCTACTTTCTACCCTAGTCGTTATTTAGATACCCCATATCGACCCCCAATATTAGGTTAAGCCAAGCCAGTAATTCACTGGTACAAAATCGATCAATTTAATTGGTATTTAGTCAGACTGAGACTTAATCCCTGTTGCTTATCTATTGTTGGAGGCAAGTATGCCTATATATACGTTACCTAGTAAGGTATTAAAATACACGCTAATCGTTAGTTTAGCTTTAGTACAACCTGTTAAAGCTAAGGCCGAAACCCAAGGTAAATTGAGTCTTAAAGAAGCTCTTCGTCAAGCTCAAAAATATGATCCTTGGTTAAGTAAAAGTAAAAATCGTCAAGCTGCACTTTACGAGCAAAGTTTAGCGAACAATGTATTGCCAGATCCTAAACTCTCGGTGAATTTGGCTAATTTGCCTACAGATACCTTCGAGTTTAATCAAGAGCCCATGACTCAATTCAAAGTAGGCATTTCCCAAATGCTTCCTAGGGGCGATAGCTTGGAGCTAAAGTCGAAGCAATTTAAAACTCTAAGTGAGCAGCAACCTTGGCTAAGAGAGAACCGTAAAGCTAGTGTAAGCTTAATGGCGGCTAATTTATGGCTAGATGCTTATAAAGCACAAGCAAGTATTGAGATTCTAGAAACAAATAAAGGGCTTTTTGAGCAGCTGACAGAGGTAGCTGAGGCAGGTTATGGTTCAAGTTTTGGTAAAGTTCACCAACAAGACATCATTCGCGCAGAGCTAGAGCTAACAAGGCTTGAAGATAAATTGTTTCAATTAAAACAAAATCAAAAAGTAGCCATAACAAAGCTTAATGAATGGGTTGGCTCAAATGATTTTTATGGGCAGTCTGAAAATCATTTAGATATACAAACTCTGAATTCAACAAAAGTAAGTTCTCAATTACCAAAAATTAAGCGCTTATATCCTGAAAAGCTACTAGATCTTAATTCCAATATTTTCAATTCTACTGAGGTGATAGAGAAGGTTAAGCAACATCCATTATTAATCAGTATTGATAAGAAGATCATGGCTGGTGATGTGGGCGTCGAATTAGCTAAACAAGCCTATAAACCTGAGTGGGGACTGAGTGCAAGCTATTCCTATCGTGATAGTGCGCCATCTGGAATGAGTAGAGCTGACTTTTTTAGTGTGGGGGTAACTGTTAGTTTGCCGCTTTTCAGTTCATCAAAGCAGGATAGCCAAGTGAAGTCGGCAGTTTCTAATAAGGAAGCAATGAAAGATGATAAGTGGTTAACCTTAAGAAATTTTCTTTCAAATATTGAGGCGGAAACAGCTAAATTACAGAAATTAGGGGAGAGACAGGCACTTTATCAAAAGTCTCTCTTACCCCAAATGAGCCAGCAAGCTGAAGCAGCTCTCAACGCTTATAGTAATGACGTCAGTGATTTTGCAGAGGTAGTTAGAGCAAGAATAGCTGAGTTGGATGCTAGCTTAGAGCTTCTATCGATACACACAGCAAAAGTTAAATCGATAATGCAACTTAATTATTATTTTATACAGAATTCAGAAGAGCTACTTAATGCAGTAGAAGGTTTGGGAGATAGCAATGAATAAACAAATATTACCAATATTTATAGGCACTCTTATTGGAATTGCTGTAACAACTGTAGTTTTTTTACTTTTTACATCAGAAGAGTCAGCTAGTACCAGCAGTAATGTGTCTTCTGAAAAAAAGGTTCTGTACTGGGTAGCGCCTATGGATGCAAACTATCGTCGGGACAAACCTGGAAAGTCTCCAATGGGAATGGATTTGGTTCCTGTGTATGAAGAAGGAATGGATAATATGGATGCTGGCCCAGGAGCTATAAAAATTCCCCCCGAGATTGTGAATAACCTTGGAGTTAGGCTCGCTAAGGTTAAAAGTTCACCCATGACCGCTAACATCAATACGGTAGGCACTGTTGCTTTCGATGAGGATCTTTTAGTGCATATTCACCCAAGAGTAGATGGGTGGGTTGAGACATTAAACGTTAAAGCAGAGGGTGAATCGGTTACAAAAGGACAGCCTCTTTATACCATTTACTCTCCTGAGCTGGTTAACGCGCAAGAAGAGTTGTTGTTTGCATTAAATCGAGGCAATCAACGCCTTACAAAGGCTGCGCTACAAAAATTAGAGTCTTATCAAATAGCACCTTCTATTATAAATTCGATCAAAAAGACCAGAAAGGTAAAGAAGAACATTACTTTCTTTGCCCCTCAAAACGGTATCGTTAAGTTACTGAATATCCGTCAAGGCCATCATGTTAAACCTGGCACACAAATCATGAGTATCGGTTCTATTGAGCAAGTTTGGGTAGATGTTGAAATCTTTGAGAAACAATTACCTTGGGTTGAAACTAGTGCTGAAGCAGAAATGATGGTCGATTTTTTACCTGGAAGAAAATGGAATGGCACCATTGATTTTATCTATCCCACTCTTGATAGCATGACTCGAACGGCAAAAGTAAGACTTAAATTTTCGAATCAAGATAAATCTTTAAAACCAAATATGTATGCCAAGGTAAAGCTTCGTTCGAAGCAAACAGGTGATGTTTTATCGATCCCTCGAGAAGCCGTTATTCGAACAGGATATCAAGATAAAGTGGTATTGGCTTTAGGAGACGGTCGTTTTAAATCTATAGAGGTAATAACTGGTTTTCAAAATCAAGAATTTGTAGAAATAAAAGAAGGCTTAAAAGCAGGAGAAGAGGTTGTGGTTTCAGCACAATTCTTAATTGATTCTGAGTCTAGTAAAACTTCGGACTTTAAAAGAATGGAGTCTGTCGAATCCCAACCTAACTCTGTTTGGGTCGGTGCTACTATTAATGAGATCAACCCAAGCCAAAGGTCAATTAATGTGGATCACGAAGCAATCGATGAGTGGAAGTGGCCTATGATGACAATGGATTTCCTCGTTGATGACTCTGTAGATTTTGAACAGCTGAAAAGCGATCTGAGTTTACACCTTGAAATTAGTAAAAGTGAAAATGGTGATTTTTCAATTACCAATATCCACATTATGGATATGAATAGCAAAGATTCAGAGCCAAGCTCCGCCACTGTAGATGGCGTTATTAATTCAATCGATGCGTCTACAAGAGTGATCAACATTAGTCGTGGTCCCATTGAAAAATGGAATAGACCTGAAGCAACTATGGATTTCGTATTATCTGATGACCTTGATATTAATGAGATTAAAGTCGGCGAGGAAATTAGATTTACTTTTCAAGTAGCGGATGAGTTTATTATTTTAGAGTTTTCTAAGTCTGAACAATCTCAAAACCATGCTGACATGCACTAGGAGATTAAGATGATTAAATCCATTATTCGCTGGTCAGTTGTTAATCGGTTCTTTGTACTATTAGCAAGTTTGATATTGGTGGGCATAGGCTTGTTTTCTTTAAAAAACACGCCCGTAGACGCTATTCCTGATTTATCAGATGTTCAAGTCATTATTAAAACAAGCTATCCAGGTCAAGCTCCTCAAGTAGTCGAGGATCAGGTTACCTATCCACTAACAACAGCAATGTTATCAGTACCTGGCTCAGTAACTGTTCGAGGTTACTCCTTTTTTGGAGACTCGTATGTTTACGTGATTTTTGATGAAAAAACTGATCTATATTGGGCTAGAAGCCGTGTCTTGGAGTACTTAAGCCAAGTTGCTCCTAGTTTACCATCGACCGCTAGACCTCAACTTGGACCCGATGCAACTGGTGTCGGTTGGGTTTATTTATATGCCTTGGTAGACAAAACAGGTCAGCACGATATTAGTGAGCTAAGAAGTATTCAAGATTGGTTTTTGAAGTATGAATTACAGACTGTTCCTGGTGTTGCTGAGGTAAGCAGTTTAGGAGGCATGGTTAAACAGTATCAAGTCACCATTGATCCTGAAAAATTAAGAGCTTACGAAATACCTTTAGCGCATATTCAAATGGCTATTAAGAGAGGGAATCAAGAAGTAGGTGCCTCTGTTATTGAGATGGCTGAAGCTGAATATATGGTCAGAGCCAATGGTTATATTCAAAAGCGCGAAGATTTAGAAAACATTCCTTTAGGAGTTAACGCTAAAGGGACACCGTTATTATTAAAAGATGTTGCAGATATTAACATTGGACCTCAGATGCGTCGCGGCATAGCTGAGTTAAATGGTGAAGGTGAAACTGTCGGCGGCATCGTAGTGATGCGCTATGGAGAAAATGCACAAAAGACTATCCAAGGTGTTAAACAAAAATTAGAAAGTTTAAAGCAAGGCTTACCAGATGGTGTTGAACTTGTAACCGTATACGACCGTAGCGGGTTAATTGAAAGAGCCGTTAATAATTTATGGACTAAGTTACTGGAAGAGTTCGGCGTAGTTGCGTTGGTGTGTATGCTCTTTTTGTTTCACATCCGTTCTTCACTTGTCGCAATTATTAGCTTGCCTGTAGGTATCTTAACTGCCTTTATTGTTATGTACTGGCAAGGATTAAACGCCAACATTATGTCCTTGGGAGGCATTGCTATTGCGATTGGAGCGATGATTGATGGTGCCATTGTTATGATCGAAAATATGCATAAGCATATGGAAAAAACACCGTTAACCAAATCCAATCGATGGGAAATTGTCATACGTTCAGCATCAGAAGTCGGCCCAGCGCTTTTCTTTAGTTTATTGATAATTACCATCAGCTTTGTTCCCGTGTTTACTTTGGAAGCGCAAGAAGGTCGAATGTTTTCACCTTTAGCTTTTACAAAAACCTATGCTATGGCTGCATCAGCAGCACTTGCCATAACGTTAGTACCAGTCTTAATGGGCTATTTCATTAGAGGCAAGGTATTACCAGAACATAAAAACCCCATTAATAAGGCTTTGACAGGTATTTATATGCCATCACTCAAGTTGGTTTTAAAGCACCCTAAAAAGACTTTAGTAATGGCTTTACTGGTATTCATCGTTGGGTTATGGCCTGTGAACAAAATTGGTAGTGAGTTTATTCCTCCTCTTGATGAAGGAGATCTGATGTATATGCCGACTACTTATCCTGGAATTTCAATCGGTAAAGCTAGAGAGTTACTTCAGCAAACCGACAAATTGATAAGAACCATTCCTGAAGTTGAGAATGTATTTGGCAAATTAGGGCGTGCAGAAACAGCAACAGATCCTGCACCCTTAACCATGATTGAAACTTTTATTCAGTTAAAACCGAAATCAGAATGGAGAGAGGGTGTCACTACCAAAAGTTTGATAAAAGAGCTCGATCAATTGGTGAAAATTCCTGGGTTAACTAATGCTTGGGTGATGCCGATTAAAACTCGGATCGACATGCTGGCAACAGGCATAAAAACACCTGTCGGTATAAAAATTGCAGGTCCAAAACTAAGTGAGATCCAAAAAATAGGACAGCAGCTTGAGCAAATATTAAAAGATGTCCCAGGCACAGCTTCGGTGTATTCAGAAAGGGTCGCAGGTGGACGATATATTAAAATTGATATTAAGAGAGAAAATGCTGCTCGTTATGGATTAAACATCGCTGACGTTCAGCAAGTGATTGCGACTGCTATAGGTGGAATGAATGTATCGCAATCAGTAGAAGGTCTGGAGCGCTATCCTATTAATGTGCGTTACCCACAGGACTATCGAAACTCACCTGAACAGTTAGAACTTTTACCTATTGTCACTACATCTGGACAAAAAGTACCTTTAGGAGAAGTTGCTCATATTTATGTTGAAGATGGGCCTCCTGGTATTAAAAGTGAAAACGCCAGATTAAACGGTTGGTCTTTTATCGATATTGAAAATGTCGATGTAGGTAATTATGTGGAGTCAGCGCAAGCAGTTGTAAAAGAGCAGTTAAAATTGCCGCCTGGGTATTCTGTTCAATGGTCAGGTCAATATGAATATATGATGCGAGCCAAAGAGAAATTAACCTACGTAATTCCTCTTACTTTAGCCATTATTATTATCTTGTTGTTCATGAACTTTAGAAGTTTTGCCGAGGTTGCCATCATCATGGGGACCTTACCATTTGCCATGATTGGAAGTATTTGGCTTATGTATTTGCAAGGTTTCAACTTCTCAGTCGCTGTCGGAGTCGGCTTTATTGCACTGGTAGGTGTCGCAGTAGAAATAGGCGTTATTATGCTGGTTTATCTCAACCAATCTTATCAAGAGCTACTAGAAAAGCACCAATCGAATGAGAGTAAGATTTCAAGAAATGACTTGCTTGAGTCTGTCATCAATGGTGCAGGTTTGCGTGTTAGACCCGTCATGATGACCGCTGCAGCAATTATTGTTGGCTTGCTTCCAATTTTGTATGGAACAGGAACAGGCTCTGAAGTCATGAGTAGAATCGCAGCTCCAATGGTTGGAGGGATGCTTAGTGCTGTCATTCTAACGTTATTAGTTTTGCCCGCCATCTATTATTTATGGCGCAAACGAACAATACAGTAATACAAATTTTCACGAACTATCCTAATTATTAGTACAGAGGAAATTATGAACGTAAAATTAGCTTTAGCCACGAGTTTGGCATTAACACTATCTCCAAGCCTATCAATTGCGGGAGGTGAACATGAACATAATCATGGTAAACATTCTCACGAAACTGTTAGCACGGTAGGAGCTCCTGCCGATCCTTCTAAAGCAACAAAAACCATTCGCGTAGTAACTAAAGATTCTATGCGTTATGAGTTTTCAGAGCCCCTAGCGCCTAAAGCTGGAGAAATCATTAAATTCGTAGTTTTCAACGAAGGAAAAATAGATCATGAGTTTTCTGTTGGCGATGCAGAGGAGCAAAAGGCTCACTTAGAGATGATGCGTAAAATGCCTAACATGGTTCATGAAGATGGTAATAGTGTTACGGTAAAACCAGGTGAAACTAAGGAGTTAACTTGGGCATTCTCTGGTACTAACGAGGTTGTAATCGCTTGTAATATCCCTGGACATTTTGAAGCGGGGATGTTTGAGAAAGCAAGCATTAAAGGCTCTAAAGATGAAGAGAAGATTAAGAGCATTATAGATGGCATTGAATACGGTTGGGAAAATGGCGACGGTAAACCTTTTCGTGAACACTTTTTGGACTTTAAGGGAGCTCGTTTTATTGAATCAGGAGGGCAAAACAAAGGACTGGATAGCTTGGTAACTCATCATGTTGAGCCTGAAAAAGATGCTCTAGAATATTTAGAACTCGATTTTTCGAATATAGAAATTCATTTTGAAAATGATTTTGCTTGGGCTTTAGCGGATACCCGAGTCAAAGGAAAAGTTAGAAAAAGTGGAAGAGTTTTCGATAAAAGCGGATACCAAACTTTCCTTTTTAGAAAAGTTAATGGCTTATGGAAAGTAGTGCACTCACACTCATCTGCACGTGACTACAAACCAAAGAAACACAAACATTAGTAGTTAAACGAATATGAAGCTTATTAGATAATAAGCTTCATACCTTTAGGAAATTTAAACTAAGGTGTAATATGAAACATAATTACGTAATCACAGGAATGCACTGTAATGGTTGTGTAAAAACAGTCACTCATGCGTTATTAACTGTTAAAGGAATTAGCAATGTATCGATAACACTTCCAGATGAAGCTGTTATAGAAATGGAACATCATGTTGACCTAGAAGATATACAAAAAGCTCTAGAGAAGGTAGGAGATTACAAAATCTCTGTTGCAATAAAGAAGGATACGGGTAAGTCTGAAGAATCTTCGTGCTGCGGCAGTGGAGTCTCGACAAGCAATCATGAAGCACCGAAATTAGGAGTCGAAATCGCAGGTAAGTACCATTGTCCCATGCACTGTGAAGGGGACAAAGTCTATGACAAGGCTGGTAGCTGCCCTGTTTGCGGAATGAATCTAGAAAAGCTTCCAGATTTGTTTTCAACGGCTTTAGAGTACACCTGCCCAATGCACCCTGAGGTAATTAGTGATAAACCAGGTAATTGCCCTAAATGTGGTATGGAACTAATGCCAATACAAACTCAAGCAGATGAAGATAACTCAATTTATCGAGAGCTAAAAACGAAGTTTATATGGGCTTTAATATTTACTATCCCTATTGTAATAATCGCTATGAGTGAAATGATCCCTGACAACCCATTGTTTCAGGTCATGCATGCTGAGAAATGGAATTGGGTGCAATTTGTTTTATCACTACCAGTAGTGCTTTACTCCACAAGGATGTTTTTTGTTAAAGCTTGGAATTCTATCGTCAGTAAAAATTTGAATATGTTCACACTTATTGGCATAGGAGCAGGAGTAGCCTGGCTATTTAGTATTGGAGCCTTACTATTCCCTCAAGTGTTTCCTGAGCAATTTAAAACAGAAAGCGGTACCGTCTTTGTATATTTTGAAGCAGCAACAGTTATTCTGACCTTAGTATTATTAGGACAGTTGTTGGAGGCAAAGGCCTATGGACAAACTAATACGGCGATTAAAGAACTTCTTAAGTTAGTACCAGCAGTTGCAACTTTAGTAAAAGATGGACAAGAAAAAGAAATCCCAATTGATCAAATTCGTTTGGATGATGTTTTACGGATCAAACCTGGTGATAAGATCCCAGTAGATGGTGTTATCACTGAGGGTGATAGCTCAATTGATGAGTCCATGATAACTGGTGAGCCACTACCTGTAGATAAAGGAATTAATGATCAGGTTACTGCTGGCACCGTTAATGGAAACACTAGCTTTTTAATGAAAGCAAAAAAGGTAGGGCATGAAACACTGCTTGCACAAATCATTAGCATGGTAAATGATGCTAGTCGTTCTAAAGCACCTATACAAAAACTTGCAGATAAATTCTCTGGTTATTTTGTGCCTATCGTTATATTGATCTCTGTTCTAACTTTCACTATTTGGTATTTGTGGGGACCTGCACCTTCAATGGTCTTTGCATTCGTTAATGCTATTGCAGTTCTTATTATTGCTTGTCCATGTGCGTTAGGGTTAGCAACGCCAATTTCTGTAATGGTTGGAGTAGGGCGCGGTGCTCTTTCAGGAGTGTTGATCAAAAATGCCGAAGCATTAGAGAAAATGAATAAAGTTGATACTTTAATTGTTGATAAGACGGGCACTATTACTCAAGGTAAACCATCAGTCGAAAATCTAATCAGTATTGATCCTGGTTATAGTCATGACAAGCTAGCAAATATCGTTGGTTCATTGAATCGATCGAGTGAACACCCGTTAGCGGTAGCTACAGTTAGTTACGCAAAAAACTATATTCAAGATTTTGGCGCGGTGGACAAATTTGAGTCCGTTACTGGCAAAGGTGTTATAGGGAGAGTTAGGGGCGATCAAGTTGCATTAGGTAATCAGAAATTGATGTTAGAGACTAATGTTATGGTTACAGCTGAAGTTGAAAGCCTAGTTAGGCTAGAGCAACAGAAAGGCAAGACAGTCTCTTATATCGCTGTTGAGGGCGTGGTGCGAGGTTATATTTGTATTAGTGATGCTATTAAAGAAACAAGTGTGCAAGCTATTCAGGCTCTTAAAGCTAAAGGAGTTAAAGTTGTTATGCTTACTGGCGATAACAAAAATACGGCTCGCTCAGTAGCATCTGAAATTGAAATAGACTTTGTAGCTGATTGCTTGCCCGAAGATAAACTCAACTATATTAAAGACCTACAATCAAATGGAAAATTAGTTGCGATGGCAGGAGATGGAATCAATGATGCTCCTGCATTGGCTCAAGCCGATGTTGGGATTGCCATGGGTACGGGGACTGATGTCGCTATAGAAAGTGCCGAGGTAACTTTGGTTAAAGGTGATTTACAAGGAATTGTAAAAGCGCATCAGCTCAGTCATAAAACTATGAGAAATATTAAACAAAATTTATTTTTCGCATTTGCTTATAACGTTTTAGGAATACCCATTGCAGCAGGTGTGCTTTATCCGCTCTTTGGTTTGTTGTTGTCACCTATGATAGCAGCCTTAGCCATGAGCTTAAGCTCGGTTTCTGTAATTAGTAACGCACTTCGATTAAAAAGAGTGGCGTTGTAAATTCAAATTATACTCCCATAAACCTGGGATTAAAGAGAAGGTAATTATGAATAAACAAAAGTTATATCGATACAGTCGAAAAATTCATAAGTGGGTAGGGCTTTTTATTGCAATACAAGTGTTATTTTGGATTGTGGGTGGACTTATTATGAGCTCTATTCCTCTTGAGAAAGTTCATGGAAAGCACTTGCACAAAAACTCGGATAAACAGCAAGTCGTAATGACCGAATATAAAGTATCTCTAGAATCCATTTTAGAAAAAAACTCTCATAACCCTACCTCAGTCAAATTCTATTTTGTTAATGATACTCCAGTTTATGAGGTAGAAGATAAGGATAAGTATTACTACTCAGGCATAACTGGCGATCATTTAGAGTTGCTTTCTCAGAAAGAAGTCGAACAGTTTGCTAAAGTGTATTTTACGGGAAATGAACCTATCAAAAGTTCGAAGCTCATTAAGAGTATCCCTCTTGAAGCTTCTAAATTAAAAGACCCTGTATGGCAATTGTATTTTGATGACAGCATTGATACCACGTTTTATATTCATCCCTACAATGGACAATTACTGACTGTCAGGAGCGATATATGGAGGCTGTTTGATTTTGTCTGGATGCTTCACATTATGGATTACGATACTCGTGATGACTTCAATAATCCGCTTTTAATTACCTTCGCCGCAAGTGCACTTATATTTACTATCAGCGGGATTATTCTATTATTTCAAGTATTTAGGAGAAGAAACGTAAATAGGTAACTACACTAATAATGGATAGAGTGTCTGCTTTTCGAACTAAGCGGACATTGATTTAGAAAAATCACCTTGATTGTAGTACGACCTTATTAAGAAATATGTTTGTAGGCATTCAGATGAATAGAGTTTAGAAAAATTTCTGATTAGGGTTTATAGAGCTACAAAAGTATATTTAATGCCCCTAATTTCCCAAAAGAAGTTTGAACCTTAACTCATTGACATTACCTGTGATTCCCAATTTTGATAGTTTACTTACATGTCTTGTCAATTAGTTGCAAAACGTTACTAGTTTAGTCAGATCACCAATTAATATAAATCTAATATTTGCTCACTAAATTTCCCTAGGAAAAGTATAGAAAAGTTAGCGTCGACCTTTTGAAAATCACTATAAGTGCCTTCTTCAAAGAGTATTCTAATTTCTTTTTCTTGCGAAAAATTGGGTTGCTCACTGGCTAATATTTGAGACTTTTTATCTTTTGAAGATATAAGCGGCATCTTTTCAAAAAAACATATGGGAGCATGTTCAGGTAATTCCTGGCTTATTCGATTAGCAAATTTTTGAAGACTCTCTTCATTAAAAGTCAGCAACCAAGCATCTTTGTTTGCAGAATTATTTACTCTAAGCACTCTACCCAAGACTTGCCGGAAATACAGCTCGGTTTTTATATTACTTAAGTGGCAGCATACTTGTAGCCTTGGAATATCAGTCCCTTCACTTATCATCCCTATGGAAACGATCCACTTTTGGGAACCATGTTTAAAAGAATTGATTATATGTTGTGCATCCCTATCTTTATGGGATACAAATACAACACTTTGATGGAATTTATCTATTAATAGCTGCTTTATAATTACTGCATGATTGATCGAACTGGCAACGACCAACCCCGCAGCATTTGGGTTTTCTTTTCTTATAGTGTTGAGAATCTGACAGCCTCTATTTAGTATGTAGCTTATTGCCTCTTTGTTATGCAAAATGTCGCGGTAAGAGTAACCTTTATCTTTAACAAAAGGTATTAAGCTAGAGTAGGCCTCGATAACTTGTGAGTTAGATTGTATTTGTATGTTTTCATTATCAACTAGAATTATGTTCGGAACTCTACAGACATCGTCTCGAATAGCTTGGCTCATACCATAAATATAGTTGCAGCTTACAGTATTTTGATCTGTATTATATGGAGCTAACGTGATGGGCAAGTTATCTGAGCGCCAAGGTGTTCCAGATAGAGCTAATGTATATGCAGCTGTGTCTTGTATATGAGTGATAATTTCTTCCCCCCACACATTCGATTTGCTTTCATTTTGGCCAGCACAGTGATGAATTTCATCAAATATTACTAAAACTCTTTTTGTGGATAAAACACTCCAAAAATCTTTGTTAAAAAAAGGTAGAGATTGATATGTATAAGATGCTCCTAGATCGCCAATATAGCCATTAAATGATGCACTAAGATAATTTGATAAAGTGTCTTTAAGTCCAACTGAAATATTTGTGCTTGGTGAAAAGCATAAGATAAGGTCGATCAAATTTAATGATAGTAACGACTTAGCTACATCTGCAGCCATTACAGATTTACCAGCTCCAGGAGTTGCTAAGCAAAAGAAATGTTTGCTGCCTGATGTAAAGTGCTCTATGGCTTTTTTTGAGCATTCCTTTTGCCACTTTCTAAGTTTCATAAACTATACTGAGCATTCAGAAATTACAGATTTAAGAGCTCTTATCTTGCCTATTAATTTTGTACTGTTACTTCTAGATTCAAGAAATTTAACTGCAACATAGTCTGCAAGCTGTGGAGTGGACTCTTGTAGCAGCTTGTATTCTTCCGCTTCGCCCAAAAATGTTAGTAATTCCATCTCATACGACTTAAGCCTTTTACTTAAATGTTCAAGTGGTGCTTTAGGTATTTCAGTGGTGTGCGATGCTTTGGAACTTATGACAAAAAGTTGCTCCTCGAATCTTTCAGATATTTTGTAGATAGTTTTATTACTTGCATTCTTCCCTTGTGAAATAACTAAATTTAATTTTTTGAGACGGTGGATTTGGCGATAAACGAAGTTAGATAATTGTTGATTTTTCTCACTACCCACAGCATTGGCATAAGTTTCAATAATAGAGCTTGATGTAAACTCAGTGTTTTGGAATTGCAGTAACACTTCCCGAAGGGGTGAAGTGATAGAAAAAGACTTGTTGCTCATATATGAGGGAAGTCATTGATTATAATATATGAGGATTATAGTCCGTGGATATATAGTCCGCAAGAGCGGATATTGATTGTTTTACTTTTCAATCATATTTATGTCTTCATTAGCAGTCAGGTTTGGTCAAAAATTGCGCAGGATGCGTAAGCAGCTTGGACATTCACAAGAAGAATTAAGTTTAATGGCTGATATAGACAGAAGCTATTTGGGAAGAATTGAAAGAGGTGAGGCGAATATCACCTTAGAGACGTTATATAAAATTGCCGGTGCTTTAAACTGTAGTGCTGAAGACCTGCTTCCTTAAGTGGTAAGAATCTTATATTAGTTTGATTGGCGGTTTAATATTCGTCTTTTTACATCTTCCAATACATTCATAACATTAGGGTGGTTTTTAGCCACTTCCGTTATTTCTCTAATAAAGGCTAACTGTTGGTCAACTCTTCGAGATTCTGTATCTTTTTCGGCTTGAAGCCTTTCTATTTTATTTTTTAAGCTTTCTACTTCTTTTATCAGATCGACATCTTGCTTTGAGTAGTTAGGCGAAAATGTAAGCTGTTCCAATCTAAGGGACTGTTTTTGCGATTGAAACTCAGTTTTTATGCTGGAATATGAGCTTAGTGTTTGCCTTGTTGTTTTTACAGCAAATTCTAATTCAATTCTTTGAACTAATAAATCCCATGTTAATTTTGTATTCCAACTTCTTATCAATCCGGTGATTTTCCTTATGTCTTTATCATTTAAGCTAGGGTTTGCCACTAAATACTCTCCAGAAGTTTACTTGTTGTATCGTCAGAGCTTGTGTTAATCTCAGAGAGAACTTTTTGAATTTCATTTTCTGCATTAGGTAAAAGTAGTGGTTTAATGCTAGTAATTTTAGTATGAAGATTTGTGATTCTAAATTCATTAGATGCTTGTACCATACGTATAGCAGACCCTGGTTCAATTGAGGAGTCTTCCATTAGTGCTATCAACTGTTTTAACCGTTCAGTTGAGTTCAAATGAATCGCAAACCAAGATTGCATCGCTGTGCTGTTCCTAAACTGAGGTCTAGATTTAACATCTTCTAGTCGTAATGATTGTGCTGCCATATCTTTCTTGAGTAGTGATATAGAGTCGGTATCATGTGCTACGTGACATGATTTTAAACAGCCAACACATTGAGTATTTAGATCATTTAGATAAGAGCATGGGGTTACCATTAGATTTTGCGTACAGATCCCGCTGGACGTAATACTTGCGGCGTTGTATTCATTAGTACAGGATTCATAACTTTCAAGTGTAGTAATACGTAGAGATTTTTTTATATCTGATTCAGGCTTTGAACTGTCATCAAAAAGAATATCAGAAATTACGGAACCCTTTTCTACGTCAGTTGAGTGTATATAGTTAATAAGCTGGGAAAGATCTTTTCTACCCCCCCACATATTATTGATCACCATAGGCAGACCTCCTTTATCAGCTTGGTCTGATAAAAAATGTCGCATCTGATGAGGTGAGATATGAAAACTATCTGAGAATCCAAACCTTTGAAATATAGATTGGTTGGTTTTTTTAGATGCGCCTAGATCATTTACATAAACTTTTCCCATAGTAGCTGGAGATATTATGGCGAACGGGGAGTTTGATGCCACATAATCATTTCCGCCTCTGATGCCATTGAGTCCAAGCTGAAAAGAATTTAGAGCAAATAACCGAAACTCAATATCACAGCTTCCTTGACTAGCATTGTTACGAACCAGTGGGAAATTTGGATATTGCTCTTTAAGATAACGAATCCAAGCTGTCTGAATATCTAATATCGTGGAGCACTCCTTTAGACTAAGTCTTGAGTAGAGAGCGTTGGAGCTATTTATAGCAAAGAGTTTGCGAATTTGAGTGGCATTTAAAGTTATCCTATCTTCAGAAGATAGCTTGTAAATGTATTTGTAATACCGAGTCTTGCTAGGTTTGCGTGTAACATGTTTTTTTGCTCCCGATGTTCCTGGCTCTACAAATATTTTTTGATCTGTCGTATGCTCATAAAACCCCAGTATATGGCCTAGCGCAAATAAGTTTGTTGAGCGGTCAGCTTTATTTATATGGTAACACCAGCTCTTAGAAATTGGCTTGTACCGTCCTAGCAACATTTTTAAAGGGAGCTCTGGATTTTTGTAAAACCGAGCAAGAATCCGATTTTGTTCAGTTATTGATTCCATATACTCTAAATTTAGAGCGATTAATGGCGCTGTAGAAGTGAGAATATGCTTTTTGTTATCACCATACCCTTTTGAACCGCTCCATTCCAAGTAGTGTACTTCATCCTTATTATTGTTCTTTGTCGTGGAGTAGGTTTTTAATTTTTGCATGTTAAGGACGGTTTGCTCTGCCTCGACTCTATTAGGCGAGGATATCGATAAAGCAAACATTGCACAGGTAAAAGCATCTCTTTGAAGTGTTAAAGGGTGTGCCGCAGACCAATCAGATTTATTCCAAGGAATGACTTGGTTCTGAATGGCTCCCATAGCTATGATGACCTTTTCATCGGGAAGTTTTTTTGCTCTTTCTGCTATAACCTCAGCAGCGGGTTTTGAATAGTGACGGAGCTCAACTTTAGGGATGTTTGCTGGTACTAGTTTGTTCTGACGAAGCCAGTTAATAAAACTATTTAAAAGACAACCGTTTTTCTTTCCACCATATGACTTCCAATAATTGAGGACTTCGTCAGGCTCAAAAGACTTAAAGAAATTTGAAAATAAAATAAATTCTCTGGCGGTTGATACCTTCTTTCGCTTGTTTATTGAACTTAAGTGTTGGGGGGTTAAATACAGAGCGTACAGCTTTAAAAGTTCGTGCCAAGGAGAATCTATAAGTTTGAAGTTGCCTAAATTTGAGATTCTTGTTTGAGATGTGGTTCCTTCACAGAATATGAAGTTCGACACTTTCCCTTTTTCATTTACATACTGCCAAGCTTTGTCATGCCATGTTGCTCTAGGAGGGGGGAGGCCAACTTGGTACGGCCCACTAAAATGTTGGATGCTTTCTTCCAGCATCCTATTATTTACGAAGCGCTTTATATTTTCCAGGTAAGGGTTATTCAGCATATTCCATTCCTGGTTTAATAGGCTTAATCTTATCAATAAGATTAATTACCGCTTTGCAATAGAGCTGGCTGTTTTGGAGCTTTTTAAGTGTGTATCCATCTGGTGAAGATTGCTGATTGAAAGCTATTTTAGCTTCTATTTTTTTTAAATTACTTTGGTGATCTGCGTCAAGGAATGGAACAAAGTTATCGCAACCGTAACAACCTAAAGGTTTACTAAGGTTAGACATACAGGATGAGCATTGATTTTGGTTGCAAGCTACTCCTTGTGCTTCGTCAAGCTCATTCCTAATTGTGAAGTCTGGATTCCTATGGAGCTCTTCAACACTATATTTAGCGTAAGCTTTTAAAATCTTGTTTTCTGCCATTGATTCATTAATAGCTTGTCGACTATTAAAATCTAAATTTGCATAGGATTTTATAGCATCAGGGCAGACACCAGTTATTGTGGCGGCTTGGACATTAGTTAGCCCTTTTTCAATGGCATTCGTGATAACAGTATGTCTAGAGCGGTTGTTGGATATATTGAAAGAATCAACGCGAGAGCTTTTTAACCTAAGTTTTGTAGACGTATTATATAATTTACTGTTTAAGTCGCGAGACTGATAGTGACCAGAGTCAGAGCTATAATCAAAAGAGTTAATAAGGTTGTCTTTATTTATGTATTGAATTTTTAGAAAGTCAGTTCTTGGAATTAGTGGAAGTTTAAGAAATAGGCTCTTAAACTCTTGTTCCGTTAGACTGATATGTTCCTTCTGTAGATGCAGTCTGAAAGCTTCTTTATAGTATTCCCTATATAATAAAATAAATTGAGTAAGTTCAGGCTCCAGTCGAATAGAGCGATGCTCTGCATACTCACGATACGATCCCCCTCGTTTAGATTTGAAGGTGCGCAAGTGGAATTGCTCTAAATCGGTAAATTGTGGTTCTGAAATAGGGCAGGAATTTTTTTTTATATCGGGCTGATCTTGAAAGCTGTGCCCGACTGGGAGAATATCTACCCATTTCAACTGGGCTAACTGAGAGGGTCTTCGGAAAATGGTGACTAGCAAGATTAAGCCTAATGTACCCTTCATCGAGTCAAAAACCTTTTCTGACTCCCTCTTATTGTCGCTACATGCAATAATTATTTCATGGACACTTATTCTTAGTTTTTGGTATATCTCTGAAAGCTCCTCATCTGTATAAATTCCATTTTCAGGATCAAAAATCCCTCTTAATGGTTCACTTGTTGGATATTTCTGTTTAGACAAAAAACTTATATAACGTGTGAAGTATAGCTTTAACGGCTCCATTTCTTTTAAATGTGACTTGTTTAATTTCTTGAAATAGGACATTAGACGTCTTCTATATCCTGTAGGTATTTCGTTAAATCCAGTTTTAAACTCTTTTATACTGTTCCAATGACTACCCATGGCTTTAATTGCCTCTACTTGACTTAGAGTTGTCCCAAAAGATAGATTTTCTGCCACATCTGCGATAACCATTCTCAGTGATAAATTCATTTGAGGTGAAAGATTTAAATCATCTAAGAAATCTAGCTTCACATATTGATAAGTTCCCAGTTGCCAATAGTTATCTAAAATATCAAAGGTCCATGCTGGATTATTGGTTGTGTAGAGTCTTTTGATTTTATTATCATGAATATACTGAAGGATATCATTGGCTGATACTTGATCCGATTTGATATTAACTGCTTGATCAGGTTTCATCAGTACTTTCTGTATAATTTAAGCCTGAGAGTATATTTTTTTGAGCTGACTTTGATATTTCATGCGCTGCTAAGGCTAATTTATGCTCATTATATACTTCGATCATCTTTGAATTTGCAGACCATCCTGATGCGTACTTTCGTAAGTCATCAATTCTGGAGGGTGCTACCCCCTTACTTATTGCAGCATCTTCAAATAACTCTTGAAATTTGTGTCTAATCAAATGTGGATAGACTCGAAAGTTTATTGAATTAGAAAGCTTTGTGAATAATTTTTGCACTGCCTGTATTGATATCGGCTGTCCTGAAGTAGTTCCCTTCTCTGCGATAAAGATAAAGTCATGACTTATTGATAAACCATGCTTAGCCCTCTCTGTTTTTATATACATTAATATGGATTTCATAAGCTCTGAGCTAATTGGTGATACATGAGCTAGTGTTTTCTGAGCAGGTGGACGTTTTCTAGGGTCATTTGGATCGTTAGGAGTGCGTGTTATGTTTATTCTAGGTGGATTTGATGTTATTAGATCACTAATTTTTAACTTGCAAAGCGCACCTACTCTAATCCCTGTTTCAGTAAGGACCTTTATAATTAGATAATTTCTTATACGTGAGGCCTGTGTCCAAGGGTTCCTTAGATTTGATGGATGTGTTATTTGCAGTATTTCGAGATATTTATGTGTAGGTATTGCTTGCTCGAATTGATCTTTTGTAACAGTATTTTCATGTTTTAGTTTCTTAATATAGTTATCAATGCGGCCGCTATTGTCTTTGAAACAATATTCTGTCTCGCTTGAATAGTTGTAACTAGAGTAAATATGTTGGAACAAGAACTTTAAATATCTTTGAAATGCTTTTAATCGAATTTTTGTGGTAAAAGTAGAAACTCGATTTTGTGAGCTACGAGATGAGTGAATTAAATTAGATAAACTTTTAGTTGAATATTCATTGAATATAACAACATTATTAGTAGATTGAGATTGATGACCTTTAAAAAGGCAGTGGTGTATATAGTTTTCTATCTCTGTACTAGATAAAAAGCTTCCTGTCTTTACTCGTGCAGGTATATCTATACCAATAGAGTCGAAATAATAGCTAAAGAACTTAGCTTGGTATGCATAGGTAAGAGCCGTACGAAAGTTATTGTATTGAGCTAAGAATGCCGTAATCCAAAAACATTTAGGCAATCCACTAAATTTATAGACTAAATCTACACATAGATTGTTATCATCGTTTTTAAATGTTTCAACGCCGTATTCCATAACTTATTATTGGCGTAAAACCACCATTGTCAAGAATGAGTTGGAGTAAATATGACTTGTTACCAAGTATAAAACACTTATTCTTACTTATAATTCTTTACATAATATATGGTAGGTATAATATTGCGATCCGCCTTACTTGCCTTGGTCATTAACTGCGAATTTTACCAGTTACGCCAAACAAGACTTTACTCTGGATGAGCAAAGGGAGCTGGCGGTAGAAGCGGCGGCGCTGGCAAAGCGCGGAGTGCCTGTGGTGGTAGCCAATCACGATACTCCTTTTGCTCGCTTAATCTATGAAAAAGCTGAGCAGATAGAGTCATTTCCAGTTAGGCGTTTTATTTCTTGTGACGGCCAAGGACGCAATCATGCGCAAGAATTAATGGCTATCTATAAATAATTGCCAAGCAAGACTAACTGCCTGGCTCTAAAATTTTATTCACAAAATATAAAATGGTGAAGATAAACACCACGGTAAAAATAATACCGCCTAAGATCAGTTTGACTGGATCGGCTTTTTCGAAATCTTTTTCGCGTTGAGCTTCGCTTTGCACGCCAATCATAGCGCCAAGCACACTTTTCACGGTTGACCAAAAGCCAGGTGATTTAGGATTTTCAGGTAAGTCTTGTTTTTCTGAATTAGGATTCTTCGTCATTGCCAAATAACTCTATAAATTCTATAAAGTGCAGGCTTGGCATTGTATGACTTTTTGTGATCCATGAGAAGAAACTAGTGGAAGATTTAGGCTTCTTTTTCGGGGTTGGAGCTAACGCTACAGGAGGTAGATCTGGCTCAGCATGCGCAATAACTTCTATCTTGTCAGAGTTAGAAGCCGCATAGTAGCTACCATCGGCAGCAAAGAATGTAGAATTGCAGTTGGCATTTGAAGCAATCACTGTGCCAGATAGCAACAGCGCAAGGCTTGATACCGCTATAACTAGACTTAATTGCTTAACTTTCATTCCTTGCTCCTTGGTTAGATTCTCAAGCCACCACCTAAATGACTATTTCGAATACACACCATAATATAAAGTAAGCCAAGCTAACTAATCAAGGAATTAGTCGCCCAATTTGTAAGGATTTTTGTATAGAAGTGTCAAGGGAGTCAATTAATTCAAACACTTGGCTGATATTCAAGCGCGGATCGACTAAGGATGTATAGGCATCGCTTAATTCTGATTCGGTTATCTGATAGCTACTTCCAGTGCATTCCATCACCGCTTCGGCGGTCATTTCGAGGTGAATACCGCCTAAAATTGAGCCATTTTCTTGATGAATATCAATAGCTTGAGCCAGTTCTGACTGGATATGGGCAAAGTCACGAGTTTTGATACCATTAGCTGCCAACCGACCATTACCATGCATTGGATCGCAACACCAAAGCACTTTGAGCTCGGCTTGTTGGATTGCTTCGATCAAAGCGGGTAATTTCTGTTGGATTTGCTGATGGCCAAAGCGGTGAATTAAGGTTAAGCGACCCGCTTCATTATTCGGGTTAATTAAACGGCATAATTCCACCAACTGCTCAGGCTGCATTTGCGGCCCCACTTTAATCGCCACTGGATTGGCAATGCCGCGCAAATATTCGATATGGGCGCTGTTAGTCGATGCTGTGCGCATTCCAACCCATGGGAAATGGGTGGATAAATTATACCAACGACCTTCAGAGTTTTTGCGCGTTAAGGCTTGTTCATAATGCAAATGCAAGGCTTCGTGACTGGTATAAAACTCTTTTAGACCTTGGGTTACAGGCTGGGCGCCATTAAAGCGATGGAACATTTGCGCCATTTGTTGGTATTGACGAATGCTTTCGTGTAACTGTTTACTTTGCTTTAGATCTTTTAAGGCCTGCGCTTCTTCGTCTAGTTGATAAAGCTCGCTCAGATCCGTTTCCAACATGGCGCGGATATAATTCAAAGTTAAGGATGCATAGCTATAGCCTTGCAACATTCGCTTGGGATCCGGTGTGCGTGCCGATTCTGAAAAGTGGGTATGGTTGACTAAATCACCGCGATATGAGGGTAAGCTCTCATCCAGCTTAGTTTCCATTAACTGCGAGCGCGGCTTGGCGTATTGCCCAGCAATACGACCTACTCGGGTAATGGGTTTATCGATCTTATTGCTTAACAGAAGACTCAAATTGACCAACAGCCGTACTTTTTGTGAAATCGAATCAGCATTGCAGTCGACAAAAGATTCGGCGCAATCACCACCTTGCAAAATAAACTGTTTACCTTCCTGAGCCAGCGCAATTTGTGCTTTGAGGTTATCCACTTCCGAACTTGAAACCAAGGGCGGCAGCTGGCGTAATTCATCAATGACATCAGCCAAAGCATCTTTGTCACCATAGTTAATCTGCTGACTAACGGGTTTTTCTGTCCAGCTTGCAGGATGCCAATCGTGTGGCAGTGGTGTTTTCATCTTTTGTAAATAGATTTAGTCGTAAGACTTCATTAATCACATTCTATCCCATAATATAGGGGCAGATGAAATAATTAAAAGAAATTTTCAATTATGGCAAAGACTAAGACCATCTATGCTTGCCAAGAGTGCGGCGCAGAAACTCCTCAATGGGCTGGGCAATGTGGCCAATGTAAAGCATGGAATTCGCTGGTAGAACATATTGACGAAAAGAAATCTCCAAGCAATAAAAGCTCACGATTTACTGGCTATGCCGGTGAAAAGACCAAAGTGGTTCGCATGGACAAGGTGGATTTGTCAGAATTGCCACGAATGTCATCAGGCTTAACAGAGCTCGATAGAGTATTAGGTGGTGGCTTAGTGCCGGGTTCTGTGGTCTTAATGGGCGGTGATCCGGGTATTGGTAAATCAACCATTCTGTTGCAGTCCTTATGCAAAATTAGTGAGTCCGACTCGGTGTTATATGTCACAGGCGAGGAGTCGATGCAACAAGTTACCATGCGCGCTCAACGTTTGGGCTTAGCAACTGGTGAATTTGATTTACTCACCGAAACCCAAGTTGAAAATATTACGTCGCAAGCCTTAATCACCAAACCTAAAGTCATGGTGGTGGATTCGATTCAGACCATTTATACCGAAATTTTGCAATCGGCTCCAGGTGGCGTTGCACAAGTTCGAGAATCTGCGGCACAATTAGTGCGTTTTGCTAAGCAAACCGGAACTACCTTGTTAGTGGTCGGCCATGTAACTAAAGATGGAGCTTTAGCTGGTCCACGGGTTTTAGAACATATGGTGGATGCGGTATTGTACTTTGAAGGTGAGCGTGATGGTCGTTTGCGCTTATTGCGCGCAGTGAAAAACCGTTTTGGTGCAGTGAATGAACTTGGCGTTTTTGCCATGACCGATACTGGCTTAAAACAAGTTAAAAATCCATCGGCAATATTTCTATCCAAGTATCAAGATCCTGTGGCAGGCAGCGCGGTAATGGCCACTTGGGAAGGCACAAGGCCAATGCTAGTAGAGATCCAAGCATTGGTAGACTCTTCTCATGCACCACAACCAAAACGAATTGCTGTAGGTTTAGATCATCAGCGTATTGCTATGCTATTAGCAGTACTTAATCGTCATGGCGGCATCGCTACTTTTGACCAAGATGTTTTTGCCAATGTGGTTGGCGGTGTTCGAGTCATGGAAACCTCAGCTGACTTAGCGCTAGTTGCCGCCATTATTTCAAGCCTTAGAAACAGACCATTAGAGCAGCATACGGTGATCTTTGGTGAGATTGGTTTGGCTGGAGAAATTCGTCCCGTACCTAATGGCCAAGAGCGTCTAAAAGAAGCTGCCAAGCATGGATTTAAAAAAGCCATAGTGCCGCACGGCAATATTCCATCTAAGCCTATTGAAGGGCTACAAGTGAATGGAGTTAGTCGCTTGGAAGAGGTTTTAAACCTACTATAGATTAAATACCAGAGGATTCGATATGCTAGAAATAGACTGGGGATTAATTTTAAACCACCTTCTAACCATGATGGTGGCTTATTTGTTGGCGTTTCCAATTGCATGGAATCGTGAGAGTAATACACGAAGTGCGGGTATCCGAACTTTCCCTTTGGTCAGTATTGCTGCTTGCGGCTTTGTTTTGATTGCTGCAGATATAGTACCTGATCCGTCCGAGCGCGCTAGAATTATAAGTGGCATCATTACGGGCATAGGCTTTATTGGCGGTGGCGCTATTTTAAAAGATAAGGGGCGTGTTACAGGTTTAGCTACTGCAGCTAGCCTTTGGAGTACTGCGGCAATAGGTATTGCGGTGGGTACGCACCGTATTGAAATTGCTCTGATCCTCGCCATTGTGACTTTTGCCACTTTAAAAATTATGGGCAAAGTTAAAGATGCCGTTCCTGAAAGTGACGACCAAGAAGCTTCATGATTAATTCGAGTATTAGAGCTTTTAAGCCTGAAAAATTATTCAAACCGCGTGACTTTGTAAAACCAGAAATTACTGATAATTGTTATTTAGAAATTGGCGCTGGGCGTGGCTTGCATGCCATGCAGTTCGCTCAAGCCAACCCAAATAAGCAATTGATTGCGATTGAGCGAACACGAGTTAAGTTTGAGGACTTTGCTAAAAGAGCTGCTACAGAAAAACTAGATAACTTAACACCAGTGCATGCCGATGCGATTCCTTGGGTGGTATATGCTTTGCCACTCCAATCGTTAAATGGTGTGTTTTTACTTTATCCAAATCCTGAACCAAAAAACGCTCAGCAGCGCTGGTTGAATATGCCATTTTTTGAGTTTTTGCTATCTCGCCTAAAATCAGATGCAAAAATTGTATTGGCGACTAATATTCAAGATTACTTTGAGGAAGCGAAAGAGCAAACGGAAAAGGTTTGGGAGTTACCTTTTAACGCTTTTGAAGTGGATAAAGACTCTAAACGCACTCATTTTGAAATTAAATATTTAGCGCGCGGTGAAACTTGTTATCAGCTAGAAATTACTAAACCAAATGGTTATCAGACAAGGTTTGATGATTGGCTGCCTAGCTAACTTTTAATGAAACTCCAGCGAAGGCTGGAGTCCACCATGAAGTTGGTGCAATTGTTAAGGTGGATCCCAGCCTTCGCTGGGATTACAGGCTCTTATTTTGAAATCTTACGATATTTAATTCGATGCGGTTGGTCAGCATCTGCACCTAAGCGACGCTTTTTATCTGCTTCGTATTCTTGGTAGTTACCTTCAAACCATACCGTCTCACTATCGCCTTCGAAAGCTAGAATATGAGTCGCAATTCTATCGAGGAACCAGCGATCGTGCGAAATCACAACTGCGCAACCTGGGAATGCCAATAAAGCATCTTCTAGCGCACGCAAAGTTTCCACGTCCAAATCGTTGGTTGGCTCATCCAGCAGCAATACGTTGCCGCCAGATTTTAATAGTTTCGCTAAGTGAACACGGTTACGCTCACCACCCGATAAGTTGCCAATGCGTTTTTGCTGATCTGAGCCTTTAAAGTTGAAACGGCCACAATATGAGCGTGAAGAAGTTGTGTAGTTACCAACGGTGACCAAATCCAAGCCGTCAGAAATTTCTTCCCAAACGGTTTTAGAGTCATCTAATGAGTCGCGGCTTTGATCAACATAAGACAGCTCAACCGTTTCACCCACGATTATCTCGCCTTCATCAGGAGTTTCTTGGCCAGTGATCAACTTGAACATGGTTGATTTACCAGCGCCGTTTGGACCGATAACACCAACGATACCACCTTGTGGCAAGTTAAAACTTAAGTCGTTATATAACAGCTTATCGCCAAAAGTTTTGGTCAAGCCTTTAGCGGTAATCACCTGAGTACCCAAGCGCGGGCCAGGTGGAATGTATAACTCACGAGTTTCATTACGTTCTTGGAATTCTTTACTGGATAATTCTTCAAAACGTGCCATACGAGCTTTTGATTTAGCTTGGCGACCTTTAGCGTTTGAGCGAACCCATTCTAATTCTTCTTTCATGGTCTTTTGACGCGATGCTTCTTGCTTTGCTTCGATCTCTAAGCGGGCAGATTTTTGCTCAAGCCATGATGAATAGTTACCTTCCCATGGAATACCGTAACCGCGGTCTAATTCTAGAATCCAGCCGGCAGCATTATCTAAGAAGTAACGGTCGTGGGTAATG
>JABXIW010000369.1 GCA_013372875.1 Gammaproteobacteria bacterium | reverse complement strand
TTACATCAACGCGCATGGCACAGCAACGCCGTTAAACGATGCGATGGAAAGCAAAGCCATTCACCGCTGCTTTGGTGACTCCGTCCCTGTGAGCTCTACAAAGCCACTTACCGGACACACATTAGGCGCAGCAAGTGCAACGGAAGCCGCTATCGCTTGGCATATTCTCAAGTACAACCTTGACTTGCCAATGCAACACTGCGAAACCAAGGCAGACGATATCCATATATCGTTAGTTGAGACGCCAACCAAACTTGGCAACAAAGCGATTCTCAGTAACTCTTTTGCTTTTGGTGGCAACAATATTAGTCTTATTTTTGGTTACGCTCATGACTAAACTTCCTCCCATCGAACAACTTTTGCCACACGACAAACCAATGATTTTGGTTGATCGTGCTATAGATGTTCAACAAGATACGATTCACTGCCAGGTTGATATCGCAGAACACAACCCGTTCTTCGACTCGGCCTCTCAAACCGTGCCTGCTTACGTTGGCATTGAGTTTATGGCGCAATCTGTCGCAGCGTGGTCTGGTTACCACGCATTAATGAAAGAACAAGCGCCACCGATTGGCTTTTTACTTGGTAGCCGTCGATACACGTCTGAATGCGATGCGTTTTCTCGCGGACAAATGCTCGATGTGTATGCCGAAAAAGTCATGGAAGATAACGGTATGGCGGTATTTTCTGCCCGTATTGAGCTACAAGGAACTGTTGTAGCGACTTGCCAATTGAACGTTTACGTTCCATCAGAAGAAAAATTACAAGAAATGAAAATCAGGAGTCAACAATGACCCGACAAGTCCTCGTTACAGGTGCCAGCAAAGGCATCGGTAAAGCCATTGCCGTTCAATTAGCCAAAGATGGTTTCCAAATCATTGTCCATTACATGGGCGATCAACAAGGCGCGCAAGATACCCTAGACACCATCGAACAGCATGGTGGTAACGGTCGTCTTATCCAATTCGACATCAGTGACCGCGCAGATTGTCGTGAGAAGCTAGAAGCCGATATTGCCGAACACGGCGCTTACTATGGCGTCGTAAACAACGCTGGCATCACAAAAGATACCGCTTTCCCTGCGATGACCGAAGAAGAATGGGATGGTGTGATTCATACCAACCTAGATAGCTTCTACAACGTTCTTCACCCTTGTGTTATGCCAATGGTGCAAAAGCGTAAAGGTGGTCGAATTGTTACCCTTGCATCAGTATCTGGCCTGATGGGTAACCGTGGTCAAACCAACTACAGCGCAGCAAAAGCGGGCGTAATTGGTGCAACAAAATCACTCGCACTTGAGCTGGCAAAACGCAAAATCACCGTTAACTGCGTTGCACCGGGACTTATCGACACAGGCATGGTAGACGAACACGTAAAAGAACACGCGATGCCGCAAATTCCTTTGCGCCGCATGGGAGAACCAGAAGAAGTCGCTGGTTTAGTCAGTTACCTTATGTCTGACATCGCAGGCTATGTAACTCGCCAAGTCATTTCGGTAAACGGAGGCCTAGTATGAGCCGTCGAGTTGTTGTAACCGGAATGTCGGGTGTGACTGCGTTTGGTAACGATTGGCAATCTGTCGAGCCAAAACTGCGTGACTGCCAGAACGCGACGCAATACATGCCTTCTTACGAACAGTATGATGGTTTGAACACCAAGCTCGCGGCACCAATTTTAGATTTTGAACTGCCAAAGCACTACAAGCGCAAGCAAGTACGCGGCATGGGGCGTGTTTCTAAATTGGCGACCGTCGCAACAGAAAACGCACTGAGCCAAGCAGGTTTGATTGGTAACGACGTACTCACCAACGGCCAAACGGGTATCGCATACGGCTCATCAACAGGCAGTACTGACGCAATCGGCGCATTTGGTGTCATGCTGAATGAGAAAACCACTAAAGCGATCACCGCAACGACTTACGTGCAGATGATGCCGCATACCACGGCAGTGAACGTTGGTCTATTTTTCGGTTTGAAAGGCCGAGTGATCCCAACCAGCAGTGCATGTACCTCTGGCAGCCAAGCAATCGGCTACGCCTACGAAGCGATCAAACATGGCTACCAAACGGTAATGGTTGCTGGTGGCGCTGAAGAACTGTGCCCAACGGAATCCGCTGTCTTCGATACCCTTTTTGCCACCAGTCTGAAGAATGAAGACCCGAAAAGCACACCAAGACCTTATGACTCCGATCGCGATGGTTTGGTGATTGGTGAAGGTGCGGGAACGCTGGTTCTGGAAGAGTACGAACACGCCATCGCTCGTGGCGCGAAAATCTATGCAGAAATCATCGGTTTTGCCAGCAACTGTGATGCCGCACACGTCACTCAACCACAGATGGAAACCATGCAAATCTGTATGGAAATGGCTTTGCAAAACGCGGGGATTACTGCTGAGAAGATCGACTATGTATCTGCTCACGGCACTGCCACCGACCGCGGTGATATTGCAGAAAGCAACGCAACAGCGAATGCTCTGGGCAAAGTGCCAATCAGTTCACTCAAGAGCTACTTTGGCCACACACTAGGCGCCTGTGGCGCGATTGAAGCGTGGCTAGGTTTAGAAATGATGCACACGGGTTGGTTCAACCCAACGCTCAACCTAGAAAACCTCGACGAGCAATGTGGCGATTTAGACTACATTGCCGGACAAGGCCGAGAGCTGGACGTGAAATATTTGATGAGTAACAACTTCGCCTTTGGCGGCATCAACACCTCCATCATCTTTAAAAAGATGTAATGCCCTTAGTAAATGAAAAAGCGCTGGTTAATCAGCGCTTTTTTGTTAGTTACCAATCAAACTTCATTTATCACGAGGTAATAGCAAACGAGATATTACCATTCCGCGATACAAAGGCGACTTTTAACACCACGAATTTGTAAACCCATCGCTTCAAAGACATGCTCAAAATCTTGGCAAGATGCAGGTACATTAGGTAGCGACAATGAAGCCTCGGTAAAAAATATCCGACTCAAACTATCCGTCTCTCCCCAAGCTAGCTGCCACCAATCCAAAATTCGCGGCTTAGATGCGTTTAATCGATAGCTAGCAGGAATACGATCACGTTTGTTCAGGTTTTCAGCCTTAGAAGTTGGTAGCAAGTTCCACTTATCATTGTTAGGCCAATAAGCAAAAGGCAAACAGTGATCAACGTGATACTCATTTCGTAATTTGCTTCCACTCCATACACTGACAATGTCGCAATGGCTGAGCTTCAACTGTTCAATTCTCTTTCGCACCACTCGCGTATCATGGTCTTTATCAATCCAGACCAAACAATCGTGATACGTTTGCAGTGGAATACCCCGCTCTTGATTAGACCGAAATCGTTGCATTTCCATAATCCACTGGTTGACCACCAGCGGCTCAATCCAAGAGTTATACAATCGAAAACAATCCCAAAGGCTTTCATCCAACACAAACAGCCCATAACTTTTGAGGAACTCGCTATCCACAACAATTGAACTTTTTGGCTTCTTAGCTGAACGAATCATTTCAAAGTAAGGGTTTGATTTATCACCTTGATAGGTAAAGGTGACGGGGTCATCTTTTATGGTTTTTAAGCTGTCTTTTATTGCTTTATCCAGCGCCACTGCATCTTCACCAAAAAATGTCGCGCCTATAGCAAGATCATCAGGACTTAAATGGGAAAGTCTACCCCAACCTTCCGGCTTGATAAATCCTAGTCCTTTAGACGAGTTCGAGTTCTGCTGGATGTTCTCTTTATCGATTAAACGCTTAAATTGACGAATCCAATATAAGCCGACTAATCCTAATGGGATGGCAACTTTACCGTCACTACGATCAACCACTGCACCAGAATGAGCATCTGCAATTCGTAGTAAAGTACGCAGTAGTGCGAGTTTATAGGTAGCCGATTTGAAATCATTCACGATAATGTGACGAACCTTATTCAGATCACCAGAACCATCATCAGGCAAAGACATAACTACAGTTTGCCAAGATACACCTGTTCGCTGTAACTGGTCATCATCGAGAGATACGTTTCTCACCATTAACGCGCTATTCTTTGCAAACTTTTCAAGCTCTTCAACCGATACCGGATAAGCTTTACGACCGTCAGAAAAGTCACCGTGACGAAGGCTAATCACCAATCGACCATTGGGCGCTAGCAAATTCGCAAGTTTGCGAAATGCGCGTTCACGGTGCGTAGGCGCAAGATGCATCCATACCGCACTAACAAGAATTAAATCGAAGCGAAAGCCAAGATTAATGACTTTCTCAAGCTTAGGTAACCCATCTTCAAGCCAAGTAACTGAATCACCACAGTAAGACTTACCAAATCTCAGAAGCGCTTGAGCAGGTTCAATCGCAATAACTTCACATCCATGTTCAGCCATCCATTTAGCGTCTCGACCAGAGCCAGCCCCAACATCTAAGACGCGATCTCTGGCTTGAGGCCAGAAAGCTCTCCAGCTCGCGTGGACATCCTCAAACTTGAGCGAAGTGTATTGCTCCGCTAAACAATCTGCGTGTTGTTCATAAAATCTAGACGTGGCAGGCATAAAGATAAACAGGAAAGCAACTAATATGAGCTCATGTTAATTGCTAGAGATTGCAATAGCTATAATCTCAGTCAAAAGTTGTAGGTGACGTAGCGATTAATATCGAATGTTCTAAAACGACAAAGCCCCGACAACTCAAAGAGTTATCGGGGCTTTTTAGAATAAATGGCACGCCCTATTGGATTCGAACCAATGACCACATCCTTAGAAGGGACGTGCT
>JABXIW010000048.1 GCA_013372875.1 Gammaproteobacteria bacterium | reverse complement strand
CGACGACGCTGCCACGGCAAGATGACAAAACGCATCCATAAGTGCAGAAACAATAAAATGTTAAATGCAAAGCCCGCAAAGATCAGGGCGATCGATTCAATGCTTTGTGGATGATCGCGAAAAGCAAACCACCAAATGATCCAACACACAACTGAAAGTACGGTCAATTGATCCATGCATCGTTGACAACGACCGATCTTTTTCCAAAACCAATGTTCTTGGCAGCTACGACAAGCCATGATGTTTACCTCAATTCAACTTGCCCAAGATTAGCAGAAGAGGAATAGGCTTTACCATGTGCGCTTGTTAGGTGGTACGGACCCAAAAATGGAAAATTAGCTTGGATGAAATTCTGTAGCACGTAACTGGTGTATGGTGCCGCGTCAGCCGAAAATAGGAAAAGATAATGTCGACAGAACTGAGAGTAGCACTAGGACTTGCCGGGGGATTTTTCACCATTGGGTTCACCGCGATTGTGCTAGTGAGTCGTTATGCGATGATGTAATCCATGAAACTCTAGTCCAGAAAAAAGCCTCGTATCTGCGAGGTTTTTTGTATTTGGCTTGGGAATAGAAACGAGACGTTATGATGAACAAAAAATGTTGTATTTAAAATCGTTGATTCAGGTAGTAGAACGATTTAAGAACTAAGATTTGAGCGGGAAGAGCCAGGGTGGCCTCCGAGTCAAAGACGCCGGAGACCGAGGGTGTAGGCTATGGACAGGTTAGCCTAGATAAGTTTCTAGCTCTTCGCTACCACCGATGTGTTTACCGCCGATGAATACTTGCGGGACGGTCGTACGGCCTGTAATAGCACGAAGACTGACGGAAGTTGCATCTTTCCCCAAAATTACTTCTTCATATTGAAGACCGTGCTCAATCAAATTTTGTTTGGCTTTCATACAGAAAGGACAACCAGGCTTGGTAAATACAGTGATCGATTCCTGAGTTCTGTACTCTGGTGCGATGTAGTTCAGCATAGTGTCGGCATCCGATACTTTGAACGGGTCTCCTGGCTCATTTGGTTCGATAAACATCTTCTCAATCACACCATCTTTTACCAACATGCTGTAACGCCAGGAACGTTTACCAAAGCCGATGTCATTTTTGTCCACGAGCATGCCCATGCCATCGGTGAACTCTCCATTACCATCTGGAATAAAGGTGATGTGCTCGGCTTCTTGGTCGTGTTTCCACGCGTTCATAACGAATGTGTCGTTTACCGAAATACACAAAATTTCATCAACACCGTGTTCTTTGAACACAGGGAATAGCTCATTGTAACGAGGTAAGTGGCTAGAAGAACAAGTCGGTGTAAACGCTCCAGGCAAACTGAATACGATCACGGTTTTACCTTTGAATAGATCATCCGAGGTAACGTTCACCCAAGTATCACCTTGGCGAGTCGGGAAAGTAACCTGTGGTACGTTTTGACCTTCTTTAGATACAAACATATTGATTCCTTTAAAATATTCGAGTGAAGCGTTTAGAGCGTGACTTGTCGTTTGGCTCTGTTTCGTTTTGTTGAGCCCATTATTGTAAAAATCCTTTGATAGCTCTAATCGTTTGATGCTATGGTTTTGATAGACATTGACTATCATCAAATAGAAGCGAATCGTGTGTTATGAATATTCGGGATTTTGAGTACTTAGTCGCACTGGCGGAGCACAAGCATTTTCGCAAAGCGGCAGAGGCGTGTTTTGTCAGTCAGCCAACGCTTAGTGGTCAAATACGTAAGCTGGAAGATGAACTCGGCACGGCATTGTTAGAAAGAAGCAGCCGCCGAGTGTTGTTCACCGACTCTGGCTTACAGCTGGTGGATCAAGCTAAACGCATTCTGAGTGAGGTGAAAACCTTTAAAGATATGGCCAGCGGACAGAGTGGGGCGATGACCGGTCCAATGCACATCGGTTTTATTCCGACGGTTGGGCCGTATTTATTGCCTAAAATTCTTCCACAGCTGAAAGAAGAGTTCCCTGAGCTTGAGCTGTTCCTGCATGAAGCTCAAACTCATCAGTTGGTTCGTCAGCTAGAGGAAGGGAAGCTGGACTGTTTGGTATTGGCTTCTGTGGCGGAAACTGCCCCATTTAAAGAGATTGAAGTGTACAACGAACCGCTTAGTGTTGCCGTACCATGTGGTCATGAATGGGCACAGCTCGACCAGGTTGATATGTTGGAGCTCAATGGGAAGACCGTGCTGGCTTTAGGTGATGGACATTGCTTACGCGACCAAGCGTTAGGTTTCTGCTTTGCGGCAGGAGCAAAAGATGATGAGCGCTTTAAAGCCACCAGTTTAGAAACTTTGCGTAATATGGTTGCTGCGGGAGCGGGTATTACTTTGTTGCCTCAGCTTTCTATTCCAGCCGAAAAACAAAAAGATGGCGTTTGCTACATTCCTGCCGTCAACCCTACGCCTTCACGCAGCATTGTTTTGGCGTACCGCCCAGGCTCTCCGTTGCGTGCTCGTTTTGAAGCATTAGCAGCGAAAATCAAAGCAATTCTAGAGTCGCAGCCATCTTCTATGGCTGCTTAACGTTATAAAAAAGGGGAGAGCCAACGCTCTCCCCTTATCTTTTCTTTCGTTTGGTTTAGAACAACTCTTCCGTTGTGCCACCAGAACCGCTTGAATAAATGCTGTCTTCGAGGCTGTTACCAACGTATTCGGTTGGCTCCGTGCCTTTCTCAAAGTATTCAAACATGGACGTGCTATCGACTTTATGAGTCAGCAGACCGCTGTTGCGATCGATGCGAACGCGCACGATGTCATCTGGAATATTCTTGCCTTGTTCTGGCTTGCCTTCCAATGCTACTTGCATAAAGTCAATCCATGCTGGCTCTGCTGTTTTCGCTCCTGATTCAGCACCAGATACTTGGCCTTGACCCAAATTGCTGTTCACCGTCGTGCGGCCTAACGCGCGTGAGTGATCATCGAAGCCCACCCATGCAATCGCAACCACGCCCGGACCATAACCGTTGTACCATGCGTCTTTTGAATCGTTAGTCGTACCAGTTTTACCACCAATATCACGACGCTCAAGTTTTTGCGCACGCCAGCCAGTACCGTT
>JABXIW010000007.1 GCA_013372875.1 Gammaproteobacteria bacterium | reverse complement strand
TTCGCCGCTTCTTCTTCCGCCAATAGTTTCATGGCATCTTTAACTTTCAACTTACGCTTTTTCGTTTTTGATGGCGTCATGTTCTGGAACATAGACTGTAACTGGCTAGTCATATCTTCCATGCCAGGAGGCGCCATAATATCGATCCCAACGGCAGCTTGGGCGACATCAATTTCGATTTCGCGATCGTCTAAGTCGCCTTGGCGCAGCTTCTTACGGAATACTTGGCGCGCTGATGAGTCTTCTGCGGGCTTATCTTCATCATCCCAAGGAGAATCAGTTGCACTTGAGCGTGCTGGCGGCAATAAAGCGTCTAATACTTTTTCTTCCGCCGCATCCATGGCACGGTTTTCTTGCTTGGCCATTTCTTGCTCGCGCATCATTTTGTATGACGCATCGACTAAGTCGCGAATAATCGATTCGACGTCACGACCAACATAGCCAACTTCAGTAAATTTAGTCGCTTCAATTTTAATAAATGGCGCATTGGCGAGTTTAGCTAAACGGCGTGCAATTTCAGTTTTACCCACACCTGTTGGGCCAATCATTAAAATGTTCTTAGGAGTAATTTCGTTACGCAAGCCTTCTGAAACTTGCATACGACGCCAGCGGTTACGCAAGGCAATGGCAACAGAGCGCTTAGCGCCAGATTGGCCAACAATATGTTTATCTAATTCGTGTACGATTTCACGAGGAGTCATAGACATAATTTTTTCTCTTCTTTCTAGATTCCCGCCTGCGCGGGAATGACTGTATTTGTTTTTTTGATAGGATTTTGAGTTTAGTTCGAGGAAAAGGATGGTGTAGTGTATAAGCTATACATGAGCCACACCTTTGACGACGAAATCAGCTCAAAAGACCTCAAAAAGTTAGTTCTTCGATTGTTTGGTTGTGATTGGTATAGATACAGATATCGCCAGCAATGGTTAAGCCAGTTTCTACGATTTCACGAGCATCTAAATCGGTTTTTTGTAATAAAGCGCTAGCTGCTGATTGGGCGAAAGCGCCGCCAGAGCCAATAGCAATTAAATCATTCTCAGGCTGGATCACGTCACCATTACCAGTAATGATTAAAGAGTGTTCTTTATCGGCTACCGCCAATAAAGCTTCTAATTTGCGCAGAGCTCGGTCAGTACGCCAGTCTTTGGCTAACTCCACCGCAGCGCGCATTAATTTGCCGCCATGAGATTCTAATTTTGCTTCGAAACGCTCGAAAAGGGTAAAGGCATCGGCTGTACCGCCGGCAAAGCCAGCGATAACTTGTCCGTTGTATAAACGGCGAACTTTGCGCGCGTTACCTTTCATAATGGTATTGCCAAGGGATACTTGGCCATCGCCACCGATCACGACCTTGCCATTACGGCGCACCGATAGAATGGTGGTTCCACGATATTGTTGCATTCTAATTACCTATTTTAAAATAAGCTTATTTTAGGGGTTAGGAGATATGTGGGGGGGGGGAAGAGTTAATTCAAGATAATACTATTAATAAATTGCTTATTTTAAGGATGTTAATGGCTTAGTAGGCTCTCTTCCACTTCCTTTAAAGTTTTGCCATTTATTGTTTTCCAGCTTTGAGGACCACTTCTACTATTGCCAGCTACTATTGATGCTGCATAAGAAGAAGAGCTTAAAAGATAATCTTCATTTAACATTAAAAAATCTTCATGCTTTATCAGGATACCTTCTTGTAATAAATTTTCCTTAATTAGCTTAGTTTTGCCAGGCATACTGTTATAGGATTTTATGGCTATTTGCGAGCCTTTTTTTAATAGAAAACCACTGTCAGTCATTCTGCCGCTCGCTTTAAGACTATTAACCTCAAAATTAAAATCGTAATCTAGCAGAGACTGTGGGTTGGATGTTACAGGTTGATTAGACTCTAAGCTTTGTAAAATTGGATGGCCTAGGCTGCCTAATACTAATTTAATATTGTCTATAAATTCTTCCATGGCTGACATATCGGCTCTGGGTAAGTTTGACTTAGTAGGGGTATTGCTATTTTCTAACTCATACCTATCTGCATCTCTACTTTGTTGAACAATTTGAGATTCTAAATATTTTATATGGCCTTTAGTGAGGTTTTCGTCTTTGCTTGTAAAAATAATAACTTCTGACCAAAAATCTTTTTGCCTATCATGCGCTATCAACCTTGAGTAAACATCTTCAGACTCGCCAATATAGGCTAGTTTACGGCTTCCAGAGTTAATATTTTCTAATAGAAAATATACTCCTGGTCTTTTTGATTCATCCCAACTACTTAGCTCTGAAATTCTTACTCTAGGGCAAGCAAGTGCCTGTCCTGACCAATTAGCAATTTCAACATGACGCAACCCAGACGGGCTTCCATCCGATAAGTAAATTTTTATTGTTTTTCCATACTGGCCCATTAGAGTATCCTTTCTTACCAAATCCTACAATCATTAAAATCGTTATTTTGCAGTTTATGACGATCGCTTTCGGCGGCGCGTTTTGAGCTATAAGGCCCTAGACGTACACGATACCAGCCGTCCTTTTCGCTAACTTCAGCTTGTAAGCCCATAAAAGCAATTTGTGCTTTCATGGCTTCGGCTTGTTCTAAGACTTTTGATGCGCCGCACTGCATCACATAGCGTTTACTGCTGCTAGCGGTTACGGTTGGATCTTTTTCCACTTCCAGCTCTTTATTAGTGAGCATCTGATGGTAATCCAATTGCTCGTCATTGTTTTTAGTGATTTCTTTAGCAGGTTTTTGAGCTGGCTTTTCAGCAGTATTGGTATTAGCAACTTGTTCGGTTTGCGTTTTTTCGGGGATAAGCTCCTGAATAAGCTCAGGTTTTTTCATATAAGCCCAAACGCCAACGCCCACTAATGTGAGAACTATGCCGCTAAAGAAAAATAAAATTGGCGAGGACTGTTTCTTCGCAGCCGCCTTGTTACGCGGCGTTCGAGTATTTTTGCGCGTGTTTTTGCGGCTATTGGTTTTACGAGTTGCGACTTTATGAAAATGCATTTTGCTGTTGTTATAGTTTATGTGCTGCTAATAAAGCTATTCTAGCCATAAACTGCAGTTAGACCAACCCAGAAAGAGTAATAATCCAGTAAAGAAGTTTAAAACACTTCTTGCGGATCAACGTCAATCGACCAGCGGACGCTTTTGGCGGATTTTTGTTCTTCAATAACGGGCAATGCTGCATTCAGGATCTTTTGAATGGTTTGCTTGTCATCAGCTTGTAGTAATAAGTGAGCGCGCATTTTTCCCGCGCGTTTGATCATAGGAGCAGGGTAAGGGCCATACACTTGTAATTGTGGATATTGATTTAAGATATTAGCCATATCTTGCAAAAACTCCATCGGCTTGGCGATCTGATTCGCTTGCGAACGGATTAATACTTGTGCAGAGTAGGGTGGCAAGTTAGCGGTTTTACGTTCGGCCAGCATTTGATCGCTAAGTTGTTGATAATTTTGGGTAAATAGGTTGACCAATAGCGGATGATCGGGGTGGTGGCTTTGAATGACAATCTCACCTTTAGCGTCGCCACGGCCAGCGCGGCCAGCCACTTGTGTCAACAATTGTGCGGTTCTTTCTGTAGCCCTAAAGTCGGCACTAAACAAGCATCCATCAATATCAATCACAGCCACCAAGGTTAAATTAGGGAAATGATGGCCTTTGGCCAACATTTGAGTGCCCACGATAATATCTGCTTCACCTTGCTTGATTTGCTCGACAATGGTTTGCATCGAGTCTTTGCGGCGAGTGGAGTCGCGATCCACACGAATGACCTGATGCTTGGGGAACATGCTGCTCAGTGCTTCAGCCAAACGCTCCGTGCCTAAACCAATGGGCAAAAGCTGGTCCGACTGACAGCTGGGGCATTGTTTTGGCAAAAATACTTGGCGATCGCAATGATGGCAGTGCAGTCGTTTTAGTTGCTGATGATAAGTCATGTTGCGATCGCAACGATTACATTCAGCAATCCAGCCGCAGTCATGGCATAAAATACTGGGTGCATAACCGCGACGGTTTAGAAAGACTAGGCATTGCTGGCCTTTGGCTAAATGACTTTCGATGTGTTCCTTGAGCGGTTTTGAAATACCTTCATTGAGCGGCCGTTGGCGAACATCAAAAATCTTACTGTGTGGTGCTTTAGCATTGCCCGCACGACGACTCAAAGTTAAGCGCTCAAAACGCCCATTAACCACATTATATTGCGATTCCATTGAAGGAGTAGCTGAGCCCATAATAATGGGGATCTTTAAATTGTTGGCGCGAACTAAAGCTAAATCGCGCGCTGAATAACGGAAGCCTTCTTGTTGCTTAAAGGAAAGATCATGTTCTTCATCAATGACGATAAGCCCCAGATCTTTAAAAGGAGTAAAGAGGGCAGAGCGAGTGCCAATGATAATTGAAGTAAGTCCTTGCTTCGCTTTAAGCCATTCATTCAAGCGCTGTTTATCAGTCATGCCCGAGTGCAGCATGGCGATATTGCAGTGAAAGCGAGCCTGAAATCTTTGTACTGTTTGTGGCGTCAAGCCAATTTCAGGCACTAGTACCAATACCTGCTTGCCCGACTCTAGTTGTTGGGCAATGGCGCGCAGATAAACTTCGGTTTTGCCGCTTGAGGTGACACCATCTAATAAAAAAGGTTGGAACTGATCTTTCTTGGCATAGATTTGAGCCAAGGCTTGATGCTGTTCTTTATTGGGTTCAAACTCGCTTGGCAAAACCTGAGGTTGAATAAAGCCGCTGTTCAAATCTTTGTGTTTTGGCTCAAACCAATCTTTATTGATCAGCGGTTTAAGATCCGCTGGCGCGAAATTATGCAACTTTAATAGTTCAGGATTGAGTTGGTTTTGATGGGCTTTAGCCAGTTTTAATAGAGCCACTTGCTTGATGGCATTGGCTTTAGGCTCAGCTTCTTTGCCCAGTTGAGTCAAGTGCCAATAGATCTCAGGGGCTAATTCCGCAGTTTCGCCTTTGCCAATTAAACTCGGCAGGCAGCTGTTAAACACTTCGCCAATGGGATGTTGATAGTATTGGGCTGCCCATTTAATAAAACCAAACAACTCATCATCCATAATGGGTTTGTCATCGATAACTTTGGCGATATGTTTTATTTTATTGAGCTGGTAGTCAGAATCGGCGCTAAAACCGACCACATAAGCCACCAACTGTTGCTTACCAAATGGCACCAAAACACGACCACCAATCACTGGCTTTTGATTATCATGAAATTGATAATCAAACAGGCGGCGCAGCGGAATGGGCACTGCGACTTGAACCAGCTGGGGTGGTTTGCTCATGGAAGATTTAGGTGTTTTTTTGTTATTGGCACAAGCATAAGGAGACTTAATTAAAGAGGCAACCCAAAGCGTTGAAATATTTTGCAACTGGTACGACTAGTGATTAGAAAAAAGTCTGATAGTCTTAGCTCAGCAACAATATTTGCTAATTGTACAAAAAACAAACACAAGATGTATGTATGTACCAAAAATACTACTACATCAAAAAGACTTGGGGGTGACATATGAAAATCGGTAGTATTGCGTTTTTAGTAGGCTTGGTGCTTGCAGTAGTAGGTGCTTTTGTTGACGTAAGCTGGTTCGCTGCTTTATTAGTAGTTATTGGCTTAGTAGTAGGCTTCTTAAACGTTTCTGGCGGCGAGTCGCGTCGTTTCTTGATTTCAGCTATCGCATTCTTGATGGCTTCTACAGCTTTATACCCAATCGATAACCTATTAGGTTTAGGTGGTGTAGTAGGCGAAATCATGCATAACATCGGTTATATGGTAGGTGCTGCAGCATTATTAGTAGCGCTAATGTCTTTATTTGATATGAGCAAAGACTAAGCCGGACGAATAAAATTAAAAATAAATACTAATAATAACAATAAGTTATACCTTGAAAGCGGTCTTTGACCGCTTTTTTTATTCTTGCTTACAGCAGCTTAATATCTAAACACTTGATCTTGCTGTAGCTCAAGCGTATGATCGCCGCTCGAATTTGAAAGTACTCGAATCGTGTTTGGCATAAAGCCTGTTCAATAAATGCAGACTTTATAGCCCAGATGGCGATTCCCAAAATGAGATCTAAGACTATGAAAACTGATATCCATCCAGAATACAAAACTATCAAAGCAACTTGCAGCTGCGGCAACGTAATTGAAGTTGGTTCAACTGGCGGCGACTTGAACTTGGACGTATGTTCAGCTTGTCACCCATTCTTCACTGGTAAGCAAAAAATGCTTGATACTGGTGGCCGTGTTGACCGCTTCCGTAAGCGTTTTGGTAGCCGTTCTTTAAAGTAATTTAGCGATTATTTTTTAAGACACCAAATAAAAAAGGCGCTGCTCTTAATGAGTTAGCGCCTTTTTTGTGTCTGAAGTTTTTATACCGTATCGACGTCGTTTTTTACCACAAGAATAATCAAATAGATTAATCCTAAAATTGGGATAAAAGATAAAAAGAAACCTAGGACGCCTGCAATTACAGGATTTTCAGTTTTTCTCTTGCCAAGGTAATAGCAAAGAAATCCCATTAGGATAGCGAAGATCCCTACAAAAAAGAAAATAAAGGTTATGTCGATACTCATGATATATGTGGTTTGGTGATTTTTATTAATTAAATCATCAAATATATCGTTTATCAATATATTTGTATCGTAAAACAATATATAATGAGTATAAATTAAGACTCAAACACTTCTAAATGTCTAGAATCGTTAAAATAAACTTGGATTTGTTGCTTTTGAGGAAAAGCATGACTTTAGTTGAGCTCTCGAAAAGAGTAGGTATCAGTTACGCCAATCTATGCAAACTGAAAAATGGTAAAGCGAGAGCCATTAGATTTACTACTTTGGTGGCAATTTGCCAGGCTCTTGATTGTGAGCCTGGCGATTTAATTGAACTAACGGATTAATGAATTACAGTTTCCTTCCTAGTCTTTTTTCAATCTGCTTCTTTTCCCATTCAGCGCCGAACAGAAACGGTAAGTCTAAAACGCCTATGGCGTGACCAGCAACACCAATGCCCCAACCGAATGTCGGCCACCAAGCCCAGATAACACGCGGCGAGGTCGTTAAGTTTAGGATCCACAGGGCTGAAATGACTAAAGCGAAAATAATTAAGTGGATATAAAGCCCTTTGATTTCTTTTACTTTCTCAATGGCCTTTGCTTCGTCATAGGTGAGCTTAGTATCTGCTTGCATAATAGGTTCCTCTTTGCGTTGAAGTAGGTAATGTTCTGTGAGTTCAGTAACATCAATTTCAAACACTGACGCTAGAGATTTTAGAGTTTCGTAACTAGCATTTTCACCACGTTCGATGCGCTGAATGGTGCGAGTACTTAAACCGCTAATATCTGCAAGTTGCTCTTGAGACCAGCTTTTTTGAAGTCGTAATTTCTTAATTAACATCTTATTTTGCGTTAGTGTCTGTTGGAACCTAAGTGTTGCGAAATAGTATCACAGTTACCACGCCAAACTAACGAAATAATACTGACAGCTTAATAAAATCAATAAGATAGCTAGGATAATGTCAGGGCTTTGGCGTACTGAGAGAGGGCTCTAAGCTGCTAAAATTGGAGTGATAGGCGTTGCAAGGGCAAAGAAAAGGCGCTGATGATAGCGCCTAGATCTGTATTTAATTATGAAGCGTTATAGTTTTCGCCCCAGTCGTTTTTCAATCTGGCGCTTTTCCCAGTTCGCACCGAAAGCGCTGGAGTTTACAAATAGACTGACTCCATGTGCGACTAGCCCGAATGATAGTCCTAAGATTGGCCACCAAAACCAATGGTATTGCGGGCTGGTTAAAAGGTTAATTCCAATAAGAAAAGGTACCAAGAAAATAAATACCCCTAAGTGTAAATAAAAGCCTTTAATTTCTTTGACCTCTTCTATGGCTTTGGCTTCGTCATAGGTGAGTTTGGTATCGTCTTGCATCACGGGTTCCTCATGCTCTTGAATTTTATAATGGTCAGTTAAATCTGACACATCGACTTCAAAAACAGACGCTAACGATTTTAGGGTTTCTAAGCTGGCATTTTCACCACGCTCGATCCTTTGGATGGTTCTTGAGCTTAAACCGCTGATTTCTGCGAGTTGCTCTTGCGACCAGCCTCTTTGTAACCTTAATTTCTTAATTAACATAGCTTTAAATAACTTTGTCGTTAGCGTTGTTTGTTGGAACCTAGTGTGAAAAATTATTATGGCATAAACCACGACAGCAATGCGAAAGCATCAGGACACTTTCAATAAAAACGTTTAAAAGCAATAAGATATAAGACTTACAACTTTTTGGCTGTCGGGTAGATGGCGCCTAAAATAGTGGCTTCGGAAGCACCAGTAACCGATTCTAGGTTGCCTGGCAGGCGATTAATAGTGCGATAAGCCAGCCAAGCAAAAGCTGAGGCTTCGACCCAATCGGGATCAATGCCCAAAGCATAAGTGGAATCGATAGTGAACTTTGGGATCAAGGTTTTGATACGCTCGACTAGATAATCGTTATGGGCACCGCCACCACATAAATAAATTTCACCTTGATCTAGATGACCATCAATCGCATCAGCTAGGGTTTGCGCGGTTAATTCTAACAAGGTTCTTTGCACATCTTCTGGCGGATATGCTTCGGGCTTGAATTGAGCTAGCCATTCGAGATTAAAATATTCACGGCCAGTGCTTTTGGGTGCTTGTTGCGAAAAGTAGGGATCGGCCAGCATGGCTTCTAATAAATTATTATCTAATTGACCGCTTTTGGCCCAATCACCATTCAGATCAAAATCCTTATCAAGATGTTTCTTGATCCATTGATCCATTAGGGTATTGGCAGGCCCTGTATCATAGCCAATTACTTCGCTACTATCGGCTAAAACCGAGATATTGGCGATGCCGCCAAGATTGGCAATCACGCGATTTGTATCCGAATCAGCAAAAACCATTTGATGGAAGGCTGGCACTAAAGGCGCGCCTTGACCACCAAAAGCCATATCACGTCTTCTAAAGTCGGCAACCGTATCTATCCCTGTGTTAGCGGCAATGATATTGGGATCGCCAATTTGCAGAGTAAAGGCTTGATGGTGTTCAGGAATATGGCGAATGGTTTGGCCGTGTGAGCCAATCGCGGTAATTTGCTCGGCACTTAATTTGGCTTTGTCGAGTAAAGCATCTACTGCGTTGGAAAGCAGTTGACCAATTTCCACATCTAAATGTCCCATCATTTCAATCGGATCAGCTTGATAATGTTTATTAGCAATCTGATGAATGGAGCTTTGGAGTTTTAGCGGAATAGGGAAACATAAGGATTCGACCAAGCGCACCTTATTATTCTTGATATCGGAATCAATAGCACACACCACAGCATCAATGCCATCCACACTGGTGCCTGACATCAGTCCAATAAAATAAGCCATAAGATTTTGTGTGTGACTAAATTATTGCTTTAATTTAGTGCTTTCTGGATTTAGATTCAAGCGAGCAAAATGTTCCACACGTTGGAATTCCAGTTGTGAAATCAAGTCTTTGGTCTGCTCTTTAAATCTAGGCAGTTCTTTTTTAGCTACTGGCGCTGCATGCGGTAGTTTAACCGTGCGCGGATTGCGGTGAACTCCATTAACCACAAATTCGTAATGTAGGTGCGGTGCTTGCGACATCCCGGTATTGCCAACATAACCAATAATTTGGCCTTGTTTGACGCGCTCACCCTTTTTAACACGGCGTTTGGAGAAGTGTAAGTACTTAGTCACAATGTTGTTGCCATGCTGTACAAACACATGATGACCATTGTATTTATCATAAGAAGAACGAACTACGCGGCCATCGCCAGAAGCACGAACTGGGGTGCCTGTTGCGGCACGATAGTCAACGCCACGATGTGGCTTGACGCGTTTTTGGATCGGATGAAAACGCTTAGGGTTAAAGTTCGAACTAACGTAGTTGAATTTTAGCGGTGCGCGTAAGAAGGACTTGCGTAAGGCTTTGCCTTCAGGAGTGTAATAGGCAGTGCGGCCTTTTTCATCGGTATATTGAACGGCAGCATATTGGTCACCTTGATTGGTGAACTCGGCTGACAAGATGTCGCCATAACCAACTTTTTCACCATCAATAAACTTTTCTTGATATAAAACCGCAAAAGAGTCGCCCTTGCGAATTTCTAAGGCAAAGTCGATGTCATATTCAAAAACGCCCGCTAATTCCATAATGACACCATCAGGTAAGCCCGCATCAATTCCTGCGTTATAAAAACTTGAATTGATCGTTGCAGTGGCAAAGCGCTGTTGATAACTAATTTCTTTTTGCTCGATCTCTGTCGCGAATTCTTTGTCGGCGGTTTTATTGATAACCAATGTTTCGCTCAAGCTATAAGGGTAACGCAGGCTTTCAAAACCTTCTTGGCCTTCGGTTTGAGCAAACTCGATCGTGTGACCAGGACGAATTTTCTTTAGCACCTTAATATCATCGCCAGACTTCATTAAGTAGTGTAAGTCTGAAGCGCTATAACCTTGATTCTGGAATATTTTCGCTAGAGTATCGCCTTTTTTGACTTCGACGCTGTTCCACTTGGTTGTTGGAATAACGGTTTCTGGCTCAATGATTTGAGTAAGCAAGGTTGCAGCTTCAGTATCGGCGGCTGCAATATCCAACGCCAAAGCATTTTTAGCAATCGGCAGCTCTTGAATTGAGTCTTGCTCAGTAACTGGCATTAAAGCCAGTGTTTCAACTTCTGAAGTGCTTAGATCGCTAGGAGATTTTAAATAGGCGTAAGCCGAAACCATCGAAACGGCAGCGAGTACCATGACAAATAGTGGCTTTTTAGAACGCTTTTTAGGAGCAAAAAGGCTCTTCTTACGACTCAAGTTTTTGAAATCTTTGTTAATCATCAATGTCACTTCCACCAGCAAGCTGGCACGATCAGAGGTTGTCAGAAATATTTACAGCTTATTCAAAGCGCCATCACAATAACCATTGTTCCCCGAATGATCAATTGTAAAATGGCAATTAAACGCTTGTTTTAAGCTATTTTGTTAAAAAATGTGAAAAACTTGCTATTTTATAGCGCTAATCGAGTAAAAATTCTAGTACTAATGCACATTATTTCATTGCATCCTGTGCAATATCGTTTATCCTTGCCGAATTAAGGCAAATAGCGCTCTGAATGGCTCTGTAGCAAATATGGTACAAGCATTTATCAGTCGCCAATCCGATAAAAACAGCCCAAAGATCCAAGATTGAGGAAAAGATGACAGATTTTGACAAAGCATTAGCTGAAATCAAGCGTGGTTCAGACGAAATACTGGTCGAAGAAGAGTTAATTGAGCGCTTGAAAAGTGGTAAGAAAATGCGCATTAAGGCAGGCTTTGATCCAACCGCGCC
>JABXIW010000100.1 GCA_013372875.1 Gammaproteobacteria bacterium | reverse complement strand
CCACCAAACGCTTCAAATAAAGCTCTGGCGCTACACGCAAGAATAACGGCATATCCAACGCATTATGATGTGTTTCAAATGGACGCGCCGTCGCACCGCCTGGGATCACATGCATCATTGGCGTTTCAACTTCTAAGAAATCACGCTCTTCTAAAAAATCACGAATGGCTTTAACTACTTTTGAGCGCGCCACGAAAGTCGCACGCGAATCTTCATTCACAATTAAGTCCACATAACGTTGACGGTAGCGAGTTTCTTGATCGGCAAGACCGCCCCATTTATCAGGAAGTGGACGCAGAGACTTAGTTAATAACTTAATAGACGACGCTTTTACCGAAAGCTCGCCTTTATTGGTTTTGAACACAGTACCTTCAATGCCAACGATGTCACCAATATCCCAAGTTTTGAAATCATCATAAACTTCATCGCCAACTTGGTCTTTACGCACGTATGATTGAATACGGCCTGACATATCTTGAATGGTGATAAAAGACGCTTTACCCATATTGCGGAACAGCATAATACGGCCAGCAACCTTAACCTTCTTACCAATTTCTTCCAGCTCAGCTTTTTCAATTTCGCCAAACTCAGCTACCACATCGGCGGCAACCGCATCGCGTCGGAAGTCATTCGGGAAGGCAATACCCTGTTTTCGTTTGTCCGCCAACTTTTGCTTACGAAGTGTAATTTGCTCGTTAACGTCAACTACTTGGGTTTCTTGATTGCTCATGTTTTTTGTTTCACCTCTTTCATCACTATGATGATAACTTTTACTACTTTAAAATTACTTCTTTAGAGTGCTTTTGCTAAACGAGAGCTAGGCAAAAGTGAAATTAAAAAGCGCAGTTTACTTGAGTAAATGAGCAGTTTTAATTTAGCTTTTAACGCCGCAATCGTGACGAAAAAGCGCTCTAAACGCCAGCTTTAAGGCTGGCCTCTATGAACGAGTCGAGATCGCCATCCAACACTGCTTGGGTATTAGATGATTCATGACCTGTTCTTAAATCTTTAATTCTTGATTGATCCAATACATAAGATCGGATCTGACTGCCCCAACCAATATCAGACTTGCCGTCTTCCATCGCTTGTTGCTCCGCCTGTTGTTTTTGAATTTCTAATTCATACAACTTAGCTTTTAACATTTTCATCGCTTCGGCACGGTTTTTATGCTGAGAACGGTCGTTCTGGCACTGCACCACAATATTGGTTGGCAAGTGAGTAATACGTATTGCCGAATCGGTCTTGTTAACGTGCTGACCACCTGCACCCGATGCACGAAATGTATCGGTTCTCAAATCCGCAGGGTTGATCTCAATATCAATATCGTCATCTACTTCGGGATAAATAAATACAGAGGCAAAAGACGTGTGACGCTTGCTGTTAGAATCAAATGGCGACTTACGCACCAAACGATGGACACCGGTTTCAGTTCTTAACCAACCGTAGGCATATTCGCCATCAACCTTGATAGTGGCACTTTTAATACCCGCCACATCACCTGCCGACTCTTCGGTTATTTCCACTTTAAAGCCACGCGACTCACACCAGCGTAGATACATCCGCAAGATCATACTTGCCCAATCTTGAGCTTCAGTTCCGCCTGAACCCGATTGAATATCAAGATAACAATTGTTCTCGTCCATCTCACCAGAGAACATTCGTCGGAATTCCAGCTTAGCCAGTTTCTTTTCAAACTCGGCCGCTTCTTCCTCAATCATCTCAACCGAATCGGCATCGTTTTCTTCCACTGACATTTCCAATAGATCTTGGTTATCAGTGATGCCTTCTTCTAATTGCAGAATGGTCTCAACCACTGCTTCTAATTTAGCACGTTCTTGACCTAGCGCTTGGGCGCGCTCCTGATCGTTCCAAACGTCAGGCTGTTCCAACTCTTTGGTAACTTCTTCTAATCGTTCTTGCTTAATATCGAAGTCAAAGATACCCCCTCAGCGTCAACAAACGCTCAGCCATATCTTTTAAATGTTCGCGGATAGGATTAACTTCCAAAATGCTTTCCAGTTACTTTAAATAGAATCATGGGCAATTGCATAGGCAAGTGCCCAAAAGTCGTGTATTTTAACCAATATCACCCAGAGTGCCTAGCCATATTAGTCATGTGTTCAATAAAAAAGCAGCTAACTGTGAGGTTAGCTGCTTTTAATAGAGGTATTTGTCTTATATGTATAAATCGGCTAGAGCGTTTCTTTCAACCATCGGAAAAATTCTCTTTGCCAAACAATACCGTTTTGCGGTGTTAAGACCCAATGATTCTCTTCTGGGAAGTATAAGAATCGGCTTTTCAAACCTCGCAATTTAGCAGCCTGGAACGCTTGGATACCTTGCCCTAAAGGAACCCGATAATCCTTGCCACCATGAATTACTAACATTGGGGTATCCCAGTTTCCGACAAAATTGCTTGGGTTAAATTCTGTATAGGATTTCTGAGCTGCGGGATTGTCTTTATCCCAATAAGCACCACCGATATCGTAATTGACAAAGAACATCTCTTCGGTCGTACCATACATGCTGCGCAAATCGAAAACACCATCATGAGCAATAAAGGTTTTAAAGCGCTTATCGTGATGACCGGCTAGATAGAAAACTGAGTAGCCACCAAAGCTGGCACCAATAGCGCCTAAACGCTCCTTATCAACATACTTTTCCTTTGCAACATCATCGATGGCATCCAAATAATCCTGAATAGCGCCACCACCCCAATCTTTACTGATGGCATGATTCCAATCCACCCCATGACCTGGCATACCGCGGCGATTTGGCGCTACGATGATATAGCCTTGCGAGGCCATCAACTGGAAGTTCCAACGATAAGAGTAAAATTGTGACAAGGCTGATTGCGGACCACCTTGAGCGTATAACAAAGTCGGATATTTTTTATTTTTATTAAAGTTAGGCGGGTAAATAACCCATGCCAACATATCATTGCCGTCTTTGGTTTTTACCATGCGTTTTTTCACGGTTGGTAATTCCAAACCTGCATACAACTCATCATTAACATGGGTTAAGGCTTTTAGCGCTTTATTCACCTTATCAAAGGTATATATTTCTTTCGCCGCATTCATGCTATTGCGAGTAACAATAACCTTTCCTTGAGCTTCGCCGACAATTCCATTCACATCAAACTGCCCTTCGGTCAATTGACTGATTTTCGGCGTGTCTGAGCTTTTGCTCGAAACAGCAACTTTAAACAATTGTTGAGTGCCATCAACTGGCGCTATGAAGTAAATATGGTCGCCATCTTTATTCCACAAAAAGCTATTAACAGTTCCATCCCAATGTGCCGTTAAATTAATATCTTTACTGCCATCTTTGATGATGATGTCAGTCTTGTCGGCTTCGTAACCAGGTGTTTTCATTTGAAGCCATGCCAACTGGCCTTTCGATGAAAAGGCTGGATATTTATCATAACCCAGATTGTTTTGAGTCAAGTTTTTGGTGGTTTTCTTGGCTAAGTTATATTGATAAATATCAGTATTAGTACTTGAGACATACTCAGTGCCAGCTTTTTTCTTACTGACATAGATAATATTCTTGCCTTCAGGCCCCCAAATATAATCTTCTGACCCACCAAAGGGCGATTGCGGGGTTGAGTATGGCTCATTAGGCATAATATCGACCATCTTTTCAGTCGCTAAATCCTGATAAAAGACATGATTAAAACTACCATCATTCCACTCGTCCCAATGACGATAATCCAAATCATCAAACACATAAGCATCAGCATTTGATAGCTTCGAATATCTTTCTTTAGCCAGCACTTTATTCAACTTTACTGGCTTATGTAGTAATTTTTTTGTACCGTCAGGAGACAGATCTCTATCGGCCATTAGGCCTTTATAATTTTCGACTAACTGAGTCGCACCATCGGCAATCGAAACTTGATAAACCTTACTACTGAAATCATTATCTTTAACGCTTGGTACTGTAACTTTATAAAATACATGGGTTTTCGCATGATTAATTCCCAATGGGCTCACGCGTTTAACTTCCCACAATAATTCTGGCGTCATCACCTTATCTTTGGCTTCTAACTGCGGTGCCAGTGCCACCGCCAACCCCAGCCAAAGACCATGGTGCGTTATCATTTTTCCAAATTTCATACCATCAACTCTTCGTGAACATTAAGCAGATAAGAATACAGAAACGGATTTATAAAAGAAAGTTGCTAGAAACGAATAGTTACTTATAAAAACGCATTTATCCTTGCTGGTGGCAACCGCTCTCAAAGTCGTGTATTTTAACAGTATTCTGAGCAGCACTTAGCCATGTAAAGCGCTATAAATCACTAAATAGTTAATATAATAAGAATATGAATAGCTATAGCCAAGAGCAATTATTTCAAGACATAGAACAGCACTGCCGAGTTTTACTCTCCAAAAGAACCAAGCCTTTAAGAGTTGCCGTTAATGGTATTGAGGGCACAGGCAAAACCACTTTTGCTCAGAGGTTGAGTGAGCACTTAAATAACCAGTCTATAGAAACCCACCACATTAGCATTGATGGCTTTCATTTCGACTCTAGTATTCGTTATCGCCAAGGAAGAGATTCAGCACAAGGCTATTATGAAGACAGCTATGATGAATTAGGTTTTGTTGAAAAAGTATTAATAGCGTCTCAGCAACTATCACCGCAACTAACAAGAGCGACTCACGATTTAAAAACAGATGAGTATATCCACTTAGAGCCAGAATCTATTAATTCAAACTCAATAATTATGACCGATGGCGCCTATTTATTTAAGCCCAACTACTTACCCCATTGGGATCTCAAGATATACCTTCATTGCTCATTTGAGGTTGCTATGGATAGAGGTGCTATGCGCGATGAGCAATCGCTTGGCGGCATAGAAGAAGCTAAAGCAAAGTTTATAAATAGATACCATGCCGCCTCAAAAATTTATATTCAACAAAATAATCCCGAACAACAAGCTGATATCATCATTGATAATTCAAACTTCAAACAATTGAAACTTATTAAAGGACTATAACTAAGGACTACAATCATGTATCCACCATCCATACACCTCGAAAGCAGACTCGAAAAGCTAACGCCGCTGATGAGACAGTTTCCGTTCGCAACGGTAATTTCATCTTATCAAGGGGAAATAGAGGTCACTCAAGCGCCTCTTGTCTTTGAAGAAAGCGCTGGCAAAATCTATCTCTATGGTCATCTGGCAGGAAACAATCAGCATGGTGAGCATTTAGCTGATAGCAAAGTTACTGTGATTTTCCATGGGCCCAATTGCTATATCTCGCCTAATGACTATGCCACTAAGCAGCTGCCCACATGGAATAGTTTATCAGTACATATCAAAGGCCATTGTCAAACTACCAAAGACCCTGATGAGCTTTATCGGATATTAGAAATGATGGCTCAGCAGTTTGAACAGGATAATCCGTCAGACAAACCAAATTATCAGATACAGCCAACCGAAGAAAAAACCGCTCGCCTAATTCACCATATCACTGGTTTTAAGATTGAGGTTAGTGAGATTATAGGCCGCTATAAATTATCTAAAGATAAATCAGAAGAAGATATAAAGTTGGCTGGTGAAAAGTTGATAACCAATGCTAAAATTGAAATAACTGCACTAATCCAAAACTTGATATAAATATGTATATACAGACTACAGGCTTACTAAAAAGTATTAAAGAAAAAACGTGGTCACGAGGACAATTCGAAGTTAAGTGGTCTGAAATAGACAGATTCATGAAGACTCTTAAAATAGAAAATACCGAGAAAGCTTCAGAGGAATGGGCAGCAAAGAACATGATGTACATTGTTGTGAATAGAAATACACATATTAAATCCCAAATAGATTCCATTACATTCTGCGCTGCAAAGTAAGGTATATTTCCAGCCCTACCGTTCTTTAAAAGTTACTAGCTAAGTGCTTAGGCGGCAAATTGAAATTCTGAGGCAAGATTATTGTGCCTCTATTAAAATGCCTAAGCTAAGTTTAGACGAGGCAAAGCTCAAACTATTGAGAGGAGTTTACTCTAGTAAATGACTCGATAGAGTTTGAGCTTTAACAAAGTATAAACGACGAATAGGCATTTTAACGGCGTTTAGGAGTCCAGGCCCAAATCATCTGCGCCTCTATTGGTTCTTTTCCTTCTTCATCAGTCACTGTTACCGAAACATCCACTTCACCTTTTTCGGTATTGAGAATATTGTCAATCTGCTCATCGGTTAAGTGGGCTTTTGCGGTTAAAGCGCCAACGGCTCTTTTGACATAATTGATATTCATAGATTTGATCACTGGGATCTTATCATCGGGTACATTCATGCCGACGACCATGCCAGTGGCAGTCTCAGCGACTAATGCCATACCTGCTGCATGAATGGTGCCGATATGGTTTTGGACTTTCTTGCGGTTTTCCAGCTTAAACTCAGATTCATGATTAGTGAGTTTTACGACCTCTACTTTACAGGTTCCCACCAGTTTTACGGTACTGCGAAGTGCAAAGTTCAAGGCAGGCATTTGCAGGAAACCTGGTAGATTTTTAGTTTTTGCGACAGCTTTCGCAAGGCGGTTTGGTTTTGTCATGACAGCAAATCTCTAATAAAGTCTTCTGAGATTACCGCTATTTGGCTTCCAAGTAAAGTGGTCAGACCATGCGGGCAAAATCATCAACTTTTTAGTAAATAGTTGTTTCAAAATCACTTTTTTAAAAGTGATTATGCTAATCTTCATCAAGGAAAATTAACTTATCGGAATTAGAAAATGAAAAAATTAATAATTGCTGCTGCCGTAAGCTCAGTTTTAGTCGCTTGTAACCAAGCCGATGAAAAGGCTACCAACCAAACCGCTAAACCAGAAGAAGTTAAAGAAACGGTTATGGTAGAAGAAGTAAAGATGACGCCAGAGCAAGCATCGGTAGAGCTCAACAAATTATTCCAAGACAACTTTCAAGCTAGCTTGGCAATGAATCCTATTCAAGCCACAGCGATAGGCATTCCGGGTTACAACGACAAACTACCCAATTTCCTATCTCCAGAGTTTCAAGAAAAAACGCGCCAATTTTCAGCAGAATGGTTAGAAAAAGTTAAGAAAATTGATCGTGATTTGTTATCTGGCCAAGACCGCTTGAGCTATGATGTTTATTTATATAACGCGGAGCTGGGCAAAGAAGGCGAACAGTTTCCTGGTGAGTTAATTCCCATCAATCAATCTTCTAATATTGCCAACTTTTTTGCTCAGTTAGGTTCTGGCCAATCATTCCAGCCTTTCAAGACCGTTGAAGACTATGACAACTGGTTAAAGCGGATTGATGGTGGTGCAGTCATCATGGATCAAGCTAAAAAGAATATGCAAATGGGGATCGAGCAAGGAGTTACTCAACCAAGAGCTTTGATGGAAAAAGTATTACCACAACTTGAAGCTCATGTGGTTGATGATGTAACCAAGAGTGTCTTCTATCAACCTATTGCCAATATGCCTGAAGACTTTTCTGAAGATGATAAGAAACGCTTAACCGAAGCCTACAGTAAAGCAATTGCCGAGAAAGTGGTTCCGACTTATAAAGAGCTGCATCGCTTTATCGAAGAAGATTATTTGCCAAAGGCCAGAACGACTTTTGGTTTGAGTGAGCACCCAAATGGCGAGGCTTGGTATGATTATCAGCTTAAAACATTTACTACTACGGATTTAACCGCTGATGAGATTCATGAGTTTGGTTTGAACGAAGTGGCGCGTATTCGCGGCGAGATGGAAGGCGTAATGAAGGAAGTTGGCTTTGAAGGCACTTTAGCCGATTGGTTTAAGTATGTGCAGACAAACCCTGAGTTCTATTACGATAATGAAGAGGACTTACTGCAGGGCTACCGCGACTTACAAGACAAGGTTAATAAACTGTTACCGTCCATGTTTGATATTCAGCCTAAGTCTGACTACGAAGTTCGTGCCGTTGAAGCCTATCGAGCCGAGTCAGCCGCTGGTGCCTCTTACATGCCAGGCACGCCAGATGGTTCGCGTCCTGGTATTTTCTATGTGAATACTTTTAACTTAAAAGGCCAGCCAAAATTCGGTATGGAGACTTTATCCATTCACGAAGCTGCGCCTGGTCATCACTTCCAAATTTCACTACAACAAGAAGTTGAAGGCTTGCCTATGTTCCGCCGTTTTGGTGGCTTAAGTGTCTTTTCGGAAGGTTGGGCGCTTTACGCTGAGTCAATCGGCAAAGAAATGGGTATGTTCTCCGATCCAATGCAATACTATGGCCGTTTAAGTGATGAAATGCTACGAGCTATGCGCTTGGTAGTAGATACGGGTTTACATGCCAAAGGTTGGTCACGTCAAAAAGCGATTGATTATATGATGGAAAACTCATCAATGGCGGATACCGATGTGGTTTCGGAAGTCGAGCGTTATATTGCATGGCCAGGGCAAGCGGTTTCTTATAAAGTTGGGCAACGTGAAATATCCAATATGCGCGCCGATGCAGAAAAGCGCTTAGGTGATAAGTTTGATATCCGAGAATTCCATCGTGAAATATTAATTGATGGTTCTTTACCGATGCCAGTACTTAAAACCAAAATCAACGAATGGGTTGAGTCTAAATTAAAAGGCTAAATTTTATGTTCATAAGAAAGGAGCTTCGGCTCCTTT
>JABXIW010000249.1 GCA_013372875.1 Gammaproteobacteria bacterium | reverse complement strand
GTTTTTGTTTTTAGTTCCCGCTTATCCGCGATGAACCTTATTAAAGCCCTACCAAAACGGCTTGCCCGAGGGGCAACAAATATTTCTATTGCAGACTTTCATCGCATTCAGCCATTCGACAGTTTAACTTCCGCCGTTAAATATGTGCCAATACAAACGGGAAAATGGCTCTCGCTCTATAAGGGGCATCTGGGTAGCTTTGATGACTTGATAGGAAGCGTTAGGGAGAAGCGGTGGCTTACCCCCTCTTGCGTTGGATTTCATCTGCTAGAGCGACCAGTAGAAAAAAAGGACGCATTACGAGGCTATAAGCACGCATTTTCCGAGCCTATTATTGGGCTCATAAACCCTATCATTTTTGGGAACACGACAGACCCTAATAAAATTTTATGGCGTTATAAGTACCATCAAAACCATATCGCATTACAAACGGAGGCATAACTATCATGGAACTACCAACCAACTTAGCTTATGAGCGCTCCATCACCCCCTCCGACGTTTGCTTTTTTGTTGTTTGGCCTGATGGTACGAAAGAACCTCTAAGATATACATCTCGCATTGCACTTGGGCAAATGGAAACGGCTTCATTAGCTTATGATTCAAAGGGAAACATTAAAGAAAGTGCGACCGCGGAAAAACTAGCACACGGCAATCCACATGCTGGTGACTTTTGTAGTGTTCCTTTCGGAGCTAGCCACATTGAATGCTTTTTCTCAGTATCTTTCTCTTCAGAGTTACGGAAACCATACAAATGCAATTCAAACACTGTCAAAGATACTCTCGTTAAGCTGATTAAGCTTTATGAGAAACGAATCGGTTGGCAGAAGTTAGTGTCCAGGTACCTAATCAACGTTTGTAACGGCTCTTGGTTGTGGAAAAATACCAAGAGGGCATACCGCCTTGACGTAGAACTATCACCTTGGCCTTGGTCCGAAAGACCTGTTTTATTTGAAAATATACGTACAGAGTACAGAGAAGAATCAGCATTTGAAGCCCATCAAAATTGGAATGCTATCAGTCAGCTAGTAGTCGACGCATTCAGCCAATCGGATGGACTAGCAATATTTGAGGTTAAAGCCACCTTGGTACTCCCAACAAATAGTGAGATTTACCCAAGCCAAGCATTTACTGAAAAAGACAATAAGAGCCCAAACAAAACAAATAACAAGGCTCGAACATTCCAGAATACTCAGATTGAAAACGCACGCTCTCCAATCATTGGTATTTACAAAGTAGGAGCTGCCATTGCAAAAATTGATGATTGGTACCCAAACGCCCTTGAACCATTGCGAGTTAGTCGATTTGGCGCTCACAAAGGCGATGTGACTTGTTATCGTCACCCGTCCACACAAAAAGATCTGTTTTCCATTATTCAAAATGCCGACCAATACGTTGAACACTTATCTGCATCAGGGGAATTGAACCAAGAACTTACTAATGATCTACATTACTTGGTTGCAAACCTCATCAAAGGCGGAATGTTTCAACATAAGGGTGATTAACTATGAATTGGTACTACAAGACCGTCACGTTCCTTCCTGAGCGTTGTGACAATGAAGTACTCGCAGCTAAATGTTTGAGCACTCTTCACGGTTTCAACTACAAGTATGAAACGCGAAGTATCGGTGTTTCTTTCCCTGAATGGTGTGATGATACCGTCGGTAAAAAGCTAACTTTTATCAGTACGAGTAAAGCTGAACTCGATTTGTTGTTGAAGCACCATTACTTTATTCAAATGAGACGGCTTGATTATTTCGATATATCAGCAACGACGAAAATTCCCGATGATTGCGAATATGCTGCGTTTACTCGGAATCAGTCAATCGACAAAGCATCTGCGGCAGGTCAAGCAAGAAAGCTAAGACGACTTGAAAAACGAGCAATCGCTAGAGGGGAAGCTTTTAATCCCGCTCTGATTAAACAAAAAGAACTAATCGTTCTTCCTCATTACCATTCGCTCGAAGTAAGCAGTCAAAGCAAAAACAGCATCTTTCGGTTGAACATACAAATGAAGGCTACTCATAGCTTTGAAGGTAGCTCGATTTTCAGTAGTTATGGACTATCCAATACAGAAAATTCGTATCAAGCAGTTCCCCTAATTTGATCCTCTTTTATCGACACTTTTAAATTATAAAATTACAGGAGATTTATCACAGTAAGAAAAATAGAATTAATTGACACTTAGCCTATTAACTGATTGATAAATTTATACTATTGTTTAATTAGTGACAGTGAACTGCCGAATAGGTAGCTGATAATGAAGAAATGGCGTATCGCTATGGTCGAGATCAGTGAACTGCCGAATAGGCAGGAGAACTTTCAATATCATTACTGTTGCTTCCAATCTCAAACCACTATTCGGTGGTTTGCTTTAGCATCAAATGAGGACTATAAACCTCAATGCTACTGGAAAGTAGTTGATAATAAACGAACCACTTTCATTCGAGTTCAAGAGCAATTCACTGCTGAATAAGTAGATACTCTAAGGCATGCAAATTAAGGCAATAAATCTCTCACATCACACTCAAGAACTTCGGCCAACTGATACACTTTTTCGAGTGTGATGTTTACTTCTCCACGTTCAATCCTGCCAATATAACTTCGATCTATATCAGCCAACAAAGCTAGTTGATCTTGAGAAACCTTTTTATCCTTGCGTTTCCCGCGTAATTTGGCACCAAAGCGCTTTGCTAAGTCTTTCATTTAAAACGACTCTAAAAAACAAAAACTATCGCCTCTTGATGCATTTATTACCACGGACTATAATCCGCAAAAATTCACAAAATAGATTCAACAATGAGTTCAAAAATCAAAGTCAATCAAGATATCTTCGATGCATTAAACCGATGTGACTCGAATAAGTTCAGCATCATAGACATTAGAAACATGATTCAGAAAGAGTCTAATCAATACGAAAACAATAGCGTTGCACGACTTTTTGTAGCTCGTTCATTAGAACGGCTTCTTTCCTTAGGCGTATTACAAGCAAGTGGCGAAGGTCGAAACAGAACGTTTACAAAGTCCGATAATTTCGACTCAATACACTTCAAAATCGTCCCTAAACGCAAAACACTCAAAGTAAGAAAGCAAATATTGAAGACCACTGAATGGGATGATGCAAAAGTTCAATTAGAAACTGAAAGGCAAGGTATAACTGCTGAGCTTACGGTAGTTCTTGCTGAAATTGAAGAATATCAGGCCCTTATGAAACGCTTCAACTCTTTGCAATCATTCATTCAACCGATCTATCAAGAAGCAACTAAAAAGTCAGCAAAACTAATGGCTCGATTGAATGTGTGGACAAACACTATATCTCTAATCAACCAAAATATTGCAGGAAACAAAGAATGCTAAGGCGTTGGCAGTCAGAATGTATAAGTGATGCAATGGCACACTACACAGGGGGAAACAAACATTATTTAGCGCAAGCAACACCTGGTGCAGGAAAAACATTTATGGCAGCAAATTTGGCAAAGCGCTTGTTTGATCTCTCTATGATCGATTTCGTCATCTGCTTCTCTCCATCAAAGAGTGTTTCATCGAGTATACAGAGTAGTTTTTCCAAAACACTAGAAAATGAAATGGATGGAAAGTTTGGCTCTCTAGGTACATCTATCACTTACCAATCAATAACACACCTAGATGACAAGTTCTGGAATAGGCTTTTAAAGTATCGTGTACTTTGTGTTTTTGATGAAATACATCACTGTGGTGGTGATAATAACGAGAACTGCAATGTCTGGGGCCAACTGATTCTATGCAAGATTCAGAAAGTAGCCACTTATACACTCGCTTTAACTGGTACACCTTGGCGTTCAAATTTGACACCCGTTGTGCTCTCGTCATACAGCGACCCTGAGGGGGCGATTGTATGTAATTATCAATACTCACTAGCACAGGCTATCCAAGACGGCGTTTGCCGTAAACCAACGGTTACGCTAATCGATTGTGATAAATCCACGATTAAGATAGATAATAATATTGAATCATTTAACTCTTTCAATGAGCTAATATGTGAAAGTGAAGTTAACTACTCTACTATTCTCAACCACAAACCTGCTTTAATTCATATTTTGGAAACAGCCGTAACTCGCTTGAAGAAGATTCGAAGCCAATCACCATATGCCGGAGGCTTAATCGTAGCTACATCTGTCAATCATGCCATAGAAATAGCTTCGCTACTCAAAAATACATTTAATCAAACAACCACGATAGTCACATATAAAAATGATGACTCTCAGGACAGAATCGAACAATTTAGAACTGGCTACACCGAGTGGATTGTCAGTGTTGGTATGGTCAGCGAGGGCACTGATATACCGAGACTTCAAGTATGCTGCCACCTAAGCAACATAAAGACCGAACTCTACTTTCGACAAATCCTTGGCCGTATACTCCGTATGACTTCATGCCCGAACCAAGAAGCATGGCTCTATACATTTGCCGCTCCAAAACTCATCGAATTTGCAGAAGAGGTTGAACGAGATATTCCGGATAGCTGTCGGTACTTAAAGAGGCCTCAGAAAAAAACAAACCAAGCACTAGAACAGATAGCAACGAATTCAAACCTCTCTCTTGGGGAGCATGGAGGCAATACCGATGCTCTCTCCATCAATTTCTCTAGACGAATTGATCAGAGTGGTAGTATAGAATCGGAAAGCAACCCTGCTAGAATCGCAGACCTATCACTGACAAGCTTTAAACAACGAGTCATTGAAGCCTTCCAATATCTTTGATGCAGTTTGCTTCGCGGAGACAGAGCCTGATACCGGTGTACTCTGACCTTGGAACTTCAAACAGTAGCTATGTCGCCCCGTGGTCTCATGGGGCGAATTCCCAAATTCTGCATATAATTCGGAGTGAAAGACCAACTTGGATATGGCTTATCTCTTTAATATGTACATCTGAATAGCTTCTAGCTTAATGATTTCACTCGATGCTGACTACTTTCAGTGCTGCTCAGCTAAGAACGAATTTTCTAATTGTGAATCAACAGTAGTATCTAGTGAAATTTCCATCTAAAGACTGATAGATTTATTGCTTCATTTGAATGAGAGTACCCCGAATAGCTTTCTGTTGTACAGTATGTAAAAATTCTTCCAATGAGCCACTCATCCATAGCAAATCTTCCAAAGCAGCTTTTTCAACGGTTAGCCCTGTTAAAGACTGAACAAGAGTTGAGACTAGTTGACAGAATCTCACTCTTGGCAATATCTGGTAACGCAACTTTCACAGCTCCCTTTAACCTACCAAGGCATTTAGTTCTATCATTTGTGAGAAGTAACGGTCTTATTTGTGCTTTTTTGGAGATGTAGTCTAACCAGAACAGCAAGACATCAGGCACAGCTCCATTTAAGCGAAAGCAGAGAAACAACTCTTCATCAAGCAGGGAGAGTAGATCAGCACAGTCATAAAGCCCAATATCTATCTTTCCCAAGCTTTCGAGTTGACTTAAAAAAAGCTCTCGACGAAACTCATTTTGGGTATGTATGAAGTCTAAAATTGTTCTTTCATCTTTAAGAACGTGGCGATAGATAGCATCGATGCACTGTTCGAAATTTGAACCATCCAGCTGTAAGGATAGGCATGTTATTCCTAGTTGCTTTTCTAGCAATAACTCAAAATCTGGATAAAATGCGCCATTCCAATCATTCACCTGGCAATGCAGAGGAACATGAGGATCTTGTTTAGCCCATAAATGAAGAGGTTGCGTGACAGCAGAAGGAATCCAGTAAATCATTGTGTATCCGCGATAAACAGCCAGAACAAGCAATTGTAAATGGCAACGTAAAAAACATGTCTAACTTTATGTTCCCTCTGAAATGGCAATTTTTGCACATTTTCGTTCTTTGAGTGTTCATAGTTGTAAAGACGACTCCTCTGTACTACCCAAACATATTACCACTGTTCCCTTTTCTGTTTGACTTTGTTTTTTTGCACCTAAGGTAGTCCTCCCATCCAATATCTTTTGGTGGAGGGCGCAACATCTGCTCAGTAACTTTGGCGCCTTTTTCAAATGGATTTATCCATGAGCTTAACTTGTCACCACTCGTTAATTTTGCTGCGAAAACAAAATCCTTTATGGTAATAGTGTCATGATTGTTATCAATTGCTTCTACTGATGCATGATAAATAAGGTTTCTCAATGACCGCATATTTCCTTGGGAGAAAGCGTAGAGCTTTTTTTGCAGGTCATCATTGGCAAGACCAATCTCTTTCTCAAATGGTAGCGCCTTATCGAGATTCCACAGAAAGTTTTTAAATACACCCTCACCTTCTTGATAAATGAACGGTCGCAATTCAAATTGGATTGAGAACCGTCCGTGTAATTGTGAATTAGCTTTTAATACAACCTTTGAGTACGGCATGCCAAAAAGAACAATTGGGCACTTCGTTCTATTGAGTATCATTTTGAGCCAATTGCCTACTTGTGTAAGAATGCGATTTGACCTCTCTTCAACTAAGTGCTGAAATTCATCAATAATGATCAACTTAACACCAACCAAAGGTATCAAGTCAGTCAGCTTTTGCGTCAATCTCGCCAGATCGGTATCATAAAGCGCTAAGGGGTCACCCATTTCAAGCAACAACTCTCTTGCTGCATCAACAGGCTTCGCATTGTCTGGTAACTCGATATGCAGAACAGGAACTACATCTCCTCGCACTTTAGAGTCCCGATTATTTTGACTTAAATATTTTTTGATAACCGTCGTCTTGCCTACTCCTGATGCACCAAAGACCATCATACAAGTTGGCTCGGATTCAAAATCTGACAAATCCCTACATCTATCCATGTAGCTCAAATTTTTCGTAACACTCGGCGTTGATACAAATGCTCTTTTGGCTTTTGAGATGCGCGCCTCTCGAGTTTCATTCATCTATTGATTTCTCAAACATAATCAATATCCCAATCTTCATTATCTACAATTACAATTTCTTCTTCGTCTTTCTGGGGTGGGACAAGCTTAGTATTGCTGATGCTCTTTGCTCTTGCGCTATTTTCTTGATGCCTAGCTCCACGCCTACGAGATCTAATTTTCTTTGTTTCAAGAATTGAACGGTCAGCAATTTCTTCAATTTTGATCTCTGCATCGATTTCCTTATCTTCGTCATATTCTGCTGAATTTAATTCTGCTAGATATTTCATATTGTATTTATGCTGCCACAGAGAGACTCTACTAGCATATTCATAATCTATAGCATTAACCGTAAAGTATTCGTTCACATCTTCATCTAACACCCAAATGACTGCCATACACTCTGGATTATATTTGAACTGCACTTTATGATTCCCTTTTTTACCCCTATACCCAGCTAAACGTTCACTGCTGTATGTCAGCCCTTTATAAACGGTTACACCTGCTTTGGTTAGTTGTTTGCTATCAACAATAGCGAATTTAAAGTCCAACTCATCTTTAGATCCAGAAAACTCTTCAGGCTCCCATTCTTGACACCCATTTCGCCAAGCGATATTCGGACAATTAGTGCCTCTCTGGTTAGAGCCTTTATGATAAATATCTACTAACCAAATCAAGTAAATTTCTTGAATTTCATCTAGTGTAAGAGTAGCTTCACCCACTGAATCATAACCCTCTCTCTGAAGGTATTGACTAAAAGCTTTCCCTGGTAAATCGTCTAATAGAGAAGTATTGATCGTCCCGTATTTACGTTCGACATCAGGCTTATGGTCAGGCACTTCGACTCTGTTTTGATGAACATTGATCAACAGTGACTCACATGCTTTATCAAAGGCTTTAGACAAGAATTCTTTACCATTATCAGTTACGAGCAAGTCAGGGATACCGTAACATAGCCATTCATTTTCAATTGATTCATATGAGGACAATAAGTCATCTTTGCGTTGTATTGCATTTTTTAGGGCTAACGATACCGATACGTAACTGGGTGGCTCAAAACCTAAATAAAAACCAATCACGGCTTTACTATAACAATCTACTAACTGCGTGAGCCAAGGTCTTCCTAAAGTAACTCGATGTACTGGGTGTACCGCAAATATATCAACCATTGTATGGTCTATTTCCACCCGCTCTAATACGGCCGAGGTTGTTATCTTCTTTCCCATCCGGCGGAATTCTCTTTTAGCAACTCGTTCGCCTTTCTTTGCTACTAACACTTCGAAGGGCGTTTTCTTTTTAACCCGTATTCTTACAGACTCGTATTTAGGATAAGAATAATTTGTACCGTGCGTTAAGTTATATTGTCGAACTTTACGCTTAACTCGCCTGTGTGCCGAGCTGATATTGATCTTTCGACCAGAAATAACTCTTTCAACTGCTTGTTCCATTATCGAATCAACAACTGGTGAAACTTTAGCCCCCCTATTTCCTCTACTTTTAAAGTTAGGAGCTAAACTAACCGGGTTATAACCAGAGGCTCTGAAAACTAACCACCACCTGTATATTGATATCGAACTTGGAATATTTGTGTCGTGTAACCGTTGCAGTGCGACGCGATATGGTTCGATTGTCTTGGGAGTGATTTTTTCGCACTTACCAGCTAAAAAACGAAGAATGCTTAGACGAAAAGTAATCTGATTGGCTATATTTTCAGGAAATGCGGATATATCTTGATATATTGCTTCATCGAAATCGTTGGAATCAACGACCCTATCATTCTGCTCAAGTTTTTCTTGCTGAAGTGCTGACTTCCTATGAAAACTTGAAAATGATTTCTTAGGCATAACAACCCAATTCAAATTCAGACTCAAGTGATAGTGGAGTCTCTAAGCTCGTCTGGAGGAGGTTTCGAGAGAGTAAATCACACAGGAATGGTAATATTTTTCTTCCATTTAAGCCGAGGTGATGCCCTAAACTCTTTGCTGTTTGCGTACCATTCCGTTTCAAAGTAGTAAGGAGAATTTGATGGAAGTCGTTCAAGTTATCTCTTGAGGCATATCTATGCAAAAGCTTAAGGTTGTTAAATATGACCTCATCCAGTATTTCTTCCTCTACAACCAGCTCTAGCTCTAACCCTATGTCAAACGCACCTTGAACTTTTGCTTCCCATTCACAATGAAACTCCTCGTTTGAACTTTCCTTGTCGGACTTTACCTCGTACAGCTTATATTCTCCGGTATCAAATTGAACTAGAAAATCTGGAACATAAGTATGGGTCTTACCATTTAGGCTGTATGAAAATCTTATCGGTTGAGAACAAAAGCGAACGATACTAGGTTCGAAATCAAAATGATAACAAGCGGCACATTCTAAAAATGATTCTACCGTGACTCTTTTTCCCATCTTAGCACTGACGTAACGGTGTATGTTTTTTCCACGTGATTTAGTTAAGTTTCGAGCAGGAGTTTCAAACGCAGTTTCAAGTTCAAGTAGGGTGGCTGTAGAAAGGGAAGGTAGAGCAGACATAATATTGCCTCTTCACGATTTTGTCGTAAACTTACACAAGTTTAGACCATGAAGAGGCAATATCAAATTATGGCTGTACCAAAAATCAATATATGGTTGTAAATATCAATTTATGGATGTTTCAACAATTTATTCGAAGTTTTAAATTACTTCTCTTTACCGAATACGTTGTTCTCTTGCTCTTGTACGCGGATGAAAGTCGTACGCTTCGTTAGTTCTTTAAGCTTCGCTGCGCCTACGTAGGTACAAGTTGAACGCACACCACCAAGGATATCTGAGATCGTACCGTGAACACTGCCACGGAATGGCAATAGTACGGTTTTACCTTCAGCGGCACGGTACTTAGCCACACCACCAGAGTGCTTGTCCATTGCCGACTGAGAAGACATTCCGTAGAACTTCATGAAGGTCTCACCATCTTTCTCTATGATTTCGCCGCCTGACTCTTCGTGACCCGCTAACATACCGCCAAGCATCACGAAGTCTGCACCGCCGCCAAACGCTTTTGATACGTCACCCGCGCATGAACAACCGCCGTCACCGATGATCATACCACCAAGTCCGTGCGCCGCATCACCACACTCAATGATTGCAGAAAGCTGAGGATAACCCACACCCGTTTTGACACGAGTAGTACATACTGAACCTGGGCCAATGCCCACTTTTACGATGTCTGCGCCAGCAAGAATAAGCTCTTCACACATATCACCAGTAACCACGTTACCCGCAGAAATCACTTTGTCTGGAAACTCTGCACGTACACGCTCTACGTACTCAACTAAATGCTCTGAGTAGCCGTTTGCGATATCAACACAGATAAAGATGAGCTCGTCAGAAAGTGCCATGATGTCTTTTGTTTTTTGGAAATCTGCGTCAGAAGTTCCCGTAGACACCATCACGTTTTTTAGCGTTGCGTTGTCAGCAGATTTTACGAAGTCTGCCCAGTCGTTCACTGTGTAGTGTTTGTGAACGGCTGTCATTACACCATGCTCAGCCAGTGCTTTAGCCATTTCAAAGCTACCAACTGAATCCATGTTCGCTGCGATTACAGGCACACCAGACCATTGACGAC
>JABXIW010000078.1 GCA_013372875.1 Gammaproteobacteria bacterium | reverse complement strand
CTCTTAAGGGCCACTATGAAATTATCAGAAATTAAACCTGGCGATACGGTGACAATTCGTTTGTTAGATGGTCTTTCATCAGATATTAGAAAAAAGCTTATGGTAATGGGGCTACTTCCGAACACAGAAGTTAAGGTGATCAGACGCGCGCCGATGGGAGACCCGCTACAAGTTGAGGTACGCGGTGTATCTGTTGCGTTAAGAGAAACCATTGCTCAAAAAATTGAAGTGGAGCGAGTGTAATGCAGTATCAAGTTCTTACCGTAGGTAACCCAAACAGCGGTAAAACCACTCTTTTTAATGGTTTGACTGGTGCCAAACAGCAAGTCGGTAACTGGGCGGGCGTGACTGTTGAGAAAAAAACGGGTCAATTTAAGCACGCGGGTGATGAGTTTTTACTGACGGACTTGCCGGGCATTTACTCTCTGGACAGCGGAAACGATAGTAACAGTATCGATGAATCTATCGCCTCTCGTGCGGTGTTGACGCATCCAGCTGATTTGATCATCAATGTGATTGATGCCACCAGCTTAGAGCGCAGTCTATATATGACGCTGCAACTTCGTGAACTTGGTCGTCCGATGGTTGTTGTTCTCAACAAAATGGATGCGTTAAAGCGTGAACGTCAGATGATCAACATTGCTGAGTTAGAAAAGACGTTAGGTTGCCCAGTGATCAGTTTGTCTGCCACTAATAAAGCACAAGTTGCTGAGTTTAAAGAAAAGCTCCACAAAGCCATAGTTCAGGGTGTTGCGCTAAAAGACTGCTCTTTGAATTACGGCGATAAGATGGAAGCAGCGATCGAGCATATTTCTTCTCTATTTAACGATCAAACCGTTTCTCATCGTGCATTAGCGATTCGTGCTCTAGAAAAAGACACGATGGTTCTCAATAGCCTTTCCGATCTTGATAGAAGCAAAGTACTGGAAGCGATTGCGACTTTAGATTTGGATATTGATTTACACGTTGCGGATACCAAATACACACATCTGCACGAACAATGTAAAAAAGTTCGCCGCAGTGAAGGCAAACTCAGCCGCAGTGTTACCGAAAAACTTGATCAGTTTATTTTGAACAAGTGGGTGGGGATTCCATTCTTCTTTGTTGTGATGTACCTAATGTTTATGTTCTCGATTAACATTGGTAGTGCATTTATCGATTTCTTTGATATCGGCGTTGGCGCACTTTTGGTTGATGGCGGTCATCACCTATTGGATGGTCATTTGCCAGTTTGGCTTGTGACGGTTATTGCCGATGGTATTGGTGGCGGTATCCAAACGGTAGCGACCTTTATTCCTGTCATTGCGTGTTTGTATTTGTTCCTCGCTGTGCTTGAGAGTTCGGGTTACATGGCTCGCGCTGCGTTTGTACTCGATAAAGTGATGCAGAAAATCGGCTTGCCGGGTAAAGCGTTTGTGCCGTTGGTTCTTGGTTTTGGTTGTAACGTGCCGTCAATCATGGCAACACGCACTCTAGACCAAGAACGTGAGCGTAAGTTAGCGGCATCGATGGCGCCATTTATGTCATGTGGTGCTCGTTTACCTGTATATGCACTGTTTGCGGCGGCGTTCTTTCCTGGTTCTGGTCAAAACATTGTCTTTGCACTTTATCTATTAGGTATTGTGGCTGCGATCTTCACCGGTCTTTTCTTAAAGCACACTCTTTACCCTGGCAGCAGCGATAGCTTAGTCATGGAAATGCCAGACTACGAATTGCCAACATTGCAAAACGTCGTGATCAAAACTTGGCAAAAGCTTAAGCGCTTCGTACTGGGTGCAGGTAAAACCATCGTTGTGGTTGTTGCTATCCTAAGTTTCCTAAACTCGTTAGGTACAGATGGCAGCTTTGGTAATGAAGACAGTGAAAACTCTGTACTTTCTAAAGCGGCACAAGTGGTAACGCCAGTGTTTGCGCCAATTGGCATTCAAGAAGATAACTGGCCAGCAACGGTTGGTATTATTACCGGTATTTTCGCCAAAGAGGCGGTCGTTGGTACGCTAAACAGTTTGTACACGTCGCCAAGTGACGGTGAAGAAGCAGAGTTCGATCTGATGGGTAGCCTAAAAGATGCGGTAATGAGTATTCCTGAGAACCTTGCAGGCTTGAGTTACTCTGATCCATTAGGCATCGAGGTGGGTGATCTAACAGATTCAAATGCAGTTGCAGAAGAACAAGAAGTGGATGCGTCTATCTTCGGTAATATTAAGTCTCAGTTTGTTTCTGGTCATGCAGCATTTGCTTACTTGATCTTCATCTTGTTGTACACACCATGTGTTGCTGCGATGGGGGCGTATGTTCGTGAATTTGGCCATAACTTCGCACGTTTTATTGCGGTATGGACGATGGGTTTAGCTTACCTATGTGCAACGTTCTACAATCAGTTGACGCATTTCTCTGAAAGCCCAATTACCAGCGGTGTCTGGATGGCAATTATTGTTTCAATCTTCATCGGAGCTTATCGCGTATTTAAACGTATTGGTAAAAAACAACATGGTGCGTTAGAGGCGCAAGTCGCATGATTTTAAATGAGCTTTATCAATATATTGCAGACAAAGGGACGGTCTCACAGTCTGAGCTGGCTAAGCAGTTTGGAATGAGTGAAGATGGCGCGGATGCAATGTTAAGCGTGTGGATCAAGAAGGGTAAAATTAGCCGCTTGGTTGATACCAATAAAGCTCGAGATGTGATGCGTGTGCGTTATGCCGTGACAAAACAAGATGGGTTGTCACTCACTGTTACGATGTAGTGGTTTATCAACCAAAGTTTACAAATAATAAAGCCGCGTCATTTCTGATGCGGCTTTTTCTTTTCTAATCAACAGCCTTGTCGCTGGCAAGCAAATCTCATAGCGGCTGAATATTAATTAAGCTTTATGGAAGATCGAGCTTAGCGACAATACATTTCCAATACGTTTGAGAATCTCATCTTGTTCTTCTTCGCTACGAAACTCGCCGCTTGTGTTTCCCCAAATCGGCCCTGGCCATGCAACGTCGTCCTTAAAGCGTGCGATATGATGAATGTGTAGCTGCGGCACCATGTTACCAAGTGCGCCAAGATTCAACTTGTCAGGGCGGAAAGTCGCTTCGAGCGCTTGGCTTACCGCTTGTGATTCAAGTAAAAACTGTTGCTGCTCTTTCATCGGTAAGTGGTGCAATTCTTTTAAGTTGGCACGTTTAGGAACTAAGATGACCCACGGCACTGCATTATCTTTATGTAGAAGTGCAACGCAAAGAGGGAAGTGGCCGATTACTGTGGTGTCTTTTGCCAATTGAGGGTGCAGTTCAAAACTCATTGTGGATATCCGATTCATTTCAATTTGAATTAGTATACGTCAGATAAAACAAAAGGTTGACGCTTTCACGTCAACCTTTGCAATCATTCAGCTTGTGCGACTTAAGTTATCAACTTAAAAGCGGCTTACATGCGCTCTAGCGTTTCGATACCTAGTAGCGATAAACCTTGCTTGATGGTTTTCGCTGTTAGGGCTGCCAGTTTTAGACGGCTTTGCTTAACGGCTTCATCTTCTGCTACTAGAATTGGGCATGCTTCGTAGAAGCTTGAGAATTGACCCGCTAGTTCAAATAGGTAGCTACACATGATATGCGGTTGGCCTTCACGAGCAACAGATTGAACGGCTTCTTCAAATTGTAGAAGTTTAGCGATAAGCGCTTTTTCTTTTTCGTCAGTGATTTGGATATCACCTTGAAGTTCATCCATCGCTACACCAGCTTTAGCAAAGATGGAGGCAACACGAGTGTATGCGTATTGCATGTACGGCGCTGTGTTACCTTCAAACGCTAGCATATTGTCCCAATCGAACACGTAGTCAGTAGTGCG
>JABXIW010000346.1 GCA_013372875.1 Gammaproteobacteria bacterium | reverse complement strand
TTTACCAGCTCCATTAGGACCTAGCAGCGCAAAGAAATCACCTTGCTCAACTTCTAAATCAATCCCCTTGAGCGCCTGCGTGCCGCTGGCATAGGTTTTATGTAAATTAGTAATGGATAATGCTTTTGTCATTGTTGACTCTTCATCATTTATCAAATATTAAAAATATCTAGTTTGTTTTTCACTCATTAAGTGAGCCAGACAAAGTTAAGACGAGGCAAAATTTTAGAAAAATAGCGCAGTGTATATAAATACATGAGCAGATTTTTCTGAAGTTTTAACAAAGTATTAACGATGGATAGCTCATTTAATGTTAATTCCCGCTGTAACCCCAACGATGGCCGAGCTTATGCTCAAAATCGAGATGATCCAAAATTCTAGCCACCACAAAATCAATCAAATCATCAATCGAGCTAGGCTGATTATAAAAGCCTGGCGAAGCCGGCAAAATGGTTGCACCCACTTCCGACAAACGAGTCATATTCTGTAAATGAATCGTGTTATAAGGCGTTTCACGCGGCACCAGAATCAACTGCCCTCGTTCTTTCAACACGACATCTGCAGCGCGCTCAATAAGGTTATCCGAAGCACCGCTTGCAATCGCGCTTAAAGTTCCTGTGGAGCATGGGCAAATAATCATTTGTTTAGGTGCCGATGAGCCGCTCGCTACAGGTGACATCCAGTTATCGTTGGAGAAAGCCTGAATATAGCCTTCAGCTAGTCCCAACTGCTCGGTCAGTTCTTTTTCTACCACGCTCGGAGCTTTATTGACCTGAATTTCGCACTCAGTCGCTAGCACTACTCGCGCGGCACTCGATAACATCAGATAGCAGTGTTCATAGTGATTAGCCAACTGTTTAATTAAACGCAGCGCGTAAGGCGCACCAGAAGCTCCGGTAATAGCAAGGGTTATAGCTTTTTGTTTGCTCATGGCTGTTTCTTTCTCATGTTCGCTCAAGGCTGTTTTTTCCGCTCAAGGCTGTCTAACATATCTAATAGCTTTTGATGAATACCACCAAAACCACCATTAGACATGACTAAAATCTTGTCGCTCGATTTTATCACGCTTTTGACTTGCGCCAGAATCGAATCCACATCGGACAAGATTTCAAGCTGACTCAATAAGTCTTTTTCTGATTGTGGGAAGTCCCAATCGTATTCTGCTGGTTTGTGCACAATAACTTGATCGGCTTCTTTTAAAGCAGCTAGCAAAGTGTCTTTATTCACGCCAGAGCGCATGGTTGCCGAGCGAAGATCGACAATCGCGATAATTCTATCTTGCCCAACCTTAGCTCTAAAGCCCGCGAGCGTAGTTTCAATCGCGGTGGGATGATGGGCAAAATCATCATAAACCTCAACTCCATTTGCCGAACCTTTCAGCTCCATGCGGCGTTTCACATTTTCAAATTCCGCCAGCGCATCACAACAATGCTTGGCTGGCACGCCAGCATGACGCGCCGCGGCAATTGCGGCTAAAGCATTATTCGCATTGTGCAAACCAATCAATTCCCAGTCTACTTCGCCCTGCTTTTCGCCATTAAAATAAACCTCAAAATGACTAGCATCATCTTTTAATAACTTATATTCCCAACCTTTCGAGGAAAGTGTCAATTCAGACTCCGACCATAACCCCTGCTCAATCACTTGATGTAAGTTCTGCTCAGTATCGGGATAAATCACTAAACCATTGCCAGGGACAATTCTGATCAAATGGTGAAACTGTTTTTGAATCGCTTTAAGATCTTCAAAAATATCCGCGTGTTCAAACTCTAAGTTATTCATGATCAAGGTGCGCGGACGATAATGCACAAACTTGGAGCGTTTATCGAAAAAAGCAGTGTCATATTCATCCGCTTCCACCACAAAAAATGGTGACTTAGTTAAACGCGCTGAAATACCAAAGTTTTCGGGCACCCCGCCGATTAAAAAACCCGGCTCCAGATTCGAATATTGTAAGATCCAAGCGAGCATACTAGCAGTAGTAGTTTTGCCATGAGTGCCTGATGCTGCCAGCACCCATTTATCATGAATAATGTTTTCCGCTAGCCACTGCGGGCCTGAGCGATAATTCAGGCCTTTTTCGAGCACATACTCAACCGATGGATTGCCACGCGACATGGCATTACCAATCACCACGCAGTCAGTATTCTCAGGAATATGCTTAGGATCAAAGCCCTGAATCAGCTCAATACCCTGCTCCTCAAGTTGAGTGCTCATCGGCGGGTAAACATTTTGATCGCTTCCGCTAACGGAAATCCCCTGCTGCTTGGCCAAAAGCGCGATACCGCCCATGAAGGTGCCACAAATTCCTAAAATATGAATGTGCATGTAATTCGATTGATGAAGATTATTTGAATTGTTGGCCTAATCATAAGCCAAGCGGGATTTTTCGTCATCTTTTCAAGCGAGAAAAGGCGAAATAGGTTAAAATCATGCGCAAAATTTCATCCATAATCTAAATGGAATGATATTTAAGCGTTATGAGCACCATTTGATCGAGGCAATGATGATGGCAAAAAGCGCAGTTTAGTTATTCTAAATGAGCATTTTTGAAATGA
>JABXIW010000443.1 GCA_013372875.1 Gammaproteobacteria bacterium | reverse complement strand
GCTCGAAGACATCAAGTTCAACGAGCTGCGTGGCGAGCTTTACATCGGCGTGGCCCCCACGTTTGCACAGAGCTGGTTATTGCCGCGTATGGTGGAATTTCAGCGTTTGTATCCTTCTCTCAATATCAAGCTTCGAGTAAAGGCAAGCCGATTAGATTTCTTACATGAGCCCGTTGATATTGCGATTTACTACAGTGACAGCGAGCATCCGGGTTTCCATCATCAAAGGCTATTTGATGAAGAGTTGATGCCGGTTTGTAGCCCTGAATACAGCCAAATACATTTCTCCGATGGTGTGAGTAGTGCCAGTCAATTTGAGGCCGTGACCTTTATCCATTGCACAGAATCGTTAGAAGCAAACGAGCCAAATCATGAATGGCAGAGCTGGTTAGCAAGCCAAAGCAACCCTGAGCTGAAATCGCTTAATGTGATGGAGAAAACCTACCTTTTTAACCATGCCGATATGGCGATGATTGCCGCCCAAAATAGCATGGGCATCGCAATGGCACGGGCATCTTTGGTGCAAGCCAGTTTGGAAAAGGGAGAGCTCGTCGCGCCTTTTGAACGCGTCAATGCAGGGAGAGGGTACGATTTGATTTGTTTAAATGGCCAGCAGCACAGACCGAAAAATGCGGCGTTTATCGAATGGCTAGAAACGCAGCTACCTCCCCTTGCATCGCAATAAAAACAAAGGGAGGCATAAGCCTTAGTTTGCGATGATTTCATCCATCAAGCGGTCAATGTGAATCACCACTTGCTCACTCGCGTCTTCCATCGAGTTGATGGAGGTCACCATGCCGGCCATATTTCCTGACTTCGCGTGGTTCATTGCATCACGGCCGCTATCGTGCACACCTTTGTGTGGCGCTTCGAGCTGCGCGTAGCTTCTTAGTTGGCTATATGCTTTGCCGTCACCTCGGTAGTACCACTGGCCCAATCGACATTCTGAATGGCTATTGACGGTTTCACCAAAAGAGCCACTTTGCAGTAAGCGATAGATGTTGTTTTTCCAAATGGCATGATCAAGCTTGACCGTATCGAGGAAAGAGCGGGTAGACGCAAAGTGGATCACCCGTTTCATGTGCTCTGATTTGACAACCACCTCGTTGACGATTGAGCCAATTTGCGCCGAAGAGGCGGATACTTCTTCTGCGCAGATTTGGTTTTCATCAATCGCGCTTTTGATTGAGCTGACTTGGGTTAGCACCTGATTAACCAGCGAATCAATTTGTTCGCTCGCTTCACTGGCTTTGCCTGCCAAATTTCTTACCTCGTCCGCCACCACTGCAAATCCGCGGCCTGCTTCACCAGCGCGTGCAGCCTCAATCGCTGCGTTGAGAGCCAATAAGTTCGTTTGGTCAGAAATCTCTTGGATAGTAGATACAAGGTGGGAAATAGAAGTCGCGGTGTTATCTAATATCTGCACAGATTCAATGCTTTGAGTGGCTTGTGAGCTGATTTTTACCGCTCGGTCATCCAGACGTGCGAGTGCTTGATGTGTTTGCTTGAACATATCATCAAGTAGCTTTAGCTCTTCGTTTTCATGTGCCATAGATTGAGCGCTTTCGACCATCGCTGTGCGAATGGTTTGGAGCATATCTCCGCCTTTCAAGCTGCTCGACATCAACTCGTCGCTACTTTCGTAACGCTGTTGCGCTGTGTTCAGTAGTTGTTTGGCTTCTTTTAACTGACGTTCCAACGTCTCAACGTCGGTTTGGTACTTGTCTTTAAGGCTCGCTAATTCCTGCTTAAGCGCCTCATTTTCCATTTTTAATTTTTTTGATCCGAACATGTTTTTTATAAATGCAGCAAGGTTTTAAAAAATTCATGTTAAATCAGTTGGATAAGCAATGCACCATGACTTTCATATACTTGTTCATTTTTGTCACATTTTTTATGTGGGTTTTCATAAAAAGAGCGAAAGTCGCCCCTATCAATGTGAACGTGGTCAACACTGAGTGACGGATGAGTGAATCTAAATGGAAAGCTATGGAATAGAAAAGGGCGGGTGGAAGATAGGGGAAGAGGGCTCTTCCCCTTAGTATTTCGAGTGCTGAGGTTTTACTTTATGTGGAAAATTTGTTCAGTTTCAAGAGACGTCATCGCGCGAATTTGACGCCAAATGTAGTAAAAAATACCAAACATCATCAACATGCTAGGAATGGCGATCATCGGGTAGCTGTAAAGTGTCAACTTACCGAGCTCTTCATTGAAGGCCGCGGTGCCTGATGGACTGGTGACGATCCACGTAGCAAGGAAGTAGTTCATTGCAGATGAGAATGCAAAGGTGCTTGCGAACAAGTAGTTCGAAGACATTAGGCAACGTTCGAACGCATCAGTTTTACCATTTTCTCTCAAACGCTCGTTAATCAACGCGAGGTTCAAAACCGTGTCGTTCAATACCATTTTTTGCATCAATGGGTAGCGGGTAAAAGTGGAGCCCAATACCGCGATGCCGATCAGGCCGGGAACCAAGGCTTCTTTCAAGGCTAACCAGCGAGTATCAAGCTCCAACAAGCCGATGCCACCAGTTAATAATACGCTGATAAAACCAAGCGCTGAGATAAAGTTAAATTTCTTGTTACGGATGAGATCCATACCGCCGTAAACCACAGGAAAGAGCAAAGCGACAACCAGTGCCATTGCGGTTCCTAGGTGCTCTTCGCCACTGTATTTCATCAAGATGAACGAAGGGATGAATACGTTAAAAAGGATCTCAAATAGGGGATTCGACTTTTTCGCCGTCGTGTTACTCATAATTTCCTACTGACTCTATTATGTCGGCTGCCATTGTACTTTGGGTGGAAGTGTTCATCCAGTAACGCCAGATGTAAAGCGTTAACGCACCAAGTTATGTAACGACTTATGAAATAGACCCGAGCATAGCCAGTTAGTTGGCATGGTTGACCAAGTTTTCTTGGTGGTTAGGTGAGCTCCATACCAGTAGGAACTTCTGTCTTAATGGTTTCCTTGCTGCGCGATGAGCTGGTTGCGCGCTCTGAATAATCGAGTCGCCACCGTATTGTGATTGAGCCTCAAGGCTTGGGCAATCTCATCATGATTCAGCCTAGCCACTAGGCTCAAGAGCAATGGCTCTCGGTATTTGGGTTTGAGAATCATCATTTGTTTTTGAAGCCAATCTTGGGCCATGTCGTGGTCACTGCCGGGGTAGGTTTTTGTCTGTATTGCACACTCATCAATGTCGACAAAATCGAACTGTTTTCTATCAAAGCGCCGAGCATTCTCACGACGCAAAATAGTGATGAGCCAAGACTTCTCGGCGTTGGGATCATTTAAGTTATCAAAGAATCGCCACGCTTTCAGGAAGGTCTCTTGCGCCAAATCTTCAGCAATGTGTTGATCTTTGCACAGCCAATATGCGAGACGATAGATATCTTGGTATCGCTCTTTCGTCAGTGTTTCGTAACGTTTTTGTTTTTCCATAACATTAAGACCTGAAGCGTAGAAGTGGGCTGCAAGGTAACCTCTGAAACACCGAAGGTTACCTGCGGTTTCGTCCTTGCCCGCTTAAAATGGCTGGGTAGAAAAACGTGAGTATTGAAGGGCGTCTGCGACTTCTTGAGCTTTAGATTCCGAAGTCATGAGATGCAGTAATTTGAGGGCGGCCTGATAGCTGACTAGGCTGCCGTTTGAGGTGAGGACTCCATCATCAACCACAAAATTCTGGTTGAACTGTACATCAACTGCTGGATAGTCTTTTTGTAATCCGTTTTCACCTCCAGCCCACGTCGTCGCTTTCTTACCGTTTAAAAGGCCAGCCTCGGCCAATAGATATGCACCAGAGCAATTACTTGCCATCCAATCTGCCGCCTTTGATGTGGTTTGAATAAAGTGAATGAGATCCTTGTTTTCGATTAGCGCATCCATGTCGTAGCTGGATGTTAAAACCAGCACGTCGAGTTCCGGCTGATCGCCAATCCAAGCATCCACACCAATTTTTAATCCCTCTTCAGTAGTGATGGTTTTCTGATCAGAGACGGAAATGGTGAGCACTTCATAATCACTAAACCAAGTCAGACGACTTGCGACGCCAAAGACCTCTAAAGGTGCAGTAACATCAGAGGTCAGTACGCCGTCGTAAACCAGAATGCCAATGCGTTTATCCGCCGCATGTGCCGCTTGCAGCATCCCAAAGAATAGGACTAACGTCGTTATCAATAGTTGTAGTGCATTCTTTAATCCATTTTTATCCATTGTTTTTTCCTCGCTAACAGAGCATCAAGTTATTGAGATTCATTATATTTGGGCTGATTGGTGATTGAAGAGCCAGTTTGTCTTTACTAAAGTGAAGAAAGTTCACGAATGGAATGCTCGAGTGTTATGGATAAGATACGGTCCCTACGATTTTTTATTGCCACTTTAGAAGGTGGCAGTTTTGCTGCGGCCGCCAAAGCGTATGGCACAGACCCTTCTACAGTGAGTAAGGCAATCCATCGTCTTGAAAGTGACTTGGGAATACAGCTGTTCCAGCGTTCTACGCGACAGATCCGTCTGACAGAAGGCGGTCGTCGATACGCAAATACCGCTAGGTTTGTACTGGACGAACTGACGGTGTGTGAGGATTCATTAAAAAGCCACAATGATGCGCTTTCAGGGCTGCTTAAGATTAATGTGCCAGTTTCCTACGGTCGCCTTTACATTCGCCCTTTATTAAAAGAGTTTTGCCGCCGCTACCCCAGCATCACTATCGATATTCATTACGATGACGCCTACGTTGATATTATTGAACAAGGGATTGATGTGTCGATTCGTTCTGGTGTCGTTCAGGACAGCCAGTTGATTGCGCGCCAGCTGAGTCCTATCGATTTTATTATTTGTGGCAGTCAGGATTACTTAACACGGCATGGTGTTCCGAGTGGCCCAGACGCATTCAATGACCATTCTTGGGTTCGTTTTCGTTTTAAACAAACGGGGAAACTGTTGCCGATTCGGATGCCAGAACCAGACGGCACAAGTGAGTACAACCCCGAGAGAAATTTTATTGTAAACGACGGCGAATCGATGGCAGAGCTTTGCGCAGAAGGCTTAGGGTTAACTCAGATTCCTCACTTTATCGCGAGAGATTGGCTCAAAGTAGGGCGTTTAGTGCCGATATTTCCGAGCATGCGCCAGGCCGGAAATGGCGTGTATCTTCTCTATGCCAACCGGGAATATGTGCCTGCCCGAGTGAGGGTGTTCATCGATTTTATCACTCAAGCAATACAGGATATGGATGAAACGCCATTCCATACGTGGGCTGAAACGTTGCCGATTTACCAACCGAACCAAGGTGATTGAAAACTTCATGTGAGTCTTTGGTTAAAACACTCCAAGCCATATGGTGCTTTTATTGGTTTTTGTTAGGTTATTGGGCGTTATTATCGAAAAGCGCAGTTTGCTCTTCGTCACTCATAAAGGAAAGACAATGCCAACTAAGATCTTAGTGCCAGTTTTGGCTCTACTTCTCAGCGCATGTGGCGGCGACGGGGAGTCGTCAGCACCTGTAGAAAACAGCTCTCAAAACACAGGTTCCACATCGTCACAAGGCACATTTGCCGAGCAGATGCTCGCAGCGGTCAACAGTGCTCGCTCTACCAAACAACAGTGTGGCGCAACCACCATGCCACCTGTTGGGGCACTAACTTGGAGCTACGATTTGGAAAGCGCTGCTTATCGACATTCGAGCGATATGGCGAACAGCGATTTCATGAGCCACACAGGCTCTGACGGCAGCACGCTGTCAGATCGAGTCAACGCAACGGGCTATGCTTGGAGCGCTATTGGTGAGAATGTCGCCGTAGGGCAAAGCTCCATTAACGCCGTCGTCAATGCTTGGCTATCGAGCGAAGGTCACTGCCTCAATATCATGAGTGCGGATTTTGATCAGATGGGCGCGTCGCTTGTCGAAAATCACTCTGCAAGCTATGGGTATTACTGGACTCAGGTTTTTGCCAAACAGCGCTAATGCGATAAATAAACCTGATAGATAAACTAAAACGCCAGCAGTCACCATCTGCTGACGTTTTGTTATTTAAGTCTTTTTAGCTTGTCAGGTTACGAAGTTTTGGATCATCCGTCAGGTATTCAACAAATTCGATCTCAAAACCTGCAGGGTCAACAAAATACACATTCTTGCGGTATGGCTCATCAGCCCCGGATTGGGCAACCGGGTAACCTGCATCGGTCAGTCTTTTGATGATGGCATCGACGTTGTTGGTCACATAAGCAAAATGCGCTAGTCCAACTTGATGGCCGCCCAACTCGCGGTTCTCCCCTTCACCGTGGTCACTCATCGCAATGTATTGGTACTCATCGCCAAAGTGCAGCCAGTTTCTATGCTTGCCGCTCCATGTACCTTCCCCCTCGTCACGCACGTACCAATGTGGAAATGCAGTTTGATAAAACTTCAGCATTTCAGG
>JABXIW010000317.1 GCA_013372875.1 Gammaproteobacteria bacterium | reverse complement strand
TCTTCGATATGGTTTAAACAAATTAAAGCATATAAGCAGCACTTTAATTTGTTGCTGATCGACTTACGAGGACATGGAAAATCCAATCAGCTTTTGAAAGAGTTGATAACTAGTCGTTACACCTTCACGGAAGTGACGCAAGATATATTAAAAGTGCTGGATCACCTAAAAATCCAGTCGGCGCACTTTGTTGGCATGTCGTTGGGTACGATCATTGTTCGAAATTTAGCGGAGTTGTCTTCTGAAAGAGTTCGTTCGATGGTTTTAGGCGGTGCGGTGACACGCTTGAATACGCGTTCGCAGATTTTGGTTAAGTTGGGTAACTTCTGTAAACATATCTTGCCTTATATGTGGTTGTATAAGCTGTTTGCCTACATTGTGATGCCTCAACGAAGTCAGCGTGAATCAAGGCATTTGTTTATTCGAGAAGCCAAGAAGCTGTGCCAAAAAGAGTTTAAACGCTGGTTTATTCTTGCCGCTGATGTAAACCCATTGATGAAATACTTCAAAGACAGAGAGTTACCCATACCGACATTGTATTTGATGGGTGATAGAGACTATATGTTCATCCAACCGGTGAAAGAGATGGTTGCAGCGCATAAGCTCAGTATCTTGCGTGAAATTCCAAACTGCGGTCATGTCTGCAATGTAGAGCGTCCTGAAGATTTTAACCAACACTCTATCGAATTTATAAAGCAACAAAGTATCGTCGCCTAGCCATCAATATAGACACCTGAGAAATGAGAGAATAGGGGAACGATCATGGCTCCCCAATTTGATATCCACATTGCCAACACGCACCAAACTGTCCTTCGTTGTGTTCAAGACAATGAGGACATTGCCAGTCTTCATATATGTTGCGTTGTGACTGCTGCCTAAATGCTTCAATAATTGCGTGAGCTTTCAATTGTTGTTCTGGATCTAATAGCCAAACATAAGGATCAGTATCATCGCCAAAAGGAAGCTCACCTTTCAGACCAAAAAGTCCTTCTCCACGCACCTCACAGCATATATCTTCAGTTTTTAATAGTTCACATACGATGTGCGCTTCTGCTGGATTTTTCGCGATAAAGGTTTTCATCAAATACTGCCATTTGGCTGAGTAGGGGTTGGCCTGACCTTATTCATAACCCATTTTACGAGTATTGGAAACAGCCCCAGCAAAGCAAAAGATGCCAATACAGTCGGGGATACGATACCAGAAAGGCTATCAATGGTTGCTAACTGAGTACCAGCGTTAAGGTAAACAGCAGTACCAGGGAGCATGCCTATTTGACTGGTTAAATAAAAGCGCGCAATGCTCATAGGTGTTAATCCCATCAGTAGGTTGATGAGGAAAAATGGGAACACTGGAATCAAGCGCAAAGAAAACAGATAAAACGCGCCATCCTTTTTTACTCCTTGGTTAATCGCAACAAGCTTTTCCCCAAATCTCGATTGAACCCAATCCCTAAGCAAATATCGGCTACTCAAGAAAGCTAAGGTCGCACCGATCGTACTGGCAAAAGAAACCAAAAGTAAGCTAAACCAAAACCCAAACAAAGCTGCGCCTAGCAAAGTAACCACTGCTGCTCCGGGAATAGAAAATGCGGTAATCGCAACATACGCTAAAAAATACACCGTGGCGGCATAGACGATGTTGGTTTCGATGAATGAATTGAGCGCTTCTTGCTGCGCTTTTGCGTTTTCAAGCGTTAGGTATTGACCAAAATTAGCGCCTAACAAAAGAATGGTGGCAACAAGTATCAGTCCAAAGATAAGTTTTTTATTCATGTGTGCTCCGTTTCTATATCTAGGCTACCGCTTAAAGTATTCATACTGAATATTGTTTTAACAATCTCGTTATCGAAACTAAGTCGTGGCGCTGAAGATACGGGTGTTTTGGGATTTACAAAGGAGTAGACACGAGGGGAGCTAAAAAAATTTCATAAAAAAACCGCAGTTCGCACTGCGGTTTTAGTCGATAGATTAGAGAAGACTTCTGTTACGAAAGGCCATTCATTAATTCTTCACGACGAGACTGGGGAACTACACTCCAGTGTGTGCCGTTAATAGCACCTTCTAAGGCCCAAAGTAGCTCAAGGCTAACTGTGGTGGAGTGCGTGTCTCTGATCGCTTTATAAGCACTTAGTGCGCCTTCTTCTTCAAGTTGAGCAACAGAATCAATACCCGCTTTCTTAAGCATTCTTTCTGTAGCCAATCTCAGATTCGGCAGATCTTTCAAGCGATTAGGCTTAGTGCTCGCTTGTTGTTCTTTCTCAAGTTTGGCGTTTTCTAAGGATTTTTTCGCTACATCAATTAAGCGATCGCTAGATTCCCATAGTTCGCTGGAAATAGCGTAGTACTTAGTAACGACTGGGAAGCCACGTTTTTTATAAACGTAAGGCTTTAGACCCTGTGTCTCGAAGTCAGATGAAGTTTGTTGGTCTGCTCGTATATGAAGCTGGTTGTTTACCACTAGTGCAAACATCGTTTCATCAGCGAAAAGTCCGAAGCCACCAAACATTGAGCGCGACTTGATAGTACCAAGTGCCTCAAATAGCTTCATAGAGTCTTTGAGTATCGGTTTATCCATG
>JABXIW010000333.1 GCA_013372875.1 Gammaproteobacteria bacterium | reverse complement strand
TGCACTGAATGCAGCCATTGAAGCGGCTCGCGCAGGAGAGCAAGGTCGGGGCTTTGCTGTTGTGGCGGATGAAGTGAGAACATTGGCTAGCCGAACACAGAAATCGACAGAAGAGATTCAACAAACCATTCAAAGGCTACAACAGGGCAGCCGAGAGTCAACCACTCGCTTGGAAAGTGGAGCGGATAATGCGCGCTTGGCGGTTGATAAAGCCCAGCTCGCGGGAGAATCTTTAACTCAAATTACGGCTGCGGTTGATCAAATTAATGCCATGAATGCACAAATTGCAACGGCTGCCGAGCAACAAAGCTTAGTCACAGAAGACATTAACCAAAACATTACCATTATCAGTGATATCGCAAACCAAACGGCATCAGGCGCTGAACAAAGTAGTCAAGCGACATTAGAGCTAGCTCGGTTAGCGGAAACACTGAAAGCCGAAACTGAAACTTATCGAGTGTGATCAAAGAGAGGTAAGCCGTACCGTTGGCTTACCTCTCTCGATCCTTTAGCGGATAATATGTGCTACGCGGCGAGCTTTAATCATGTTCACTATTTGTGGCATCAATGACATCACTATCATCCCCGCCATGTATGTGTATTGCATGGGTGTGTAGGCTTCTCCAAGCAATATCCCGCCACAAATAATGCCAGAAATTGGGTTGGCAATACCGCCAAAGGTGAAATCAACAACGCTCATTCGCTGTAACAACCATACGTAGAGACTATAACCTAATGCTGTATTGAGCACGCATACCCAAACCAGCCCCATTAAGTGAGTGGTATCGAAATGAATAAATGCATCTTGGTAAATTTGCGGTGAGTGCCATGCTTGCATGGAGGCGACCACAGCTAAGGCCAGGCCACCAATGATAAGTTGCCAAGTCAATACGCTCCACCAATCCATTTTGTTGCCTAAGGTTTGAGTAAAGTGGCTACCAATAATGATACAAAAAATAGCGGCCAACATTGCCCCCAAACCGATAGGGCTTAAAGAGAGTGTCTCTGGATTAAATAGTAACCAAGCGAGTAGGAGCAATGCAATGCCACTGAATGCTTGAATAAAACTTGGTTTTTTCTTTTTGACAATCCAATGGAAAACCATGGCAAATACAGGAACAGATATCATCCCAATACCTGAAATCGCAGAGGGAAGTGATAGAGCCATCACAAAGATCAAACTAAAGAAAGCAGCGATATTAATGAGTCCAATCAAGAGCAATGGTCGCCATTCATTTTTCTTTGGCAAGCTCATAGACAGGATCTTAAGGGCTAAGCGGTTTATTTAGATAGAAAAAAGGCTTCATTTATGATCATGATAATCGTCGCTAAACAAACCACCTACATCAACCGTGAAGCCGATGACGATTATCTCCCTACAAAAGCAGTTTAAGCAATTCTTTAATGCTGAAAGCCTTCAAAAAATGGCGAAAAGCACAGGACTTATGAAACGGTGTCGGGCGATCTTACCCGACCAGCTAGTGATAAGCCTAGTGGCCGCTTTGAGCAAAGGAAATTGCTCCTCTATTGCCGATTTACTAAGGCAATTCAATGGTATGTGCTTAAGTGCTAAAGATACCGTGGCTTATAAGCCCTACCATAACCAGTTAAGAAAAGAAGAGTTTCCGACATTCATGCGTCAGTTAGCCATGCGAGCAATAGCTCAGTTTGCTCGCCAGCAGAGTGCCAACCTACCAGATAAACTCGCTATCTTTGATGATGTGTTGCTTCAAGATGGTAGCTCTTTCCACATTCATCGTGACCTTGCGGGCGTTTATCCGAGTCGATTTAAGCGTAACCCTGCCGCGGTTGAATGCCATATGACAATGTCTTTAAAAAGCTTTTCTCCAGTCGCGATGAGTATCAGTGCTGATACGGCATCAGAAAGAGATTTTTTACCTGAACCCAAAACGATGCGTAACAAATTGCTGTTGGCTGACGCTGGGTATCCTGACTTCCAGTTCTTTGCAGAGCTTGATCAGTATGGTGGCTTCTATATTTTTCGCGGAGCCAAATCCCTGAATCCAAACGTTATTGAAGCGAGAAATGGCCAGGGGCGGCGTTTACCTAAACTAGAAGGGAAGAAGCTTAAAGACATCACTCGAGGTACTAATCGCTCGCAGGTGCTCGACCTTAAAGTTCGTCGCGGTAAGCAAACATTTAGAGTTGTAAGGCGTTGGTTTGCAGAGGAAAAACGATTCTGCATTTGGATAACTAACTTGCCTTCAGACACCTATACTGCTGATGACATCATGGCGATCTACCGCTGTCGATGGCAGGTTGAGTTGCTTTTTAAGGAGTTAAAATCTCACACAAACTGGCAACGATTTGTCACCACACAAAAGGCTATCGTTGATGGGCTTATCTGGGCCAGTTTGCTCGCGCTGATCATCAGGCGCAGTACTGCACTTCAGATAATGCCATCGGTCTCGCTGTTTAAAGCGGCAAAAAATGTGGATGTGTGGTTGTTACCAATATTTGAATGTATCAGCCACAGAGCATGGTCAGAAATAGGCAACAAACTTGAATGGGCCTGTAGCTATATATTCAAGAGTGCACAAAAATCCGCTCAAAGGAAATCCAAGAAAAACATTACGTTAGACGGGATTTATGCAAAACTTAATGCTTAAGGTTCAGGCTATGAT
>JABXIW010000099.1 GCA_013372875.1 Gammaproteobacteria bacterium | reverse complement strand
TCTTCAACAATTTGGTCGAAGCCATTGCCGAAGAAGAAGGTCTTCATGTTATCGAAGTTTGCTTCACCGCCGTAAATGAACTGTGTGTGGTAGCCTTGTTCTTTCAGCAAATCAGCAATAGTAAAGAAACCCGTTTGGCTCTTACTCAGTTTTACAACCGCGCGAGAAGGCGATGGCGGGAAGCCTGTTGTTACCGCTTCGATACCACGAACTGAACGAGTGCCCGTTGCGTACATTTGTGTGAACTGCCAGCCTTCTTGCATTAGTTCATCAAGGTTTGGTGTAAGAGGCAGACCACCCAAAGAGCCCACAAACTGTGCGCCCAAGCTCTCTTGTAACAAGATAACCAAGTTTTTACGCTTGCCTTGGTACGTCGCTGGGTTGCTGTTCATGGTTGGTAGCAATGTAGGATCAAAGTCGACCTTCGTTGATGAAGCGCGAACGAGATCCAACATTTTTTGATTGTCCATCTTGCCGTAGAACTGCTCTGCGCTCTTTTCTGACTTCATATTGTTGACAGCAAATAGCAATGAGTAAGACGAATTCAGTGCTAAGTCGTTAAGCAGTGGATCGTTCGAAAACGCCACCATAGCAGGGTTGAGCGGACGGTGACCCAAAGACGAACGAGCGCCTGCAACACAAAGAAGCACAACGAAAATCGCCAAAAGAGGGCGCCATTTCCAATTGATTTGTTGCGCGCTATCGGTCAGTTTTTTGCTCCATTTCCAGCCTAAAACTAGCGTCAAAGCGGTGCCGATTGCACCAATAAACAGTTCTAGTTTGTAGCCAGTCCAAAGCATGCTCATCACTTCTTTCGGGTAGATGAGGTATTCAACAAACAGGCGGTTCGGACGTAGGTCATATTCTTGAATGAATGGTGCCGTTGCCAGCTCCATGTACACAAGAATCCATAGCCCAGTGACCATCCACAAGCGCAATACCCATTTCCAGCATTCTCCGACCTTGCCTTTTAGTGGCATGAAAGAAGAAAGCAGAGCAGGGAGGATGAACAACCAGCATAACGTTGCGATATCAACACGCACGCCTTGGCCTAGGATGTAAAGGAAGTCGTTGAAGGATTCAATACGATCAAACTGCCAAAAGGCGAGTAAAATGCGTGATATGGACAAAAATGCAAGTGAAAACAAAGAAAAAACAGCGAGAGGCTGCAATGGCCCAAACATGGGTCTCTTAGACGAACTTTTCATATTTATTTTGTGATGGACTTAGTCGTGATGTTGTGTCGTTTCTAGCAAAGCGAGCGTGAAATAAACGTGAATTATAATGAAAATCTATGGACTGGATTGTAAGTATTCGTATGTCTATGTAAGAGTGGGAGGCGTCTCATGTCTGGGGCGAAACAAGGCGATAGAAGTGTGCTCCATATCGCCTTTTTAGTCGTCTTTTTTCGCTAGTACTTTGGGAATGCGACGACAAACGTGTTCTTGCCGTTTTCTCTCGGAATCAGCTCTATTATTGCGCTGTGTAGCGTGGCGATATCTTTGCAAATAGACATGCCCAACCCCGCACCATCGCCTTTTTCTGAGTGACCTCGGTAGAATTGTTCAAAGATCCTTTCTCGCGTTTCTTGTGGAATCTCCGGGCCAGTGTCGGAAACCAAGATTTTGATGGCATTTCTATTTTCTTGCACACTAACTTGGATTTCGCTGTGTGCGCCTGAATAGCGAATGGCGTTGTCTACAAGGTTACGGAACAACACTTCTAACAACATTTTGTCGCCAGAAAGCGCGACTTCCGCTGGTGAGAGGCTGATGTCTTGATCTTGTCTTAAAGCAAGTGGCGCTAAATCGGCGACGACGGTTTGCAGCAATGGCGTTAGTTCGACGTTGTCAAAGACGCGTTCAGATAAACTGTCTACTTTAGCAAGTGTAAGCAGTTGGTGGATGAGACGGTCGGTTCTTTCAATGCCTTGAAGGATGTTGTGTAAGTCTCCGCGTAGCTGCTCTGGATCATTGCTTTCAAGAGCGTTTTCTACGTTTAGGCGCAGGATTGTCAGCGGCGTTTTGAGCTCGTGTGCGGCGGCTCGCGTAAAGCGCTTCTCTCTCTGCCACGCTTGTTCAAGTTCAGAAAGCAATGAATTGAGTGCTTCCACCAATGGAGCAAGCTCGGTTGTATTGTCGGTAACATGAATGCGGTCTAAGCGGTGCACGTTTCGTTGCGTGATTGCCGTGCGTAGATCGTTAATTGGTCTGAAATACCTGTCTATCAGCCAGAACAGCAACAGCAGCAAAGTCGGCAATAGTAGTAACTGTTCGATGGACGTCGACAGAGCGATTTCATGGATGATCTCTTTACGTATCTTCTGCTTTTCAGCAACGACAACGTATTCGTTCTCATGCTCGGTCTGTGGTAATGAGAGTTGGAAAGTGCGCCACTGTACGCCGTCTTTGGTAATGTCGGCGTAGCCGTTGTTATCAAAAGAAGAAGAAAGAGAACTCAGATTCGGAGTGGAACTCCAGATTAACTTGTTGTCACGGTAGAATTGAAAAACGAGATTCTGTTCGTAGGGGTGACCAAATTTGGTGGCTTTGTCTTCGTCGCTCTTTGCCAAAGAATCGATGTTCTTCATCCATTGGTCGAATAGCTCTCTGTGGTTGGCGAGAGTGTCCGTTTCGGTTGAAATGGACAGCGTCAGCAGCATCAGCTTAGCCGATTGCCCAAGCCTAGCGTCATAAACTTCTTCGACTTCGTGTTTGGCTGACTGAAAGCTGAAGTACAAAGAAATAAGCAAAAGCGCGCTGACTAACAAGCCAACCGAGAGCGTCAGTTGGCGTTTAATGGAGTAAGGTTTTTTATTTTTCAAGAATGTACCCCACACCACGAATGTTTTTGATGGCGACGTTGGGGGCTTTTTTACG
>JABXIW010000140.1 GCA_013372875.1 Gammaproteobacteria bacterium | reverse complement strand
GAGTGTGGTGCTTATCCTCCGGTTTTGATTAACGAGCCGATACTCGCATTGGCTCATCAACTACAACAGCAAACCTTTAATTTGAAGCTATTACCTCATTGCGACTGCCGCTTATCCGCTTGGCAACGTTACGGGAGAACCGCCGTCGGTAGCCCAAGAGTAAAGTGTCGCTGCTGTCAAAAAACCGCAACGCTGCTGAACCCGAACAAAGAATCCCACACACTCCAACCACTGCTTGATGCTCTATTGGCCGAGGTTTCACCCAAAGATTTACAGTATAAATTGGGCTTGAATCATCGCCGTTTTTCACAATATCTTGAACGTTTGGCAAGTATGCTGGACACTTTTAGTCGCTTATACGAACGTCACTTATCGTTCTCGAATATCCAAACTCGTTCCTTTGTTCAAGTGGCGCGCTCTGGTTTTCGCCACCATGGTCGAGAACAACGTGCAGCGCATATTTGGACACTATGCAGCGCCGATGCCCAAACGGGTTACGTGCTTTTGCTCAGTGACAACGCTTGGTTTCCTCAGACAGAAACGTCAGAGCACGTCATTCCTCAACCGCTTTGGGAGCAAAGTCGTTACCAATTAACACAGCAAGAAGAAATGCCAAACGAATCAGATGTATTTCTCCAAGCACAGCGCACTTACGACAAAATTCTTAGCCGCAGCCAATTTGACCAACTCGCTTACTGCGATGGTTCGCACGCGAAATCAAAAGAAGTGCTACTCACTCGCCCAGTTTTTGCTGCGCACGCGCACATGCAAAACTTGGCGAAATACTTTGCGAACAAAGTGCCGAAACGCTTTGTCCTCGAACATGAAAGCTTTTTACGAGGGGCAGCGATCACCGCTTTTACCTCCGCTATTAAGCGGGGCACGACGCAACTCTATTATTGCCATATTGGACAAAGTGAGGAAAACCTGAGCTTAAATCATGCAAAGCAAAAGATGAGTTGGTGGGATGAAACGTGGCGTCGTGGAAACATCCAAAATCAATATGGGAGTTGGCAAGTGGGGATGGGTTGGCTGACTCCAAAAAGCGCAAGACCATCGGAATCGATAGACGAATTAATCCCGACACACCCGAATTGGAACAGCGAGTTTTGGAACCGTTATACCCAATGGTTACCACCAAGCTACACTGCCCACTTGAGTTTGCAGCGCATTAAACAGTGGCAAGCGATTTATCGATTTCTCTATAACTACTCAGCCATGCAATCACCACCAAAAGTTGGGGTGGATGAGCTCGACCTGTCTCGCGTCGATAGCATAGCCGAATCAATCAACCGCTCGGTAAACGCTCCTGTACACCGTTGAACGCTCGAACAAGAAGGCTTCATCAAAACCGATATTGTTTGAAATGCTGGATCTAAGATTCGACTTTTAGCCATTAGCCAAGTGATTCAATGGGAATGATTTGCCGAAACTTAGCATGAAGATCTGTAAGCGCGGCTTCAACATCCGGTTCTGCTCGGCTTAAATGTGCGATTAGCGTCATGAAGTAGCAGTCAAAAATCAACGGCATTTTGCCTTCAAGAACAGAACTTACGCTCGCAGATTGAAACAAAGCTTGGTTAAACGACTGGTAATAATCCAAATCCCAAATCACCTCTTTCAACAAGGCTCGGCTCAACTCGACGTTCGCAAAATAGTAGCGATAGTATTTCTCCGTCAGCGCCAAACCAATGTCGATAGCTGTCTTACCTTCCACACTGACTAGCGTCTCTTGGCTGATCTGTTGCAGTTGCGTCAGCATCCCTTCGCGCAAAATCGACAGTTTGGTCGGGAAGTGGCTGAATACCGTACCATCGGCGACTCCTGCTTCTCTCGCAATCTGCCTTGTGGTCGTCATGTCATAGCCATTCTGAGCAAAAGATGCCCACGCGGCTTTTAGGATTTTGTCTCTGGTTTGTTGTCGCTTCGTCATTGATGTATCTGCTTAATGAGCCTGAAAGGATCATACCTTGAGCGGCTGACATTGACAAATTGAGCGCGCTCAATTATAAAAAATGAGCGCGCTCATTTTTTATATAAAAACAAAAGGAATCGCTCATGTACGTATTAAACAAACTAGGCCAAGGATTGATTTTCTTGCCGACCATATTCTGCTTTTCTTATATTTTAAGACCAATATTGATGGTGATTCTCATACCAGGTGGACTCGCACTTTTGGCGTTAATCGGTGGGGCAGAAGTCAGAGCAGAACTCAAAGCCATGTTGCTTGAGGAGCTTTTTGGGGTCAGTCCATCACACACCACCTCGAAAAAGGCGTGAGTGCGCGAGAAACGTTGGCAAGGTTAAGCAAAAAACAAAACGCGCAGGTATCGAGATCTCAATACCTGCGCGATATAGATGTGGTGAAAAGAGGACTGGCGTTAATCAGTATTCATGTTCTGACCGATTCGCCATAAAACGCCACTAGGGTCAAACAAACAACATTCGCGCATACCCCAAGGTTGCTCGACCAGCTCAGTTAAACGCGAACCAAATTCTTCATGACCCACTTTGGACAAGTGCTGATGCCAGCTTTCTGCGTCTTCTACGAGCAAGTGCATCATGAAGTTGTTGCCGTGTTCTGGCTCATAAAAATTCTGTAAAAGAAACGCGCAACTGCCTTGAGAGAAGTACGCCACATCACCGAAGTCTGACGCCATATCAAAGCCTATCGCCTCATAAAAACGTTTTGAGAGCGCGTAATCTTTCGCTGGAACAAATGATTTGATTTCAACAATATTGAGGTTTTCCATTT
>JABXIW010000068.1 GCA_013372875.1 Gammaproteobacteria bacterium | reverse complement strand
GTGGATTACTCATTCGAATGTATCGGTAACGTAAACGTAATGCGTCAAGCGCTTGAGTGCTGTCACAAAGGTTGGGGTGAGTCGGTGATCATCGGTGTTGCGGGTGCAGGTCAAGAGATCTCAACTCGTCCATTCCAGCTGGTTACGGGTCGTGTATGGCGCGGCAGTGCGTTCGGTGGCGTGAAAGGTCGCTCTGAGCTTCCAGAAATCGTAAACCGCTACATGGCGGGTGAGTTTGGCTTACAAGAGTTCATTACTCACACGATGGGCTTGGAAGACGTAAACAAAGCATTTGATCTGATGCACGAAGGTAAGAGCATCCGTACCGTTATCCATATGGATAAGTAATGCTGACTCAGGCTCTCCGTAGGGGGAGCCTGAATTCATTCTGTTGTTAGAGAGTTTATCCATGACCATTGAAAATGTAAGCCAAACCAAAGTGTTTGGCGGTTGGCACAAACAATATACACACGATTCTAAAGCGTTGAACTGCACCATGCGTTTTGCGATTTTCTTGCCGCCGAATGCAACCAAATCCAACCCAGTACCCGCTTTGTACTGGTTGTCGGGCTTAACCTGCACCGATGAAAACTTTATGCAGAAAGCCGGCGCATTTCGTATGGCGGCAGAACTTGGGATTGCCATCATTGCTCCGGACACCAGCCCGCGTGGTGAAGGCGTTGCCGATGATGCAAGTTACGACTTGGGCCAAGGCGCAGGCTTTTATCTCAACGCCACTCAAGCACCGTGGTCACTGCATTACCATATGTACGACTACGTCACGCAAGAGCTGCCAGCCATCATCGAAGCCAACTTCCCAGTATCGGATGTGAAATCAATCTCTGGCCACAGCATGGGCGGACACGGTGCGCTCACCATTGGCCTTAAGAATCCGACACTATACCGCTCGATTTCAGCATTTAGCCCAATCAGCAACCCAATGCAGTGTCCGTGGGGACAAAAAGCATTCACCGCATACTTGGGCACTGATATCGAAAGTTGGAAGCAATACGATGCAAGTGAGCTTTTGAAGAAAGAAAAATCACCCTTACCAATTTTGGTTGATCAAGGCGATGCGGATGGTTTCTTGAGTGAGCAACTCAAACCGGAAGTCTTATTATCCGCAGCAAAACAACACGGTTCAGAATTGAATCTGAGAATGCAATCTGGCTACGACCATAGTTATTACTTTATATCGAGCTTTATAGACAATCATTTAAACTTTCACGCAAAATATTTATTTGCGTAAATAACAATGAAAATAACTTGATGATATATAAAAATAAAGCCACCAAATTAGGTGGCTTTATTGTATGACGTATTTAATAAATAAGTGCGATTATTCCAATAAAATCCAACGCACACCAAACATGTTGAGCTAATTATTTAAATCTTAAATTCAATGTTAATTCTGAGCGAGAGTTCATTAGGTGAGAATGGTATGGATTTTCATTGAAATTCGGTTAAATGACGTTAAATCGTCATATAACTCGATAATAATTTCTTTTTAATGACCTTTTAATTAAGAAGTCACTAAAGAACCTTGACGTGAAGTAAACCTACAGTTACTTTTCAAACATAACATATTATAAAATCTCATACGGTTGGCTTTGTCATTAAAATCATAAATAATTTACCGCTAGCAACTTTTTGTTCTAGCTCGGTAAAAAGAATAAAAAACAAAAGGGCGTATGATGAAAAAAATTGTATCACTCAGTTTGCTGCTGTTCGCACCATTCCTTTCTGCCAATTCCATTACTTTTAGTAGTCCTCAACAACCTAGCGTCACACTTAAACTGGAAGAGCTTCAATCTCTCCCAACCACCAGCTACACCACTGATTTACCTTGGATTCAACAATCTTCAGAGTTTCTTGGTGTAAAGCTCAGCACGCTGCTGACTCATGTTTATGGAAGCATCCCAGAGCAAGTCGATATCGGCAGTTTAAACAACTATCACTCCACCTTATCTCGCAAAGATATTGTTCGTTATCAGCCAATTTTGGCGTACCAGCAAGATCATCATTACATCAAAGTGAGAAATAAAGGCCCTTACTGGGTGATATACCCTCTTAGTCAATATCCTGAATTGGATCACAATGAATATCATGCCCAAATGGTATGGCAAGTTAATGAGATGAAAATGAAAATAAAACAAAAATAATGAAGTTATCAGAAGCTTACCCAATTAAACAAAAAAATTATTCGACGACCAGCAAAATGCTCCTTTTGGTTTTTGCCACTTCTTTATTGCTCGCAAATGTCATATTGCTCCAACAAACTCGGGTCTTAGCGCAAAGTTTTACTGATGAGCAAAAACAAGCGACATGGTTTTTATTCCAGTTATCGAAAGAACTTTCTGAGCTCGTCAGTGAAGCACGTCGACTGGACGAAAGTGTTTTAAAAATAGAAGGTGCAGAACTTCAGTATGAGCTTGCTTGGAGCCGTTTTGATTTATTAATAAATAGTAAAGACGTCTACACCTTTTTTTCTCGCAATCACATTCAACAATATTTTTTGCAACTGTTTAATGAGTTTAAAGAGTTAGAACCACTGTTGGTGGAAGCCAAAACCGGCGACAGCCAAGCGGCAGCTCAGTTTTATCGCGCCACTCAAACGCTGTATTTAAACTTGGTGGACTTTGTGAACCAGAACTTTCGCTTAACCAGCCAAGTGTACGAGACACAAAAAGATGAAAGCCAACGATTGATGAAAGCGCAATACATGCTGTTTGCCACTTTCGTCTTGTCGATTTTGTCGCTGACTTACTTCTTCTACAGAGAATCGCACTTCCATCGTAAGCTGGCGTTGAGTGACCCCCTTACTGGCCTTGGCAACCGAAATGCTCTGTTTCTCACGTTGAGAAATAACACCCGCAACCGAACGGCTTTTTCTTTGTGTCTGTTGGATCTAAACGGGTTCAAAAACGTGAATGACACGTACGGCCACCAAGCTGGTGATACAGTGTTGTGCGAAATTGCCAAGCGATTGAAAGACATGAATATTGATAGCTTCAGTACCTATCGGATGGGTGGAGACGAGTTTGCTGTCGTGATTGAGTCCTCAGACGTCGATGCAGAGGAGGCGAAAAAACACATCCATTCAGTGTTTGATACTCCGGTTCTGAACGCGAACAACGTATCGTCACTGTCGACCAGTATTGGCGTCGCACACTACCCAAGTGACAGCGATAATGTTGACTTTCTTATCAGCATAGCGGATAAGCGCATGTACAAAATGAAATTTCAACGTTAAACGGTATTTATGATGAGAAAGTTCATGCAAATACTGCTTCTACTGGCAGTCATTGCGGCAGGTGTGTTGGCTTGGGTATTCATCCCATCGCACGAAACCATCGGGCAAAAAACGCTTGAGCAGGCACTCAACGACGACTACAGCCTCGTTGGACATCGAATCTACTCAACCGATCCGGATGCTGGTAACCGATTCGGCTACTTCGTATTGGCAACGGGTCAGAGCATTGAAGAACAAGAGCCGTTTTTGGTCACTTCGGATCAGTTTATTCGCATGGAACAAACGGGTGATAACACCTTGTCTGTGACCGTCAATGGCCGTATCTACCAATACCACAACGACTTGTGGGTACCAAAATCGGATGGAAAGTTGCAGCACTTTTTAGTCAGCGCAACCGCTAAGTACGTGCGCTAAAAAACGGGAACATTACTACCCCATCCCACCACACACAAAAAAAACAAAGCCCCGCATGTACTGCGGGGCTTTTTACGTTAAGAAGAAAGTAACATCGAAAGGAGGGCGTTACTTCGCTAACACTTTCTCTTTAATCACTTTGAGTACCCCAGCCTCTTGGTTGCTTGGCGCAGAATAACGAGCGATTTTCTTAATCTCTTTATGCGCGTTAGCAACCGCATACGAATGCTCACTGACTTGCAGCATTTCGAGGTCGTTGAGGTAATCACCAAACGTCATGGTTTCTGCCGGAGTAAAATTCATCGTCTCTTGAAGATGCTTAATGGCCGCGCCTTTAGACGCCTCGGCATTCATCACATCCAGCCAAATTTTTGCGCTCACTACAACTTTATGCGTTGCGCCAAACTTCGCGTTCATGGTCGGGAACAGGAGCTCTTCCGAACCGTCAAAGTGACAAATCGCTACCTTGATGAACTCGTCTTCGACCTCAAGCAAATCCGTCACCGTTTCACAGCGATGGTAGTACTTTTGAAACTCTTCCAGTGATTGCTGATCATGCGTTTCGATGTACGCCGAGCGCTTGCCACACAATACGATGTTCGCCCCGTCAATTTCACGAGCCGCTTTCACAATCTCCGCCACTTCCGCTTTAGGAATGGTGCAACTGTAGAGCTCTTTGTCTTGGTACATCACCAAGGTGCCATTTTCGGCCACATACAACACTCGATCTTTGATTGGCGCGAACGTGTCTCGCAGACTGTAATACTGACGACCAGACGCAGCGGAGAACAAAATGCCTTGCTCTTCCAATTGCAAAAACAGGTCGAAAAACTCTGGATCCAAACGACCGTATTGGTCAAGCAAAGTGCCATCCATATC
>JABXIW010000404.1 GCA_013372875.1 Gammaproteobacteria bacterium | reverse complement strand
TCACCAGCGCGCGCAGCTTCAATGGCAGCGTTAAGCGCAAGCAAGTTGGTTTGTTCCGCGATGTCTTGGATAACGTCAACCACAACACTGATGTTAGACGCATCTTGTTCCAGTTCTGTCACCATGTTGCCAACCGATTGAATCGCCAATGATGCTTCGTGGATTTGGTTAATACATTCTTGAACGACACCGCGGCCTTCTTTCGCATCGTGAGAAGCACTGTTTGCCGTTTCTGACGCGGCTTCGGTGTTGCTGGCGACTTCATTTACTGTCGCTTGCATCTCGTTCATTGCTGTTGCGATAAGGTTTAGCTGAACTTGTTGTTCATCCATGCCGGTTGAAGTCTGTTCGGAAATCGCGCTCACTTCTTCAATAGCGGTGCCTACTTGAGCTGTGGTTGACGAGATACTGTCGACCAAAGTAAGCAACTTCGCTTGCATATCAACGCAGGCATCTGCCAAGGTGCCAAGCTCATCATGGCCAATTTTGTTACGTGGAAGCTGGTAAGTTAGGTCGCCTGACGCGATTTTCGACGCCATGTTTACCACGTAATTTAGTGGTGTGCAGATCTGTTTGGTTAGGAATAGGCCTAGCGTAAAACTCAATGCCAATAGCGCGACGATAGCAATAATGCTGTAGGTGATTGCGCTGCGCACTGCTTCATGAGCGCTAGCAATATCTTCTTGTACGTAGGTTTGGTTTAGTTCCACTAAATCACGAATCGCATCGGATAATTGTGTGAATGTAGAAAATCCGTTTAACAATGTTTCATTTGCTTCGTCGATTTTATTATTCAATAGCAACTTCGCGTATTCATTGTTAAACGCACTGTATTTAACCCAAGCACTTTTTACTTTATTGAAAGCGTCTCGGTCGCGTTGATCCCACAGTCCTTTCTCATATTGGTCTAGATATTTATCAATTTTCTGTTCAGATTTTTCTAATCCGGCTACCCATTCCATGAATTGAGGGTGATTCACATTGGTTAATAAAGAGAATTCATCCTTTCTTAAAATTCCGAGTTCAATTTCGGTATTTTTTACGAGCAATACGCTAGGTACGGTGGTTTCAGAAAATACGGTAAGTTTTCCTTCTATCATCTTGATTTCAGATGTAAAGAAAACGGAGAGAGCGATAACAGATAACGAAATGATCAAAATCAGCGCACTGATTTTATACTTGATACTTAAATTAGAAAGTTTCATAGACTCACTGATAATGGGGGTTTGAAAGGCTCGGAGTCTATTACTGAGATTTGAAATATAGTGTGATTAATGTCTCAAATAAATTTATCGTGAATAAAATTAAGTCGTAATCTAAATGTTCATAATTAAAATAAACCCTTGTTATTTATAAAATTAATTATAATTTATAAACAAATAGAAATTAATAATGTGTTTCAATTTGGTGTTTATAGGAAAATTAACTGTTACATGATTATTATTTATTTTATCTCGATTTTTGTTTCTTATTATAGCGTTTGCTAATGAAACTTAGATCTTGAACATAAAATACATTCTTCGTCTTTAATATAACACTTGAAAGTAACCGTAAGTCGAGGCTTTCATGCTCAAGGCTGACATACTGTTTAAAACGCCAAACCACTTTAACTGCAAATGGCGATGTCGTTGCGGTTTTAAATGAGCAATTGCTTCACATTTTAAGTGGCTGATTCGTAAAATGGATTGCGGTCTGCCATGGCAATAGGCAAGGTGTTGAATAATACGAATCACTCATATAAGGCCATCCATGACAACAACTGGTCACGTGCATTTTTATATTGGCACTTACACCAACCCACCGAGTACGAGCACGGGCATTGCGCGTCTATCGCTGAACACTGAAACGGGTGAACTAACTCGGCTTGACGATGTTGTAGTTCAACGTAATCCGTCCTATCTCACGACCACCGAACACGGGCTGTATACGTTTAGCGAAATGGATAGAAATGAAGGTGCAGAGCTCGCGTTTTTTCGCGGTAGTGAATCCGTCTCTTTGCCGATTAATGGCGATTATCCGTGTCATTTGGATATCAAAGAACCGTTGTTGGCGGTTGCTAATTATGGCTCTGGAAATGTTAGCGTATTTCAATTGGATCGCGATGGTAAACCGCTAGGTTTATTGGCGGATTTATACGTTGATGGATGCGGGCCGAATTTAGAACGCCAAACTTCTCCTCATGCTCATCAAGTCACGTTTTTAAAGCACAGTGATCAATTGGTTGTCGTAGACTTAGGCAGCGATAGCGTCCTTATTTATGATTACGATGCCCAGTCGCCGGATTTTTCACTGTCGCAAGTGATTCATTTACCCGCAGGTTCGGGACCGCGCCATCTGGTGTTTAACCAACAAGAGTCGACAGCGTATGTGGTTTGCGAACTGTCAGAAACCTTGATTGTACTGGTGAAGCACCAAGATAAATGGCTTATCTCGAATCAAATAGAATTATTAGAAGGGGAAGAGAATCAGCAAGCGGCAGCGGCCATTCGTCTTTCGCAAGATGAAACGTTTTTGTATGTCTCTTGCCGAGCTCAGAACAAAATCAGTGTGTTTGATGTGTCTGGCGATACGCCAAAAAGGCGAGCAGCCATTCACTGTGAAGGGGCTTTTCCACGAGATTTTGTGTTGTCTCATGATCAAAAGTGGTTGCTGGTTGCCAATCAACATTCCAACAATGTGGTGAGCTTTCGTCGCAATCCTCAAACCGGTGAAATTACCCCAACGGGTTATGACTGTGAGATAGGCTCTCCAGTGTGTATTGTCGAACAACCTTTGTAACGATTAACGCTGAAACAACAGGAAATAGAAAAGCCTAGCGGGCGGCTAGGCTCTCAAGGATAAAAACAGTTAACGCCAATCTTCAACGTACAGTTAGACGTAAATTTTGCCTTTCATATACAACACACCATCACCAGATACATTGACGCAATCCTCCTTGACTTCGCAGTACAGAACGCCACCACGCGCTGATGCTTGATACGCCACTAAAGATGCTTTGCCGAGCTCTTGCGCCCAATATGGTGCTAAGCCTGCGTGGATTGATCCTGTGACAGGGTCTTCATCTCCGCCGTTCGCTGGCCAAAAGTAGCGAGATACAAAGTCGTATTGACTACCTTTTGATGTGACGACGACATCGTAAGGGGCGAGTTGTTTCAGTTGGTCGGATCGATATTGAACATCGAAAACGGTTTGCTCATCTTCCACGATGACGAAGTAAGCTTGTGGGCTAAGCAGTACGTGTGTTATTTCGCAGTTTAATCCCTCAATTAATTGCGTAGGAATGGCGTTGACGGGCTGCGCTGCTCTTGTCGGAAATGTCATTTCAATCTTGCCAAGTGCGTTCTTAATTACGGTTAAGGTGCCCACTTTTAATGTGTGAAACTCAATACATCCTGTAACGCCGAGTTGGTCGAACAACACCATGGAAGCGGCGAGCGTTGCGTGTCCACAAAAGTCGATTTCTGTAAGTGGTGAAAACCAGCGTATTTCATATTGATTCGTTCCAATCGCTTTAACAAACGCGGTTTCAGAGAGGTTGTTTTCCGCTGCAATGTTTTGCATTAGCTCTGGTTCAAACCATTCTTGCAAAGGTACGACTGCTGCTGAGTTGCCTTTAAATTGCGTGTCTGTAAATGCGTCAACGACGTAGATATCCAGTTCCATTTTGTCTTCCTTGTTCTTTGAGCAATTAGTTAGCATAAACCAGATGCAACTCAGAGAATAAGAAATTTATGCTTGAATCTTAAAGTGTCAAAATGGACGATGATTTTATATTTTGTGATACTTATTGATGTATCTTGGCCTGTGTTGATGAATAGACTTGAATTGAACTCATTGAAAGGAATAAACACATGAAAGCGATTCACAAGTCTGTTTTGGCCCTTAGCGTTTTGGTTATCGGCTCTGCCCATGCTTTTGAACTAACGAGCAAAGATATTCAAGAAGGTCATCCAATGGCGAAGACATTTGAATATTCAGGTTGGGGATGTGATGGTGCGAACCAGTCTCCACAACTGATGTGGAAAGACGTTCCAAAGGGTACAAAAAGTTTTGCGATTACCGCGTACGATCCTGATGCACCAACAGGCAGTGGTTTTTGGCATTGGATAGCGTTTGATATTCCAGCCTCAGTTAATGAATTGCCTCGTGGCGTTGATATTAGCAAGCTCGGCGGTAAGGAGTCTCGTATCGATTACGGTATTACTGGTTTTGGCGGCGCATGTCCTCCAGAAAAAGATGGTATGCACCGCTACCAGTTTACCGTTTGGGCCTTGCCAAGTGACAAGTTGAATTTGGATGAGAACACGCCAGCGGCGGTTGTGGGATTCACGTTGAATAGTGTCGCATTGGACAAAGTGAAGTTAACCGCCACTTACACACGATAATTGAATAAGAAAGGGGAGAAGATGAGCCACCAATATCAAGTCACGTTATTTCGTGCGGAGCAGCAGCAAAAGCTGCGTAATGTTCGGATTCACTCCCCAAGTATTATCCAGATCATTAAAGGGAGTAAGCGTCTGTTTTGGAAAGACGAAGCGTTCGATATTCTTCATCCTAATATCATGCTTTGTGAAGCAAACGCTTCGCTGAATTTTGAAAACCTTCCTCAGCAAGGGCGTTTTCTCTCTCGAATGTTCAGCTTTCACTGCGTGCCGAGTGATGACATGCTGGAGCTGAGTATGAGCAATGCGCTTGGCGAAAATGTACCCGCGGTGGAGACAGATAAAGCATTGCAAGCGACGCTGAATGCGCTGTTTTCTTTTGAGCAAGCAAGCTTGAGTGAAGCGACACAACGTTATTGGGTTTTGGGGTTGTATCAGCAGTTAGCGGAAAGGGGATTGTTGCATCGACTTTTTACCAGCTCGAACACCTCTTTTAGCGAAAAACTCAGTCGCTATTTGTCACGCTCTCCGGGCGATGAGCATCCTTTGGAACGGGTAGCTGAGCGCTTTGCTATGAGCCGAGCAACGTTGATACGCAAACTCAAGCAAGAGGGTACTCAGTATCGGGAAGTGCTGGCAGAAGTGCGTTTAAATCACGCACTCTACCTGATGCAAAATGGTGCGTATAACGTAGCGTTGCTCGCGCAGTTGTGTGGCTATCAATCGGAAGGGCGTTTTAGCCAACGCTTTAAAGGCAAGTTTGGTTTAACGCCCAGCGAGTACATCAAAACCGTTGCCAGTTAGTACCTAACATTGCTATCTGGCTCGGTTTCAATGTTTCCCATTTTAGCTTTTGTATTTGGTTTTCATCCGCAGTGCGACGTTAACCAAAGCAATCAGAACCGGAACCTCGATCAACGGGCCAATTACGCCAGCGAATGCCTGGTCGGAATTCAGACCAAATACAGCAATGGAAACCGCAATTGCCAACTCAAAGTTGTTACCCGTTGCCGTAAATGCGATGGAGGCATTTTTATCGTAGGGGATGCCCATTCTCTTCCCGATAAAGAAGCTGGCAAAAAACATCAATACGAAGTAGATCGCTAGTGGGACTGCCACGCGGAACACATCCATTGGCAGTTGTAAAATCATCTCTCCTTTGAGGCTGAACATCAGCACGATGGTGGCGAGCAAAGCGATCAAAGTAATGGGTGAAATTCGAGGAATAAACACATCGTTGTACCACTTCTCACCCTTTGCAGCGACTAACCACTTGCGACTGAGAAAACCAGTAAGGAAAGGAATTCCTAAGTAAATCAATACGCTTTCTGCAATGTCACCCATGGAAATATCAACCACAAAGCCTTCATAGCCAAAGAATGGTGGAAGTACCGTGATGAATAGCCAAGCCATAACGCTGTAAGTCAGAATTTGAAATGCGCTATTTAATGCCACTAAGGCCGCGCCATATTCTTTGTTGCCGCCGCCAATATCATTCCACACTAAAACCATAGCGATGCAGCGTGCAAGGCCAATCAAAATAATGCCAACCATGTAACCCGGATGATCACCAAGGAAGGTTAAGGCAAGAACGAACATCAGGATTGGACCGACGATCCAGTTCATAACCAGAGACAGCGTGATGGCCTTTTTATCTCTCGTTACCGTTCCCAATAGACCGTAGCTCACCTTGGCAAGTGGTGGGTACATCATCAAAATCAAACCAATGGCGAGCGGTACGTTCGTACTACCAACGGACATTGCTTCGTTCCATTCTGCTACTTGCGGGTAGACTGCGCCTATCCCCACGCCGATGGCCATTGCGACAAAAATCCAGACCGTTAAGTAGCGGTCAAGAAAGCTCATTTTTTCACTGGCACTATTTAAAACTTCAGTCGTCATAGTGGTCTCTATTCGTTTATCGTCGAAAGGCGATGTATTAAGTTATAGTTTATCTTTGCGCGTGTGGAAAGCGCGCAACGTGTCTTAGCTAAATAAACCGGAAAACTGAGCGTTAAACGCGTTCAGTTTTTCACGTTGAATACGGTAACAAACCTTTGGCGGGTTGGGTTCTGCACTGATAAACCCGGCCTGTTTTAGAATGCGTAAGTGTTCTGATACAGTCGATTGCGCTAAACCTAACTCAGAGACTAAATCGCTATTTAAGCAGCCACCCATGGTGTCTAAAGTGTGAAGAATATGCAGAATGCGTAAGCGAGCAGGATGAGACAGCGCTTTCGCTTGAGCGGCGAGTGCTTGTTCTTTATCGAGTTGTTGTTGCGTGGTTTCAAAAGCAATTTGGCACGTTTCGTTGCATTTGTTGCTCATGAGCAGACCTTTATAGTTAATCGTCGAATTGCGATTAAGTGTACGTGTGCTTTTTCTAAGGCGCAACTGTTGAAAGGAGAATTGAAGATAAGCGACGTCAAAAAATGGGAAGGGATGATGTCTCGCAAATATTTGGCGGACTAACAAAGAATTCGGTCAAATGGCAGCAAGTAAAAAAGCAGAACTTAAAGATACGACGAATTGGGGGTGTGGTATCAGGAGCTAAGTTCTG
>JABXIW010000115.1 GCA_013372875.1 Gammaproteobacteria bacterium | reverse complement strand
GCTAAAGCATACTTCCTACTTATGAAAGTGGACTAACTGGATATGGTGACGAAAGCCAATCAAATAAGAGAGAAGGAAAGTAAAGTGGCTGAATTCAAATATAAAAATCTGACTCAAGAAGAACAAGACAAGTTAGACGCAGCGACATTTCGTCGTTTATTGGCGCATTTAGATGCAAACAAAGATGTGCAAAACATCGACCTGATGATCCTTGCGGGCTTCTGTCGTAACTGCTTTAGCAAATGGTACAAAGCAGAGGCTGAAAATCTCGGTTTGGATTTAGATATTGATGACGCTCGCGAACGTGTTTACGGCATGACTTATGATGAGTGGAAACAAAACCATCAACCAGCAGCAACGCCAGAACAATTGGCCGCGTTTGAAGCGCGTCAGAAAAAGTAATCCCAATCAATAAAAAACAGCCCGCACATAAGCGGGCTGTTTTTTACATTCGAATTTGCATCTTAAGCGGTAATTGGACCGCAACATGCCGGCTCAACACAGCCTTTCGCTTGAATGACTTCAAGTTGCGCGAGGTAAGGTTGAATATCACCGATGTTCTCTTTTACCCATGCTAAGTCGTAATACGTATCTAAGTAACGCTCACCAGAGTCACATAGAAGTGTCACGATAGAGCCTGTTTCACCGCGTTGTTTCATTTCGCAGGCTAGTTGAAGCACACCGTAGAGGTTCGTCCCCGTAGATGCACCAACTTTACGTCCAATCAGCTGAGAAACCCAATGCGCGGTTGCGACACTTGCCGCATCAGGAATTTTTCGCATCTCATCAACCACACCGGCGATAAAGCTTGGCTCAACACGTGGTCGGCCGATGCCTTCAATTTTGCTGCCAGTATTGCCTTTTAATTCACTGTTGCCGGATTGGAAGGCGTCGTAAAACACTGAGTTTTCAGGGTCTACCACACACAGTTTAGTGTCGTATTTTTGGTAACGAATAAAGCGGCCAATGGTTGCTGATGTGCCACCAGTTCCTGGACTCATCACTACCCAACTCGGAATTGGGTGATCTTCTAACTGCATTTGGCTGAAGATCGAGTTCGCGATGTTGTTGTTGCCGCGCCAGTCAGTTGCACGTTCAGCATAAGTAAACTGATCCATGTAGTGACCATTTAACTCTTGAGCCAAACGTCGAGACTCGTCATAAATCTGATCTGAGCGTTCAACAAGGTGTGCTTTGCCACCGTAAAACTCAATTTGTTCAATCTTTTTACGCGCGGTGGTTTTTGGCATAACGGCAATGAAAGGTAAGCCAAGTAAGCGAGCGAAATACGCTTCTGAAACGGCAGTGCTGCCTGAGGATGCTTCAATTACTGTGGTTTCAGGACCAATCCACCCATTACAAATCGCATAAAGAAACAACGAACGCGCCAATCGGTGTTTGAGAGAGCCTGTTGGATGCGTGCTCTCATCTTTTAGGTAGATATCGATACCATCAAGAGAAGGCAGTTCGAGTTTAAATAAATGAGTATCAGCAGAGCGTTGAAAATCCGCTTCAATTTTACGCACTGCATTGTTGATCCAGTCGTGGTCAGTACACATGGCGTCTCCCCTTGGAAATCGATAGATAAGCATTAGATAGGGATAATTTACCTATAAGGTGAGAGAAAAACTTTGCTATAGTTGCTCTTGATGGGTATTGGGATAGAAAAGTTTTCTACATCTTTTGGTTTTTATAGAAATGAAATTAGATCGAGTCGATAAACAGCTGCTTGCTTTGCTACAAACCGACAGCACCTTGTCATTAAATGACTTAGCAGAGCGAGTCAATCTGACAACAACACCATGTTGGAAGCGTTTAAAAAGGTTGGAAGAGGAAGGCTACATTGAAAAGCGCGTCGCGTTACTGAGCGCAGAAAAACTCGACTTGTCTTTTATCGCTTTTGTTCAGCTAAAAACCATCGATCACTCCGAAGATTGGTATCACCATTTTGTCACAACAGTGAGTGATTTCCCTGAGGTGATGGAGTTTTATCGTATGGCCGGCGAGTATGACTACATGATGAAAGTGCTGGTGAAAGATATGAAGTGTTTTGACGAGTTTTATAAGCGCTTAGTGAATAGTGTAAAGGGGCTCTCTAACGTGACTTCAACATTTGCAATGGAGTCGATTAAATATACCACTGAGTTGCCAATTCGAAGCTAATCTAAGTTTACAGTTACTGGAATAATAGTTGTTACTGACGAGACATTAAAATGGAATGTAAGAGTGACATTATTCCAGTTTTAAAATACAAATCTCTTTTATTAAATATAAACGAGATTCGTTCTTGCTTTTATTTGTGTATTAGATAATTATGTTTTTCTAATCTGTTAATGTCCATACAGCATAGCCCGCCCAAAATTAACGCAATTTTTCTTCATTATTTTTCCTGTTTTATTTTGTTGAATATTCACTCTTTCTAAATTAATTAATTACATTAATTTAAACGTTTGCTTCGCGTTTTTTCGGGTAATTTTCTCGCCATTTATCAGAATTTATTTTTACCCTTAATATAGTAGTAAATACTTAAGTAATAAAGTCATCAACAATAGGGATAGCGATTAATAAAACATCGTATTATTATCTCGTCCCTTGAGATGTAACAAATTATTACTAAAAATGAACAGAAATTATTATTTGATTTTTCTTGCTGCTTTACTTGCTGGTTGCGGTGGAGGAGGTGACTCCAAGCCGAGCAATACAAGCTCTCCAACTTCTATCACGAAGCAGAGTCGTCCACAGCTGATTGTTGAAGATGCCTCGTTGCAGTTTGAGGGGGTGGGAACCATCACTCAGACACTATTGAGCAACGTTCGCGGCTCAGTATCTTACCAAGTCATTGATTCAAATCCGCCGAATGTGGTGAGAGTGAATGATTCGGGAGTATTTCAAATCCTGCGTCCAGGCACCGCGATAATTCGTGCAACAGATACCAGTTCTGTGTATGAATCTTCTGAAACGACGTTTTCGGTCACGGTTGAACGAGGTTTTAACAATGATCTTTCTGCCAGTGATTTAAGCCTAGTAGCACTCGATCCTGACGGGAAAGCTCTGACCGTGCGTGGGCAGAAAGGTAAACTGAGTTACCAAGTCGAAAGCGGGCAGAACCTCATTCGTGTTGATGATAACGGCGTTGTTTATTCACTTGGTTCTGCGGGTCAGGCTTCTGTACTGATTTCCGATTCAGGTAACGACTTATATCTACCTAAGCAAGTTCGTGCAACCGTGACATTGTATGCAATAGGTGCTGAGCAACTTAAATTTGCCTTAATCGAAGATGAGTATCGAGACGGTTTAACCTTAGCGCCTTCACGTTTGGATAAAGTTGAAACGCAAAATATCACTTACAAAATTTTGCGCAGCGAACCAGATAACGAGGTTGCCGAGTTACTAAACCCAGAAACGGGTTTGCTTTTGATCCACAACGTTGGTCAGGTAACCGTTGAGGCGACAGCAACATACAGCGATGCTTTCTTAAACAAGCAGCAAGTTGCTCAGTTTGTGGTCGATGTTAAACCGGGTCAACGTCAAGCCATAAGTGTTGCGAATATCGCTAAGACGTATGAATACGGTGGACGCATTTTCCCTCAAGTTGCGCACGCTCGCGGCGATTATGGATATCGCATCATCAATGGTGAAGACGTTGTCGCTAAAACTACGGATGGTAAAGCGTTGCTGATCAAAGACGTTGGTAGCGCAGAAGTTGAAGCCTACGAATACGACTTGCGTAATTATCCAGCAAGTAAAACCCGCTTCAACATTGAAATCGAACGCGCACCTCATCCGGTAATGAAAGACGTGGAAATGTCTCTCACTTATCAGCCTAAACTGGCTATTCCAATGACGTTTGCTGGTCAGAAAGGCAAAGTCAGTCTGATTGGTGGGTTGCCTGAAGGTCTTCGAATGAAGGATGGCAACTTAGAAGTGGATACCGCGGGCGAATATCGTCTTAAGTTTGAAGATGATGGCGGTGACTTGTACCAACCAATTCAATTCAATGTTGTGATCAAAGTTGCGAAAGCGCAAGGCCAAGCGATGACGACGCAAGATTATGAAATGGTATACAGCAAAGACTACGATTTTAACTTGCAGCGTGATTTTGGTTTAACGGCCAGCAATGATCATTTGGAAGTCGTTGACAATACTTCTCCAGGCGTTGCAGATGTTATTGGTGACGGTCTTATTCGTGTCTACAAAGCGGGTCAAACGACGTTAACGGTTCGCAGGAAAGAGAGTGCAAATTACACGGCCGGTCCAGATCAAAAAGTTCGCTTCAACATTCTGAGTGCGCCAAGCCGAATTGCTATCCAGTCAGGCGTAGTAGAAGGTACGTGGAACATCAACCAACCTTATGTCCAAAAACCATCTATTCTCGGTACGGTTGGCGAAGTGAGCTACCGATTTGCGACGGATTCTGCAACCGATGTGGTTTCCTTAGATCGCAAAACGGGTGATATGCGCATTCTGAATGCGGGCAGCACCAGAGTTATTGTGTCGGACGCAGGCAACGATAAGTTTACTCCAGGTGAAAGTAGTTTTGCTGTAACGATTAAACAAGGTAGCAACCCGGTTTCTATTACTTATCCAACTCTGGACTTTTCTGCTGGTGCGGTTATCACACCTGTGATGAGTGGGGGAGAAGCCAAAGCAAGCTACCGTCTGATTAACCAAGCTGAGCCGGTGGTTGAGTTGTTATCTTCAGATTCTGGTCGTTTGAAAGTACTGCATGCTGGCGACTACCAAGTGGAAGTAACGTTAACTGCACGTAACTATACAACTAAAACCGTATTGGTTAACGGCACCATTAATAAAGCGGATCATCCAGGTCTTACGACGAAGCTTCAAACTGTGGAATTTACGCCATTTAAGACGATTAGTTTGGATTTTGGTAAAACGGTAGGCACTCGCACTTACGCATTTGCTGATACCGTGAGCGAAGAGCTTGCCACGTTAGATAATGCGAAAGCTGAGTTGACGCTAACTAATTACTCTCAATATCATTCTATTGCGTTGGATATTTCTGAGAGTGAATCGCGAGATTACAAAGCGTTACCAAGAACAAGAGTCACGGTTAATGTCGATTTGGCGGAATCGGGTGTTGCAGATAAATACACACAACTTGATAGCGAACAAACCGTCATCGTAAGTACCCTCAGTGCCCCGCAGTTTTCCAATTTAGAAGAAAGTGAGTTTGGCATCATGGGGTCGCGTTCGGTACGTGAACCGACGGATGATGAGTTGCAAAAATTTGGCAAAGGTAAGGTCGCGCTGTTCTTGTTAAAACCAGTGGGTAGCGATGACCGAACCCAACAAAAGGCAGTTTGGGTGCATGTTGCTCGATTTGATGGCTGTACTGCGGATCTGTTTTCTAATGATCTAAAACCATTCGATGCAATTGATTATGATGCTGTAGGTTATTGTGCGAACGGTAGTACGATTCGCATGACTCGCTTTTTAGTGATTGACGACTCTAAACTAGAAAATATTGAGTATGAGTTGGCAGCGCCAGTCATGTACTACCGTCGCGGTCAACGTGAGTTCTTAGCGAGTGATGACGGCGGTTTTTATGCCAAGCCAAATGTGGTGTACGGCAAAAGCAAGTATGGCTATCCGAAATCACTTTATGAGTGGTCAGTGGTCACCATGAAGTATCAACCGAATTAATCATCGTTTGATACCCACTAAAAAGGAGTGCTGAGCACTCCTTTTTGCGTCTTATGCGCACGGGTTACTTCGTGTAGCGCATGACTCCTTCTTGTACGGCTGTCGCCACCAAATGACCTTGCTGGTTATAAATTTCGCCACGCACTAAGCCTCGAGTATTACTCGCCGTTGGGCTTTCTATTGCGTACAAAAGCCATTCATCCATCTTGAAGGGACGATGGAACCAGATTGAATGGTCAATCGTCGCAACTTGGAAATTCGGCGTCATTAACGACACTTCATGTGGGTGCATCGCCGTGACCAAAAATCCCCAATCTGACGCGTAAGCCAGCAAGTATTGATGAATCAGTTGGTTATCTGGCATCTCACCGTTAGCACGAATCCAAAGGTACTGTTTTGGCTCCGCTTTTTTGGGTTTTAGAGGATTGATCACCGTGACAGGGCGAGTCTCAATCGGTTTTTCTCCGCAGAATGTTTTACGCAAGCGCTCTGGCAGAAACTCCGCAATATGACTTGCGAGTTCACTCTCTGAGGCGAAGTTTTCAGGCCCCGGAATATCTGGCATGGCTTTCTGGTGATCGAACCCCGGTTGATCGCCGTGATAAGAAGCCGTTAGATAAAAAATAGGTCGTCCATTTTGCACTGCTTTAACGCGTCTGGTGCTAAAGCTACGTCCATCTCTTAAATTTTCCACATCGTAAATGATCGGCTTTTCAGGGTCTCCAGGGTAGAGAAAATAGCTATGGAAGGAGTGCACAGTGCGTGTTTCTTCTACTGTGTAACGCGCCGCTGAGAGGGCTTGTCCAATCACTTGGCCGCCGTAGACTTGAGGTAAACCTAGGTTTTCACTTTGTCCACGAAACAAGCCTTCTTCTAATTTTTCGAGTTGTAGTAGGC
>JABXIW010000302.1 GCA_013372875.1 Gammaproteobacteria bacterium | reverse complement strand
TTTCCTAAGAAAACGGACTTCACCGCAGCACTAGATGGTCGTATTTTTAAAATGTTTATCGAACATCTTGAGTTCGAAAAAGGTTTAGATGCGTTTTCACAGAGCTGGATTAAAGCTTTAGAAGACTCTGAATTCTTAGCGATTTTACGACTACTATTCCATCACATTGTTACGTCTGAAAGCGCTCACGAATTTGCAGCAAATGGCATTGATCGTCTGTACAAGATGGTAGAAAGCCAGTTTGGCTCAGGTGGAGATAAAGAACTGGAATGGTTGATTGGACGCTCGCTGATTCAAATGAGCAAATAATCGTAAATTACAAAAAGCCCCGCTAATTATTAGCGGGGCTTTTGCGTTTCTGAGGGAAAATTTAAACAAGTGAGTGACAGAGTCGGCTAGTGCCTGAAATCGCTCGTACATCGCTTCTTAAAGAGGCTCTGCGCCTCTTTAAGCTATGCCGCAGCGTGGACTTGAGGAAAGTCCAGAGTCGGGTGTTTTGTCACGATAGAGCGATACCCATAAACTTGTTCTATACGTTCGGGCGTTAGGGCTTGCCAAGGGTTGTCATCGCATACAAGTTTGCCGTTATGGAGCAACACCAGTCGGTCTGCGTATTGTGAGGCTAAGTTCAAGTCATGTAACACGACAACCACCGCAGCGTTCTGCGCTTTTGCCGCCTCACGAGCAATTTTAAGCGTATTGTGCTGGTGGGCGAGATCCAGTGCCGACGTCGGTTCGTCCAACATCAGAATCCTTTTGTCACCAGATTGATGCAGTTGCGTTAGCACGCGAGCCAAGTGCAAACGTTGCTTCTCTCCGCCTGAGAGGGCAGGGTACAAGCTTTCCGCTAAGTGCAGAACATCGGTTTTTTGCATGTGGTGTAGGGCAAGCTCAGTCGTTTCTTTGTTTGAAAGTGACAAAGGGATCGCACCGAGTTCGACCACCTCTCGTGCCAAAAATGGAAAAGTGAGCGTGCTGTGCTGGGGCAGCATGGCGAGGTGCTTTGCTATGTTTTCAGGTTTCCAGGCTTCTTTAGGCTCGCCAAAATAGTCAATCTCGTTGTGTGATGGAATCTCACCGCACAGAAGTTTAAGTAGTGTACTTTTCCCCGCGCCGTTTGGCCCCAATAACGACGTCACTTCGCCGGCACGAATATCGATGCTGATGTTATCAAGTACTACTCGATGGCCGTATTTCATTGAAATATTCCGGCCAGATAAAACCACGTGATTCATTACAGAATCTTCCCTCTTTGCTGGAACAGTAAGTAGATGAAAAATGGCGCACCGATGAGCGCAGTTACGATTCCGACAGGTAATTCGGCTGGTGCCAATAACACTCGCGCGATCATGTCTGCACAGGTCAGCAATAAAGATCCCAACAACGCCGAAATAGGTAACAGTGTGCGATGATCAGGACCTGCTAGCATGCGTCCGAGATGTGGGATAACCAAACCGATAAAGCCGATTGCCCCGCAGATACTTACTGTGACACCAACGCCTACGGCGGAAAGCAGAATGAGTTGACGCTTCAATTTTTGTACCGGAACGCCCAAGTGGCGGGCTTCTGATTCACCAAGTAATAATGCGTTTAAAGACATGGCTTTTTTGTGAAACCAGAAAAGTAGCACCACGAGAGTCACAGAAGCTAAGCCAATGCCCGCCCAGTTTGCGCCCGCAAGCGAACCCATCGACCACAACGTTAAATCGCGCAGCATTTGGTCATCCGCAGAAAAGTTGAGAAAGCCGATCGCGGCACCTGAAAGTGCACTGATCGCCACGCCAGCGAGCAGCATGATCGTGACGGACGTACCAAACTTATTCGTACCGAGCCAGTACACCAGCACCGTTGTCAGAGCACCGCCCAGAAAAGCAAATAATGGCAACGCTGCTAAGTTCATGAGTTGAGGATGGTTTTGGCTAAACTCAGCAAAAACGACGATGGCAAAAGCGCCGCCCAGCGCCGCCCCAGCAGAAACCCCGATAATGCCGGGTTCTGCCAATGGGTTTCGGAAAAGCCCTTGCATGACCACCCCGCAAACCGCGAGGATTGCGCCGATGAACATACACAAAATCGTACGAGGCAGGCGAATCTCATTGATAACGAGTTGAATGTGCGGTGCCAGCTCTGAATGCGCGCCAATTAAGCCGCACAGACTGTCTGTGAAACTGATGTTCATCGGGCCGACGGTTATAGAAGCGATGGCGATAAACGCTAAAAATCCAGACAGCGTAATCAGCGTGGTTGATAAAGGAATACGTCGTAACAGCATCGAAAATCTCTATGGGTAAAGCAAGGTATTGAGACGTTTAGCCTCTGACAGGCTTTTTAGTCCCAAACCGCCAACCAAAGCGTGTCCATCAATGGTGATGATGTTCTTTGTCTGGCCTGCTGGTGTTGCTGCAAGTAACGGCATCGCCTTTAAAATGGCGTCTGCACCGCCCATGGTCTCATAGCTGCGGCCACTAACTAAAATGACATCGGGTTGCATCTCTACCATCGCTTCGGTTGACAGTGGTTTGTAAGAGGTCAGTTTTTTCGCCGCAGGATTATCACCGCCTGCTAACGCGATGATGGCGTCTGGCGTGGTATCCAAGCCTGCAACATTGGCTGGGCGCCCCTCGTGAATAAGCAAAAACAGCACTTTCTTTTTAGCAGAAGGTGCAGGCTGATTCGCTTGCAACGATTCGACTTGCGCTTTTACCTCTTGCTTCAAGTTTGTTGCTTGAGACTCACGGTTCATGATCGTTGCAATCTGGTCGATACGATGTAGAAGCCCGTCAACGTTGGCTTCTGTATTGACTATTTCGACATCCACACCTGCCGACTTTAGTTGATTTAAGGTGGTTGTTGGGCCCATCTCATCAGAGCCAATTAACTTGGTTGGGCTCAGTGCCAACAACCCCTCAGCTGAAAGTCGGCGATGATACCCAACGTCGGGTAACTCCATGCCTTGCGGCAAAGTACTGGTTACATCAACGGCGACCAAGCTGTCTCTTGCATCGAGCGCAAGTAGTAGTTCGGTAACGGCGCTGCCCGCACTGACGACGCGTTCTGAGTTTGGGGCGTTGTTGGCAAAAAGGTTCGTGCTTGCAAGTAACAGAGCGGCAGCAGTCAACGCTGTGCGCACTGGTGATAATGTGTTCTTCATGAAAATGTTCTCAGTTTTATGTTCTTGTTATGGCGACTCTTCAGTGAGCAATTGAGTCGCCTGAATTCCGTTTTCTTGCAAAAAGCCAAGAAGCTGAACAAGTGATTGAATATTAGCCGTTTTTTCTGCGCCAATCACGATAGGTTTATCGGTCGATTTACTCTCTTCTAACAGCGCGAGAGTGAAGTTTTCCCAATCGATGTACGTTTGTCCGTTGATCGCCCAATAAGGCTCATCCTTGAGGATATTAACGGTAATCGACTGCTTATCGACCTCTGCAACGGCCTGAGAGTCGGTGCTTGGCAGCGCGACATCTAATGAATCGAGTTTGACTGCGGCGGTAAGCATCAAGAAAACCATCACAATAAAAATGATGTCTAACAGCGGTGTTAAATCTGGTGTTAAGCCGTTGCGGTTATTGTCCTGTGGTACTTTGATCATGAAGCTTTCGCCTCAGCCGTTTTGGTGATACTTGCCGTTGTTTTTGTTTTTTCTGGAGACACGTGCTGCAGGGAAATGCCTTCAAGCCACAAATTCACGTAGTTGAGAGTATGCTCAAGTTTGGCGAGTACGCGGTCAGCCCACAAACCGATGATTTGTGCGCCAGAAATAGCGGGTAGGGCGATGATCAAACCTGCGGCCGTTGTGCGCATGGCTAAACCCAAGCCGTCAGCCAAATCGTTAGGTGTGATGTTCCCAGTTGAAACCGCGATGCCTTTAAACATCTCAATCAATCCCAATACTGTGCCGAGAAGACCAATTAGCGGGCTGATCACGCCGATCAACGTCA
>JABXIW010000103.1 GCA_013372875.1 Gammaproteobacteria bacterium | reverse complement strand
GGGATTCTTTGGCCAAAAGTGGAAAACCCACATAGTGGTTTCCGTTTAGCGGCAACGGGTGCCGTAAAAGATACGGCAATGGAGTACGACGAAGTTGCATTTTACACTGTTGAGTATCTAGCAGCGCATTACCCAGAACGTCTAAAAGAACGTTACCAAATCGAAGAACTGCCAGAGTCTGACATTGAGATCATGGAAGAAATTGGCCGTCGTCGCGGCGCGCTACGAGCAGGTGGCCGAGTGGATCTTCATAAAGTATCTGAGATTCTACTTCACGAGCTTCGACAAGGTACACTAGGACAAATCACTCTTGAGCTTCCTGAGATGATTACTCAAGAACTGATCGAAGTCGAAATAGAAACGGCTCGCAAAGAAGAAGAGAAAGCGAAACGTAAGGAAGAACGTCGTAAACGTTACTTACGTAACAAACGCTAAGTTCTTTTTCTCACTCTATTCCTAGGCGCGATTTTCGCGCCTTTTTTGTCCGCCACTGTTACACCCACTAGATAACCCCGCCTCATCAACGTAACCCTTTTTGTCGTATTTACGTGGAACTTTGTACTACATTTTTTACGGCTTACAACCGCACAAAAAACATGTTTATTTATTGAACACAAACTAGTTTAGACCCCCGTAGCCTAAGGAGTTACAGCCACCATCCAACCCTTAAATATCGAGTTTGCAAGCGTTAGCAAAGTTATGCAACTTGATTAGTGACACTCTCCCCAAAATCCTCAATATAAATAAGGTCAGCGCTGGCGTTTTTCCAAATCACAAAGAGATTTATTATGTGTACTAAAAACGAAACTAAACCACTGCCCTCTTTTATCGAGGAACGCCTTAATTTCCATGTTCAAGATTTAATTAAATCTAACGAAAATCAAAAACACCTCGTTCTTGGCAAACGACCGTCCGAAAATGCTGTGGTAATGCAAAGCAATGATTACCTTTCGCTCTCTCACAATGAGCTCATTCAGAAAGCGCATCGAGATGCAATTTCTGAACGAGATGACAATGTCGTGATGTCAGCAATCTTCTTGCAAGATGATCAATCAAAACCCGCCTTTGAGCACCAGCTAGCGACGTTTGTCGGCATGGAAAGTTGTTTGTTGTCACAATCAGGATGGGCAGCCAATATTGGTTTACTGCAAACCATCTGCGCTCCAAACCTTCCCGTATACATCGACTTTTTCGCTCATATGTCGTTGTGGGAAGGAGCACGCACCGCTGGAGCGCAGACTCATCCTTTCATGCACAACAACATGAATCATCTGCGCAAGCAGATCCAACGCCACGGTGCGGGAATCATCGTTGTCGATTCGGTGTATAGCACGATTGGCACAATCGCCCCGTTACGTGCCATCTACGAAATGGCGAAGGAGTTCGATTGTGGCTTAGTGGTAGATGAATCCCATTCATTAGGCACACACGGACCAAAGGGTTCTGGATTATTACAAGAACTGGGACTAACACAGATGGTGGATTTCGTTACCGTAAGTTTGGCTAAAACGTTCGCCTACCGCGCTGGTGCGATTTTAGGCCCGAACAAGCTAGCACAATCGCTGCCCTTCGTGGCCTATCCTGCGATTTTTAGCTCAACGGTTTTGCCACAAGAAGTCGTGCGTTTAGAAAAAACACTTGAGGTAATTAAAGCGGCTGACGACAAACGTGAATGTTTGTTCAAGCGAGCCAAAGAACTCGCGATCGGATTAAAACGTATTGGGTTTAACATTCGCAGCGAATCGCAGATTATTGCTCTTGAGTGTGGAAGTGAGAGAAACACTGAACGAGTACGCGATTTCCTTGAAGAAAGAGACGTTTTCGGTGCGGTGTTTTGCCGACCTGCCACGGGCAGAAACAAGAACATCATTCGATTTTCTGTCAATGCCGACATGACAGCTCAACAAGTGGATCACGTCTTATCGGCTTGTCAGGAGGCATTTGACCATCCCGACTTAGAGTTTGTGTAAATTGATTCGTAGTGGACGCTGAGCCTACGCTTGGCTCCAGTGAAAGGTCAGAGCTCAGTTCAATCCTGAGCTCTGTTTTAAATCCAGTTAGCAATTTTATCGAAAAGGCGATTCTTATCAGCGGGTTTAACGATAAAGTCGGACATGCCGGATGAGCCAATTTTATCTAGCGTCACAGGAGAACTGTCTCCCGTATGCGCAATAATCGGCACAGATGCATACGGCTTTTCTGAGTTACGGATACGTCGCGACGCTTCTACTCCGTCCATGATTGGCATCTCAATATCCATTAAAATCAGATCGATATTTTCTTTTTCAAGAGTGTCCAATGCTTGCTGACCATCTTCCTTTTGTACCACTTCAAATCCCTGCTTCTCTAGTAACATCGCCGTAAACTTACGCAGAGACTCGTTATCATCCACAACCATGATGGTTCGTTTGATGGATTTATCTAAAGGCGCAGATGGCAAGGTTGACGAGATATAAGTGGAATCGTAAAGCAAACGTTCAATCGTAGCTTTAGTGTTTAGCAGCCACGCTTGAGTCTCTACCCAAATCGGGTCATTGCCGGCTTTTTTAGCTCGTTGTGCAGGTTTGTGCTCAAAAAGATACACCACACGCGCTTCAGTAAATGAAAGTAACGATTCGATTCTGTCTAATTGGTTTTCTAAAACATCAAGGCTTTCCACATCGACAAATATCAGGTCAAATTCAAACTCGTATTCTTTCTTTTT
>JABXIW010000172.1 GCA_013372875.1 Gammaproteobacteria bacterium | reverse complement strand
TAAACAGCAAAGGCTTGCCTCAAGTGGCCGTTGGCGAAGTGTACATTCCTGCAACCAGTGCAAACTTAATTGAGTCGAAGTCATTTAAGCTCTACCTAAACAGCTATAACCAAACCCGTTTCGCGAGTTGGGAAGAAGTATCGGAGCGTTTAACGCAAGACCTATCCGCATGCGCGGGCGAAAAGGTATTGGTCGAAGTGAACCCTGTAGGTCACTACACCAACCAACCTATCGTGACAATGGAAGGCGAATGCATTGACGGCCAAGACATTGAAATCAACAGCTACGATTTTGATGCAGATTTGCTAGCAGGTGCTGCTGGCGAAGAGCAAGTAGAAGAAGTGCTGCATAGCCATCTATTGAAATCGAACTGTTTGATCACCAACCAGCCAGACTGGGGCAGCGTTGAAATTCGCTACCAAGGTGCCAAGATCGATCGTGAGAAGTTGCTGCGCTATTTGGTGTCTTTCCGTGAACACAACGAGTTCCATGAGCAATGTGTAGAGCGTATTTTCACTGACCTGATGAAATACTGCCAACCAAACAAATTGACTGTGTTCGCGCGTTACACTCGTCGTGGCGGCTTGGATATCAACCCTTACCGTTCGACAGAACACGATAAGCCAGCTCATAATCATCGCATGGCTCGTCAATAATAGCGTAATAGGCAGAAATAAGTTCGGCAATCAAAAGGATTGCCGGGCGTTTTTATTGCCCAAGCATGTTACTATACCAAACGACTTCAACCGGCTATAAAAAGCAAGTTGAAGTCATTTGGGTTTATCCGCTATCTAAAACAGTTCGAGGGAACGAAAAGAATGTTTTGGGACAGTTCGCGTCTAATTAAATTAATAGGCTTTTTTTGTCTACTCTTGGCACAGCCACTCTACGCGACCATTTTATCTTCGGCTTTGCTTAACGAAGCACAACAACTGGCTGAGATAGAACCAGCTCAAGCAAAGCAAGCAGCCAAAAACTACTTATCGCAACGCGAACTGACCGAACGTAAAGAAAGCGGTAGCCCTTCAGCGATGTCTCGAGAAGAGACCGACCGCAGCATTCGTACCCCAGCCAGCACCATCGAAGCACACAAGATCATTGCGCAAGCCGACTATACGATGGGCAATGTCCGCTCAGCGATCGATAACCTCAATGAAGCAGAAAAGCTCGCGAAAGAATATCAACTGCCTTACATGACTTTGGATGTGCAACTCATGCGCAACCAAATGATTTGGATGTACGACCACAACTATTCAGCAGCCGAAGACACCCTCAATCAAATTGAAAAACAGCTAGACGAAGCCGACTCTGTACTTCAACGTACAGACAGCGTCCGTTATCGTCTGGTGATGCAAAGAGCCCTGCTAGCGGCTCATCGTGGCGATAACGTTGGCGCAGAGCGTTTGTATGCTCAAGCGAAAAGCATGCTTGAGGACAGTCGTTCCGATTTGGCCTTAATTGATTACTACACTTCTGTTGGTGAGTTTTACCTTAACAGTAAAAAATACAACCTTGCGCTTTCAGAACTGCTTTACGGTTATTGGCAGTCCATAGAAAGTGACAGCGGTACTCGCCTTGCCAAAGTAAACCGCTTGCTGGCGAGACTTTTCCAAGAACGTCGTGTTTACGACAAAGCCATTGAATATCTGTCTCAGGCTGCAGATTTCTACGACTCTTACCCAAGCTCCCCTATTTTGGCCGATGTACTTGAACAAATGGGCGACATCTATTTTTATCAAGGCAAGTTCAATCTTGCTTTGGTGCACTACTTCAACGTACTGGATCACGAAAGCACCAGTCGTAATATCAATCGCACCATTAAGATTCGGTTGAGCTTGGCTGCGACTTACCTGCAACTCTACAACTACGCACTTGCAGAGCAATATCTGGAACGTGCGACAGAGTTACTGGAATACGCGGATATCCCTCAGCTTGAAGCGAAAGCCGCCCTACTTCAGTCTGGTCTCGCTTATCATCAGAACGACAGCAAAAAAGTAATTGAAAACGCGAAGAAAGCCTTAGAGCTTGTCGAAAAAGCGCCGGAAAACAAAAACTTCATCAAGCAGCAATCTTACCGTTTGTTAGGCTTGGGTTACGAACAGGCGGGCGAATATCAACTATCACTGCAAGCCTACAAAAAATACACCAGCTTAGTGCGTTTGGAGCAAAAACAACTCAACCAAATTAGTGAAGATGCGTTCCGTCAGCAAAAAGAGTTTGCGGAACAGACCATTCACTATGTCGGTCAATCAGAGCGTCTAGAACAGGTGGAAATGGAACATCGTAAGTTCCAGAAAATTTCCTTTGCCCTATTCATCACCGTTCTGGTTATGTTTTTGTTCATTATGCGCCGCGGCGTGATCATGCAGCGCCAAGCGGGTGAAATCGAAAAACTTCGTAACGACCTCTTTACCCATTCCCGCTCTCGCTTACGTAATCTGCGCATGCTGAACGTGAAGTTGTCTCGCTCACTGAAAAAATCGCGTGACACTTTTGAACAGTGGCAAATGGGTGAACTTATCCATGAACCGCTCAACGACCGACTACGTTTTGTGATGATCGACCTACCGTTCTTACGCAGCATGTACGTTCAAAATGGTTATAAAGCGGGCTTGGAATTAGAACGCGCATTCGGTGAATACCTAGCAGAGCGCATCGAAAAACCGGCACGTTTGTACCACTTCTCGGATGCAAACTTACTCTACATCGAACCTAACGCAGACCGCGACGCCTCTGCCGAAGTCATGTTTGAAAAATTCCAAGCGTGGGTAGACGAATTTGCGACTCAGCATAACGTCAATCGCATCATTCGTATGGGCATCAGCGACTACCCGTTCTTGCCTCGTGCTTACACCGCTATCAATGATGAAGAGCTGCTCGATTTACTGCTACTTGCGACGCACATTGCACGCGAAGTTAGCCTCAAAGATAAACAAAGTCATTGGGTATTTTTGAAAGCTATTGACAACGCGCCAGCAGCGAGCTTTGCAACCGGTAACATAAGAACAGCTTGCCAACACGCCATCAACCAAGGCCTGATCAAGATCCACTCCTCTTACAAGAATGAGGACGACATCAAGAAAATATTAAAAAATGGATAATTAACCATCGGTTAAGCGTAATAACTAATGACGCTATAAAGTTTTTTGTTATTATCAGTTAATTGTCAGTAGTACATGGACTTAACCGTAGTCGTTTCATGGGAATCTTGGAATCCGATATTC
>JABXIW010000145.1 GCA_013372875.1 Gammaproteobacteria bacterium | reverse complement strand
GGGTTCAAATCCCTATCTCTCCGCCACATTTAGAAAAAAGCCGTTGATTATCAACGGCTTTTTTCGTATCTACTGTCAAACTTCTTGTTATACACATCTAGAAAGTCATTCATCAGCTTAGAAATGGTACTGTGTAACCACACAATCATAGGATCATTTTTGTAGGCCTTGTCGTATATAAAGCCAAACTCTTTCTCTAGCACCGGCAGAAACACCTCATCGCTTGAAGTAACGTAGCTAAATTTTTCATCCAACTGTTCTGCTATATATATTGAACAAGGAAACAATAAGTCTGTCGTCTCAACGGCATTAATAATGACACTGATATGCGTCGTTTTAAGTTTTACTTTGAAGTCAATACCGTGACTTAACAGCAATCTTGAGAGTTTATCTTGCCGCTCATTCCAATGCTTTTGCAAGTGGATAGCCAGAGGATAAGACGCGATTGTCTCCAAGGATATTGACTCGTTATTAATTGGATGATCTTTTCTACAGACCATAACCGACATATCTTTTCCGACTTTTCTTTGGACCAAGTTTTTATTTAAATTTAATGGAAAATAATGAATTCCAAAATGAACGAGATGATTATTAATTCGATCTGGCGTTAACTCATTCCAATCTTCAATGGTTAATTCTATATTCGGCGCGTTCTCTGAAAAGTATTGAATTATTTCTGGGGCTAGCCAATATGCGATGTAACTATTCATCGCTATATTGATTTTTATATCTGATGTCGATGGATCAAAAGACATATCCTCAGTTAATTCATCAATATCATGAATAATATTATTGAGTTTGGCACGTATGGAGATTGCTTTTGGCGTTAGCTCCATCCTGCCGTTTTTTCTGGTAAGTAATTCATCCTGAAATATTTCCCTTAAGCTTCTTAGAGTTCGGCTCACCGCAGAAGCACTTGTCGACATTTGGTTTGCTGTTGCTGTGATACTTTTTGTTTCCAACAGTAACGCCAACGGTTTCAGTAAGTTATAGTTAAATATCATGTCTAAACTCTCTCACAACGCTCCCTAAAAACATAATATCAATTTTGATAAGTATCAAGTATCACTATTATCAATTGTGGACAAGAACATATTAATTAAACTAGTTCCATCTTGGTTGGAGTAGAAGAATCCCTTATGGCTGGTTTACATACTACAGTGAAAGTTGTTGGCTCAAAATGCAACTATGATTGTCAATATTGTTTTTATTTAGAGAAGGACCTGCTCTTAAAATCTAAAAAATCAATGAATATAGAAACGCTAGAGACTTATATTAAAAATTATATTTCTAGCCAAGATACGCCTATTGTCGAGTTCGCATGGCACGGTGGAGAACCTACATTGATAGGCATTGATTTTTTTGAAAAGGCTGTTGAGTTTCAAAAGCAATACGCTAACGGCAAATTAATAAAGAACACAATTCAAACCAATGGTTCTAAATTAAACAGTGATTGGTGCCGATTCTTTCGAGAAAATAACTTCTTGGTTGGATTAAGTTTAGATGGACCTGAGTGGCTTCAAGAAAAATACCGAACCAAACAAGGAAAAAGTGCTTTTAAAGAAAGCTTTTCTGCATTAAAGCTTCTACAAAAAATGAACGTTGAATACAACGTTTTGGCATGTGTGACCAAAGAGTATTGCAAACATGCTGAGGCTATCTATTCATTTTTCCGAAAGAATAAGGTGAAACATATTCAGTTCTCACCTCTTGTCGAATCTTCTCCGTTAGAAACAGAGCAAGCTCGTGGCCAGCACTTTGGTAGCAATCTGATTTTCTCGACAGACAAACACCATACAGATCCTCAGAAATACGAACCTATCGCTTGGTCTGTTGATGCCAAAGAATACGGACGTTTTCTCACCGACGTATTTCATCTTTGGGTTTCTCAAGATGTGGGAAAAGTCTTCATTTCGAACTTTGAACAAGCATTAACACAATACCTTGGCAACCCCTCGCCAAACTGTATTCATGCAAAAAAATGCGGCTCGTCTTATGCCGTTGAAGCAAATGGCGACGTTTATTTCTGTGACCATGTCGCCTACCCGGAGTCGAAACTCGGCAATGTATTCGAAACATCGTTACACGAGATGTCGTTGAATCACGAACTTCAGTTCAATAAAGAATCCCGCTTATCTATGCGATGTAAACAATGCCAGTTCTTGTCTCTCTGCAACGGCGGCTGCCCAAAACATCGCTATCTCTCCGACACTGGTGAGCATGAAAACGTCCTTTGTGATGGTTATTTCTATTTTTTCAGCTCAGTACAAAAGTATTTGCAAGCAATGACGACGCTCTTAGCTCATGGCTATCCAGCAAGCTATGTCATGCAAGCATTAGACGGCCCTTTAATCCTAACACCCTCTAATAAAAGGTAATCAATAAATGGATATTTTGAAAACAACGGTGACCATCACCGGAGCGCTCGCTCCGTGTTTGGTTGCGGCAGGAACGGTAGATAGAACAAAGCTCCCAATTCCTGACATTGAGCCCCAAACTTATACTCAACTCGACGTGCGAGATGTTCAGCGCCCCGAGCCAACTCGCCGAATCGCAGCACCAAAAGATGCACCTAACGTGCTTGTTATCTTGTTAGATGACGTCGGTTTTAGTCAGTCATCCCTTTTTGGTGGCGCAGTTGATATGCCAACACTTGATGCGTTGGCTAAACAAGGTCTTATCTATAACCAATTCCATACAACCGGCGTAAGCTCTGCAACTCGAACTGCCTTGCTTACTGGCCGCAATCATCACCAAAATAATATGGGTTCAATTGCGGAAACATCGACGGCCTTCCCTGGTAATACAAGCGTTCGACCAAACTACATCGCTGCCCTACCAAAAATTTTGAAATATAACGGTTACAGCACGGCAATGTTTGGTAAAAACCACGAAATTCCGGCTTGGGAGACAGGGCCCGCAGGTAACCAAACGCTTTGGCCTTCTGAAGTGGGTTTCGACAAATTCTACGGCTTCTTCGGTGGTGAAACCGACCAGTTCCAACCCGTGTTGATTGACGGTAATACGCGCATTAAAACGCCACGTAAAAAGAACTATCACTTCACAGCAGATATGACCGACCAAACTATTGAATGGTTGAACCTGCAGCACAGCTATAATGCTGACCAACCGTTCTTCGCTTACTACGCTCCGGGTGCCGCACACGCCCCTCATCAGGCCCCAAGAGAATGGATTGATAAGTTCAAAGGCAAGTTCTCAATGGGCTGGGACAAACTAAGACAAGAGTCGTTTGAACGTCAGAAGAAGTTAGGCATTATTCCACAAGATACGGTTTTGCCACCAATGCCAGACTTTGTGCCTCGTTGGGATTCTCTCTCATCTGATGAAAAACGTGTCTTCGAACGCCAAATGGAAGTTTATGCAGGCTTCTTAGCACACACTGACCATGAGATCGGTCGAGTCATCGACACACTCAAGAAAAATGGTGAATTCGATAATACCTTAATCTTCTACATTGTCGGCGATAACGGTGCGAGCGCAGAAGGCAACCGTAACGGTAGCTTCAACTCACTGGCGTTCTATAACCTCATCACGGAAGATCCTAACCGCGTGCTAGAAAACATCGATAAGCTAGGCGGACCAGATAGCTTCCCACACTACGCTTCAGGCTGGGCCGTAGCGGGTGACTCTCCATTTACTTGGACGAAGGGAATGTCTTCAGACTTTGGTGGCACTCGAAATGGTATGGTCGTGAGTTGGCCTGCGGGAATCGATAACAAAGGCCAGCCTTTGCGCGATCAATGGTCTCATGTTGTAGATATTGCTCCGACAGTACTAGAAGCCGCTAATTTACCAGTTCCAAAAGAAGTCGATGGTGTTGAGCAAATCCCGATGGCAGGCGTGAGCTTCACTAATACATTTAAGGAAACAAAAGCACAAACACGACACAAACCTCAATATTTCGAACTGGGAGGTAACCGTGCCATCTATCACGAAGGGTGGCTAGCGCGTGTTACTCACTGGGCTTTAACTGAGGGGGCAACCAAGTTTAGAGACCTACAAGATGATAAATGGGAATTGTACGACACAACGAAAGATTTCTCTTTAGCCAACGACTTAGCAAAATCTAACCCTCAAAAGCTTGAGGAGCTGAAGAAGCTATTCGATAAAGAAGCAGAGAAAAACCATGTCTACCCTATCGATGATCGGACAATTGAACGTATGAACGCAGAAATTGCGGGTCGACCTGATGCTCTGTTTGGTAAGAAGAGCCTCACGCTTTATGAAGGTGCAAGAGGCATCCCTGAAAACTCTTTCTTAAATATCAAAAATAAATCGTTTGATATTGTTGCGGACATTTCAACAGACAATGCGTCAAAGACTAACGGTGTGATTATCGCGCAAGGCGGTAACTTCGGTGGTTGGACGCTATATGTGAAAAATGGCGTCCCAACCTTCGAATATAACTGGTTAACCTACGAGTACACTAAAGTCTCTGGTTCTAAACTAAAAGAAGGCAAGAACGAGATTAAAGTGGCATTCCGTTACGACGAGAACGGCCAAGGTGGTAAAGGTAACGCAGCTGGCAGAGGTAAAGGCGGTAACGTTTATCTCTACGTGAACGATAAGCTTGTTGAGAAGAAACTTATCCCTAACACAAACAGCCGCTTGTTCTCGCTCGACGATGGCGTGGGTATTGGTGAAGATGAAGGTGGCGCGGTGAGTAAAGACTACCAAGCACCATTCGAGTTCAATCAAAAAATTGAACAAGTCACAACCTCTATCGTTCAATAGCGATAAATCTCCTGAGTCATCATGTTAATAGTGGCTCAGGAGTCACTTCTCACTCCCGTTGATTTCCCCAACAATTCATTACTCGAGTTCAAGATGTCCAAAGCCATTGACCTAAACTTAATCAATACATTTATTGTGGTGGCCGAGTGCTTTTCTTATACGAAAGCGGCGGATAAATTAGGTGTAACTCAGCCAGCGATAAGTGCTTCCATTAAACGACTAGAGCGCACAACAAACACAAAGTTATTTACGAAACGAGGGCGAAATATTGAGCTAACCAGCACGGCCCAGAAATGGCTGCCTCAACTACAACAAGCGCTGAGTGTAATCGATAGCGTGATCACCCAACCTGCTCCCTACAATGTTTACTGTTCAAATATCTATCCGGCTCAGCTATCCAAGCTTGAAAATGTCTTTTTTCACGAGTCAACATTAAGCGAAAACCATTTATTCTCTCTGCTTTACAGCAATGAAGCGGATTTACTACTGGGGGATATTGAAAGCAGAGAAGCGTCAATTATAGTGGAAGACGTTTGTCGAGAGCCTTGTGTTGTTATATGTCGAAACGGTCACCCAAGGATTAACGATCACATCTCCACCGAGATGTTAAGCGACGAAAAACATTGCGTACTTGCCAGTAAATGGAGTTTTGATACTGAGTTTGAAAAACATTTGGGCTTGATCGTCAAATCAAACAATATCGATTCTATCACATCTAACTATTTGGGCATTCTCACCCACGTAGCTCAAAGCGACTGCATCGGAGTCATTCCACTATCTTTGGCAAAGAAATGGGGAAAAACCTTTAATATTAAGCATTTTACTTCCCCTTTTAGCGCTTGCTTTATTCAATATCAAATCGCATATCACCAACGAAAAGTGAACTGTAAAAGGCATGGAGCGATGCGAGCATTGATAAAATCTAGAGTATTAGAAGGTCAACAACGTATCATTTAATCAGTTGATTCCCCACTACTTTTCAACAGATTTTATTGACAAAAAAGCCGTTGTTCATCAACGGCTTTCTTTTCACTTTCATTGCTTTAATACAACTGATGAATGATAAAAGCTAAAAAGCGATACCTATCACGGCTTCCAACATTTTTAACTCTTCATGAGTCAAAAAATCCGTCGATTGCCTGCTGAGCACACTGCTATTGAATTCAACTATTGCTACATTCTGTTGCTCGTCTTTTTTATTTTTTGGTTGCTCCGGGGAAAAGTTGGTATTTTGCGTAACCATATTTGCTCCTACCCTATGCTTTATTTAGAGAAGCACTAAGCCATTTACTTCCGCTGCTTATGCGAATTTTTTTATCATGTCAGAGAGTTCATTCGTACAGTTTTGCACTCTGCTGTTCATCTGGTTGGTTTCTGTCATCAGATCATACGACTCGCTGTATTTCAAATTGAGCGATTGGATGTTCTCATTGATTTCATCCGTGACGTAGACCTGCTCTTCGATGGCGACGGCTATCTGTTGATTTCTTTCTACAACATCTTGGATCAACGACTCTAATTGCTGAATGCTCTCAAGCGCCGTTCCAAGCAAAGTGACTGTCCCTGTAGACATCTCGTTGCCTTTCTCCAACGCAGAAACCGCAGACTTACTGCCATGTTGAATGCTCTCAATCGCAGATTTGATCTCTGTTGTGGACTCTTGAGTTCGTTTGGCAAGCGTTCTCACTTCATCCGCGACTACCGCAAAACCACGACCTTGCTC
>JABXIW010000258.1 GCA_013372875.1 Gammaproteobacteria bacterium | reverse complement strand
GGCATGATGACTCGTTTTACAGGCGTATGAGAATCATGCCATCAGAAAGGGATAATTCGTCAAGGAGTCTAAGATGTCGAACAAGACAGAAGTCCTCATGTGCCCGACATGTGGGGTAGAAACGCATCATGTCGTGGTGTTAGTTAGAAAGAAAAGTGGCTATGAAGGCGATAAAAATCGCAACAAGAAAGAGTTCATTGCTGGCTTTCTCAAAAGTGTAGTGTTCGGCGCCTTCCTTGCTTCTATGGATGAATTTGAACGTCATTTGATCTGCGAAAACTGTGGTCATAAAACCATTCAACAGTAACTGATAGTCTTTCTTTCTCTGCATAAGTTCATAAGTGCGGTTTGAAGCACTGGTTATTCAAATCGCATTATCCTCTTTTAGTGCTTTTGCTCTTCTTATGTTCCTCTCTCAAAAATGAGTCACATCAGTACGCATTTTAACCGCTTGGATGCAGGTAACTCACTGCTATGTATAATAAATTTTGGTGGGAAATACGTGTTTCAGCTCGATGTTTAACCTCTGTTCTATCGACACGTTCTGGGTCAGTAAACACTTAAATTTCGTTTGCTTTATGTTGTATGTAGTGCAATTGTGTGAAATTGGTCACATTAATGTTTAATTTATAAAAAAATAATTAATGAATAGTAATTCACAAATATGCTGACCGTATGTGCTATTTAGTTTTGACTTATCTTTTGGATATTCACTTGGTGAATGCTTTGTTGTTTTTAGATTGACTGAAAGTTTGATTTTCTATTCAAACTTGTGAAGGGTTGAATCGATATATTAGAAAACATGAATTTGATCTTGTTTCTATCTTTTGTTTTAAATGCGAAATTCATTATTAACAACGGATGGTTTTGATGATTTCTCTTATGTGTATCCCACCAATTTTAGAAATTGAAAATTAAACTTTCTCAATACAATAACGACTAAAATTAAACGAAATGATGTTCTTATATTTTTATTGTATTTTAACTTATACATTTTGACTCATTCATTTTAACTGTTTTTGTTGATTTTAAGTTGTTGATAATAATTGTCTTTTAACTTTTGTTTTAATGGCGTTGCTTTGCTGCTTCTTTAATGTTGTGGTGTGTGGCTTTATTTATAAAAAGTCATTTTAAAGTACGTTTTTAAGCAAAGTAGAACGTGACAATACTAAGATAAATAGTATTAAAAATTAAATAAGGATTTAACCATAAGAGTAATTTTATGGTTGATAGGTTTATTGGGGTTGATTATCTGAATTTTTATGGAATTTCATCCCAATAATCTGTTTGTCTTTAAGTTTATTCTAATGAACTTAATTCTCATGGAAGTTTCAAAACATGCAGCACACAACAAAGTGGATGATGACGCCGCTTGCAATGTTGTTGGGTACGCTGTTTTCAGCGCCATCATTCGCGGTGGAAACGAGTGTAATTGATAGCACTAGCACGCCTGAATCTACACAAAATGAAGGAGATACGTCCTGTATTGTTTGTAAGTTTAGTGGGGCCGTTTACCTATCTTACGATACAAACATTTACGATAAAGACGACTACCGTTCTGTCCGCAATTTCTCGTGGGGAGGCGATCTCGTTTATTCCTTTTCGAGCGACACAAAAGCCTATTTTTCTACGGGGGGCTATCGTGCCCTAGAAGATGAAGTCGGCACCTACGCGACAGATTCGGTGTTGGGCTTGCAATACACGAACCTATATCGCTTTGGAGATACAGGGAAAATCGGCGTTGCGGGTCAGCTCACCATTCCAACTTCAGAAACATCTCGTAAAGATGAACTGCACACCGCGGTTCGTTTAGATGTGCCGATCTCTTTTTCAGCTTGGAGCGTCGATTTTTCGGTTTCGCCAAGACTGAGAAAAAATTTCCACGAATACAAAACCATGGGTGGACGCTCGCTGACTGAGTGGACTTACTCGTTGTTTGCTGTTGCAGAAAAGTCGTGGGAATCGTTCGCAGTGGGGATCACGGCGTTAGGTGGTAACAGCATCAGTTATCAAGGTACGCGCAGAAGCAGTTGGCAGTATGAAGGGGCGTTGTACGGCACATACGAGTTTGATGAAAGCTGGTCATTGCTACTCGCGGCGTCATCAACGGGTTTCTATCAAGATGCAGAGCGAGGCACCTTGGGCAACATCGATTTGTTGGACCAAGAGAAAGCGTCTTACATCGCGACAGTGACTTATTCCTTCTAGGAAAATAACAACAATTAAGGATATCCAAATAATGTTTAAAAAATTGACTCTGGTGTCAGCAATAACGGCCGCACTTGCAGGCTGTGGCGCAGATGATCAGGCGTATGACTATGTCGAAAGAGATGCAAAAGAAGTCGCAGTAAAAGATCTTAAAGACGGTCGTTGGTTTTACGTTCCGACGACTGGTGCCGCGCCACGCTTTGCTCTGAACCAATTCCCATTCTTGCAAGGTTCACCTCGTTACGTTGAGCTTTGTTTTACCAAAGAAGGTCTGGAAGTTCGCAGTTACGATAAAAACTACCCAGACGCGCATCTAAGCAAAGATGCTAATAACTACTGCGGTGAAGAGAAATTTGTCGCAGACGACGACGGCGTTAACTTCGCGCAAGTGCTGACGATTCCGGGTGACTTTGCGGCGTATCGCTGTCAAGAAGACGCGCATGGTGATTGCACCAACAAAGAAGAAACCAACGAAGACGCAAGCCTAAACTACAAGAAGAAAACCCACTTCACTCCTCGTCCTGAAGATCTCGAAATTGCAGAATTCAATATGGAAGATCTGTATGGCATTACCGAGGGCATTGATGAAATTGGCGCACCACGATTGATCTCGTGGGACTTTGACCCTAAAAACGGTCTTCTCAATTTCGAACTAGAGCGCACGTTCCGTGTCGATTTAGATAATATTTCCGACTACATCAACTTTGCAACGAAAGCGAGCTTGGATGAAGCGCTTGTAGATGGCGCGTTTAAATCTCGTTTCTACTACTCGTTAGTGCACGAAAGTGAAGTGGCAACCGAAGGTTACCAACCGATCTTGTACCCAGTGGGTGATGAGAACGACATTGGTTTCTTCACCACGTCGACGAAAAAGCTTAACCCAGTCACGAATAAATACGACCGTGATGTGGTTTACCTCAATCGTTTCAACCCAGATCAAGGCTCTATCAAATATTACTTGAGCGACAATTTCTTTGAAGAGAAGAACAAGTTGTTCTTGGATGCAACGCTGCAATCGATCGACAAGATGAACCAAGCTCTGAATGTATTTGGGGCGGATGCAGGCAAGCCTGAAATCGAGATTGTGAACAAAACTAAAGCGGCTGGCATTCATCCAGGTGATTTGCGTTACAACGTGATTAACCTGATTGACGAGCCTCTAGCGAACGGTCTGCTTGGCTATGGCCCGTCGGTTTCTAACCCGATGACGGGGGAAATCATCAAAGGCCACGTGAACCAATACGCAGGCGTTGCAAGAACGGGTGTGCCTTTCTATTGGGATAACTTGGCGCGTTTCTATAATCGTAATCAACTGGACTTAGATGGCTTAGATCCATTGCCAACCAGCAGCGAATCTGTGAAAACAGAAGTTGAGGATAGAATTGAAGCGCTTTCTACAATGGCGGCGATGGCGAGCCTGAAATCGGATGAAAACATTCATGCGCCGCTCGTTTCAAAAGAAGACATCGTTTCTGGAAAAGCAGCGACGAAGAGCCCAACTCAGCTAATGAAAAACTTCAATGATGACATGGAGTTTGAAAAGGTGGTTGAAGCTGAAGAGAACCGTTTGTCTTTCTGGGCAGAGAACAACGTCTATCCAATCGAAGCGTCGTGGGTTTCTTCAACCAACAAGGCCATGTTGGACAACTTGAAGTTGGATGACGAGCGTTACTTTGAGATCAAACTCGATGACGCAGGTAACGAAGTATCGCGTCAGCTTAAGCGTTGGAAATACCTGCCAAAAGAGTTGCAAGTGAAAGCCGCTGATGCGATTACGGTTGCGACTTACAGCAATACGCTTGTTCACGAGCTTGGTCATAACATGGGTCTGCGCCATAACTTTAAAGGCTCAAATGACAAAGCGAACTACTACACGCTAGAGCAAGCGCATCAACTTGGTTTGAACAACATTCCTGCTTACAGTTCGACAATGGACTACGCACCAAGCATGTTGGATGAAACGCCAACTTGGGGTCTGTACGACATTGCGGCGTTTAAGTTTGGCTACGGTCGTAAAGTCGAGACGATTCAAGATTCTTCAGGTTCAGCTCCTGCGCCTGTTGC
>JABXIW010000453.1 GCA_013372875.1 Gammaproteobacteria bacterium | reverse complement strand
TGAAGCCAAGTGGGGCTTTGAGCTGGTGAATCATTATCAGTTTTCCGATGATTTACGAATGGTGGCGGGCTTAGGCATTCGCGACGATAAAATCCGAGGCAACTCACTATTTGATGGCGAACCATCCAATAGTACCCTCTATTTATTTACTAATTTCGAGTGGCGCTTAGCCCCAAAATGGTTACTGAATGGCGGCTTTTTGTTTGAAGAAGACGACTACGTTGATTCTGTTGCTTCGCCTAGATTGGCTTTGAACTATATTGCTTCGGCTAACTCGGCATTTAGATTAGTTGCAGCTAAAGGCGTTCGAACTCCTGATTTTTATGAGCAGGTTGGCCATCGCCATTATCAAGTTATAGATTTAACGCCTCCTGTTAATGGCAATGACGATTTCGCAACCTTCTATTTAACTCCTCAATCGTCTGGCAATTTATTTGAAGAAACTATTCGCTCTTATGAAATCGGTTGGTTTTATAGTAAAGATAAGCTCTCATTAGATATCAAGCTTTTCCAAGAAGAAGTTGAAGATGCTATTAGCGGCCTATTTATGCTCGAAGCATTTGATCCTGTAAATGCTCTAGATTTTGATAATCAAGGTATCGATTTGCAAATCGAATATCAATTAACCGACCAAGATAAGATCTGGGCTACAGCCAGCCATATCGATCACGATACTAAGTCTGGCCGTTCTATTGCACATCAGATTATGGAAAAAACAACAACTTTAATGTACCAACACTCCTTTACGGATTCACAGCAGCTGAGCCTTGCATATTACAACCAAACCATGGGCGATAATGATCGGTTTGAGCGTGTCGATTTACGCTATGGCTTTGGCTTTAATTTGGGTCAGGTAAAATCTGAAATTGATTTTGTAGTTCAACACCGTTTTTCCGATGATGCGTTCTTTACCGCCAAGAATGTTGTTGGCGATCAAACTATCGGCTTTGTAAGAGCTAGATTTAATTTTTAATAAGACTATTTATGAGTAGCGATCCTGAACAATTTGATACTGATGAGTATCAGTCCAAGTCCGAACAAAAGCGCGAAATCCAAGAAATCACTAGAATTGGTGAGCGACTGTTACAAATTCCAGTACATACTTTAGAACAATATCCACTGAGTGAAACCAGCCTTAAAGCAATTTTAGACGGCAAAAAAATCAGCAGCCCGATTGGCCGTAAACGGCAAATAAAATACATCGGTAAACTGCTTAGAAAGGAAGACATTGAAGCCATAAATCAGAAACTCCAGTTACTCGATCACGAAAAAATTGTCGCCAATAAAAAATTTCATGCGCTAGAAAACTGGCGTGATCGCTTGATAGAAGAAGGTGATCCAGCCTTAGCTGAATTGATGCAACAAGCAGAACATTTGGATCGGCAGCATCTAAGACAATTAATCCGAAATGCGCAAAATGAATTCAAGCGCAATAAACCACCTAAGTCGAAACGACTTATTTTCCAATATTTGAAGGAACAACTAGAAAGTTGATTCTTGCCAGCAGTAATTAACCTTGAGTTCCGCCAACGGTAATTTCATCAATTTTTAAAGTTGGCTGCCCAACCGAAACTGGAACACTTTGCCCTGCTTTACCGCAAACACCAATACCCGGATCGAGGCAAGAATCATTAGCAACCATGCTCACTCTCTGTAATACCCGCGGACCATTACCAATTAAGGTAGCTCCTTTGATAGGCGCAGTAATTTTACCCTTTTCAATTAAGTAAGCCTCACTGGCGCTAAACACAAAATTACCTGAGGTGATATCTACTTGCCCACCAGCAAAGTTTGGCGCATAAATGCCCTTATCCACCGAGCGGATAATTTCTTCGGTTTCAGAAGTGCCTGATAACATAAAGGTATTCGTCATGCGTGGCATTGGCAAATGCGCATAAGATTCGCGACGCCCGTTGCCCGTAGCTGCCACCCCCATTAGATGCGCATTATGTTTATCTTGCATATAACCTTTCAAAATACCATTTTCAATAAGAACATTGCGCTGACTCGGTGTTCCTTCGTCATCCACCGTTAAGGATCCACGCATATCTTTAATGGTGCCGTCATCAATAACGGTGCAGAGCTCGGATGCCACTTTTTCACCAATACGGTTTGAATAAGCCGATGACCCTTTGCGGTTAAAATCTCCCTCTAATCCATGACCTACTGCTTCGTGCAGTAACACGCCCGACCATCCGTTGCCTAGAACCACAGGCATACTGCCCGCAGGAGCCTCAATCGCATCTAAGTTTCTCACGGCTTGCTCTACTGCTTGGCGAGCAAGATCATTCAGATCCATTTCGATAAAATCCTTCCATAAATAGCGACCACCTAAACCGGCACTGCCACGCTCTCTTTTGCCATTCGACTCTGCTACTACAGTAATATTAAGACGAATCATGGGCCTTATATCAGCTGCTTGAGTTCCATCGCTAGCCACCACCAAAATACTTTCGTCTGCTGCAGATAATCCAATAATAACTTGCGAAACTTTTTCATCCAACTGCCGTGTTTGCTTGTCCAAGTCCTGTAGCAACTTTATTTTTTCGGATTGAGCAACATCCTGCATAGCAAACTGATGTTGATATATTTTCTGCTCTGGAGCACGATTAAAATTCACACTGCGACTTTGCCCCAACCGACTGATAGAGGTCGCTGCCATTAAGGCGTTATCGAGTTGTTGCTGCTCAAAGGCATTGGCATAAGCAAAACCTGTTTTATCACCTAAGATGGTTCTAACACCTAAGCCTTTAACTAAATTAAAACTAGAGTCTTTGACCAACCCATCTTCAAGTTGCCAATACTCCATACTGCCTTGCTGCAAATAAATATCGGAGAAGTCCAATTTATAAGCATGTAACTTTTCAATCGAACCTCTTAGATAATCTAGCGAAAGATCAGAAGTTTGAAATAAACTTGATTCCACGGATTCAATTAAACTCATAAATTTCTCTATAGCCTTTTCTATAACTTGCGATGAGTAAGAGCAGGAAAGCGCTCTCTAACACTCGCTAATTTTTGCTTATCTAATTGGCAAAATAACAAACCTTCTTCTTGAGCTAATTTAGCCAAAGTTTCCCCCCAAGGCGAAATTACTTTGCTATGCCCATAAGTCCTTCTGCCGTTGGCATGCACACCCGTTTGATTCGCTGCTGCCACGTAACATAAATTCTCTATCGCTCTAGATTTTAACAATATATCCCAATGACATTTGCCCGTTGCATAAGTAAATGCCGACGGCGCCAAGATCAAATCCGCCCCTTTTTCCTGATACAGTCGATACAATTCAGGAAAGCGCAAATCATAACAAATGGAAAGCCCAACTTTATAGCCGCTAATTTCAATCAGTTGAGGCTTATTGCCTGCAAAAGTATCATTAGATTCGCAATAAGCCTCTGCTTCTGAAACTGCTACATCAAACAGATGGATTTTATCGTAGTAACTGTCAAACTCACCCTTGGGGGAATATACCAAACAACGAGCAAAGGGGCGATTCTCATCTTCTGAGCGAATAGGAAAAGAACCTGCCACAAGCCAGCATTGATATTGCTTGCTAATTTTGGCAAGCCAATCTTGAACTACACCATTACCAAAAAATTCTTGAGTAATGAGCTTGTCTTTTGCCCTGCTAGCCATTTGCGCAAAATTTTCCGGCAGCACTAATAAATCAAAAGTCTCAGTGGCTTGCTCAAGTATGCGTTCAATCTTTGCCAAATTTTCTTGAACGGAATCAGATGAGGTCATTTGTAGTAGAGCTAATTTCACTGTACTGGCTCTCCTAGAGATTCTTTATCTTCAGTTTTATCTGACTGCTCGCTCACATCTTCAATAAGTTTTTTTTGCGCTTCAATTTGCTCATCACTAATTTGTACTTCTTTAGATTTTTTTGAAATCTCTTCCACCACTGGATCTTCGATAGGTCCTGAAATTTTATATTCAATACTCGAAACCACGTTTAAAGCAGGCTCGAACAATTTACTGACTATCAGCATAATAACGCCCGTTGTCGGCTCTATTGCCCAGCCTGCTAATACAGGCAAACTTGAGCCAAGTTTAGGTGTCACGGTTACATTTTGTGCCACTGTTTGATCATTTAAATTAATGCTACCCGTTACCGATACATCTGCTGCCGTCCCCGCAATTTCAGCTTTTTCTGTTACCAAAACACCATTTTGAATACTAAAATCACCTATGATTTGATCGTAGAAAAAACCATCACGAAAAATATCGGAAAAATCTAACGACAGCCTTCTGGGGATCGATTGCAGAGAAAACAAACTGAAAATACGTGCCTTACGGTCACTGAGATCTTTAATAGAGCCTTTGCCCGACTCTATTTTAAAATGGCCACTGGTTTGCGCTAAACTAAAATCGAGTAAACGCCCTGGCCAAATCAAATTTAGGTTGGCTTCGGTCTTTGTATCTCTAATCTCACCTTCGAGCTGCCAAAAGTTTAGTAATCCATTGGGATTGGGAACTGAAAAACTAACATCTAAACTCGTTTGCTCATTATTTATAGTTCCTACAATATTGCTAGAAAGTTGATCCGAAACAAAGGCATTGCCTTCTAATGCAATAGCACCGTTAAGGTAACGGCTGCTTAAAGTGATTGGTCCAAACTCGTAGCCGTTAATTTTGCATAGTTGGCACTCAAAAGACCATTTATCATAGTCTTCTAATGCAAGTTTTACTAAGTTGTCTTCCTGTCCTGATTCTTTAAAGGGCTTTAACTGAAGATCCAAGTTTTCTATGATTAACTTCTTTTGGCCATTCCTATAATAGGCAACATTGGCCCTTGCCTGCTCTGAATGTAAGTTCAGGCGCATTTCTTGTTCAGAATTTCGCACATCATTAATTCGAACTTTGGTAAACTCTTGACCTGCAAACTCTAAGCGAGGCGTAGTGATATTAATGGAATTGATCCATGCAGGCCACTGCCCTTGCTCAGAACTTTCAATTTGAAAAGCGTTACGCCACTCATCTACATCTATCTCTTTAAAATAACCTTCTATTGATACGCCCGTTTCTGGCATCTGAAACGACTGAGTCGCTAAATCACCGAGCTTAATCAAACCCACTAGTTCCTCGGGTGCATTGGTATTAATATTCAATTGCGCTGAAAGTTGATCTTTATAAAGCGTTCGCAAATTTAAGCGGTGATCTACCTTTAGCAAAGTAGTTAATAACTCAGCTGGGGATCCTTGTGTTTTAGCTATCCAATCTGGCCCTTGAATTGCCGTGCCTTGCAAATTACTTCTGATAATAAAAGACTCATTAGCACTATCTTTATCATCAACTTCATAGTGCACGTTAAAATGGCTCGAACCTTGCGTTTTTAAGGGGCTAAAGCCAAGTAGTTGTTTGCTGGCAGCGGATAGATCTATCTGACCATTGGCATCAATCTGCACTAGGCTGCCATTATCAGTAAAATCCTTTACTCTTAACTCAAGGGCCATTGGGCTTGCCAAAAACTGTGCTTTGAGATCTTGTCCGATGGCGCCATTTTCAGTAAATTTGAGTGTACCTTGAGTATTTGTCAGCTCGATATCATAAGGAATACCGCTAATAAGATTTCCATTAAAATCTATGACACCATTAACTTTTGCTTCAATTTTATCCGCCAACACAAAGTCTAACTCAAGATCAACATCTAAAGTTTTATCAAAGTTGATATCAATCAGTTCTTCGCCAAGCATTTCCTTTAACGGTGAGTCTAAGTAAATGGCTTTATAGCTGTCATAATTTGCATCGGCTTTGATTTTGATGGATAACTGCTCATCTTTTGCTTTCAGATCAGGCAATAACGCAGAGGCTGAGTGCACATTCGCGCCCAGCAATTTTCCCTGGCTAGCATTGATAATTATTTTTTCATTTTCAAAGGATGCTTTAGCGTAAAGGCCATTAGCTGCGGGCCAATCCGGTTGAAATTTAAAAGTAGCATTTTCCACTTGCGCTTGAATATCAAACTGACCGTCTTTTTGCGTAAATGGAAAAGCTGCAACCTCGCCCTGCCAAATAAACTTAGCAAAAGGAACACGACCTGAAACCAAGCTGCTATCCAGATAATTCAAGGCTTTAGGTTTTAAGCCCGGATTCCGTGGCCAATAATAGTGCAATTTAGAGACATCCACATTTTCAGCTTCCGCGTAAATGGTCATATCAAATTCATCACCTAAAGCCAAACTAGCCCTAGCATTTACGGCGGCATCGGTATTTTTAAATCTTAAACTTTCAACATGAATGATATTTTTTTCACTCACATCGTAACTTGCAGCTATAGCCAGCTCATCAACTGCTAACGGCTCCTTTAGCATTGGTCGCCAATCGAGTTGAAAATCACGCGACTCTGTATGCAATTGCCATTGACCATTTTCCCCTATTAGATTCACATTAGCTAAGTGTAAACCTGGAATTTGCTGATAAGCATTGAGCTCCAAATCTTTTAATACGACAACGCCATCAGTCGGCATTAGAGTATTTTCGCTTTCAGATAATACCAATGTTGAATGCTGGATAACGCCCGAAGGATTTAAGTTAATCAAATAATCCGAAAGTGCGCCTTTTGCTAACGGCAATGCTAGTTTACTTAGAAAACCTACAGGCATTACCCCAGTTTCGACCCGATAGTTGCCGCTACCATTGTCGGTTTGATGAGCCAACTTTAGGTAACTATCATGAGTTTGATACCCATCGTCCTGCAAAATACTGATGGTAAAGGCATCACTAACAATTTGATAATAATTATTATCATGCTTCATGTTCAGTTTTAAATCTAAGTGCGCTTCTTGCGACTTATCATTTGAGATTTCTATTCGACCATCGGCTAATTTCTCAGCTGTTTGATTTAACCAAGTCCTAACATTTACTTTTTTAAAGTCCGCTAAATTACCAATATCAAACTGTCTCGCTAGTAATGCTAAATTTGCATTTTTAAGATCAGTAAAGTAGTTAATTTGGCTATCTGCAGCTAGTAACTCGCCTTTTGCTTCTATCACCAGCCGTCCTTTTTTAATCAAGTCGCCAACTGTATCTAGTAATAACTGTTGTTGATTCTCATGCTGTTTATAGACTAAAAGTGGAATTTTCTGACTAAAATTTAATGCACCATCCGCTTCATTGATAAATTCGATATTGACATCACTAAGTTCAATGTACTGATGGAGAAATTGTTTTAAATTAACGACCAGGTTGGATTTTATTTGCTCTAAAGCAACTGTTTGTGCACTACCTTTCTCCAACATTCCTTGTTGTTTTAAGTTCAGTACAACTTGAGAAATCTCGATATCGTTAGAAACCAGATCACCGTGGTAAAGCGTTTGCCAAACATTTAATTGAATTTTGTTCTGCTTGCTCAGTAGCTCAATGTTTTTATCGTCATTTGTCCACTGCAAATCATCGATGAAAATAGTTGGATGAAATTCACTCCAGTCTACACGCAATGACTTGTAATCAATCTTTCCGCCAATATAATTTTCAGCATACTCAACAATCGACTCTTTTTGCTGTAACCAATAAGGTAAGGAAACCTTAAAAATCGACAACACCAAAACAAACAAGATAAGAATGATTGAAGCTAACCAAATAAATTTGGAAATTAACTTCGAAACAAACTTTGCTGCTTTTGAGGTCATGGGCTAGATTAACACCACGTCATACTGATCGGAGCCGTACAATGGCTCAGCTTGCAATCTAATTGGTTTGCCAATGGCATCTTCAAGTTCTGCCAAGCTATTTGCTTCTTCATCAAGCAAACACTCAGTAACTTCTTGGCTGGCTAGGACCAAAAATTTCTGCACCTCATAGGCGCGTGATGCGCGACTAATCTCTCTGAATATTTCATAGCAAATAGTTACGGATGTTTTAACAAATCCACGTCCATTACATTGCTGGCACGGCTCACACATTAAATGCTCAAGCGACTCGCGAGTTCGTTTACGAGTCATTTCAACCAGTCCCAAAGAAGACACTTCCGTTACCTGCGTTTTTACGTGATCACGGTCCAGTGCTTTTTCTAAAGTGCGCAAGACTTGCCGTTTATGTTCTTCATCTTGCATATCGATGAAATCAACAATCACGATGCCGCCTAAGTTTCTTAATCGCAGTTGTCTTGCCAGAGCGCTAGCCGCCTCTAGGTTGGTTCGAAAAATGGTTTCTTCGAGAGTTTTATGGCCAACGAATGCGCCCGTGTTAACGTCAATGGTCGTCATGGCCTCTGTTTGATCAATGATCAAATAGCCGCCAGATTTCAATTGAACTTTTCTCTCAAGTGCTTTTTTAATTTCTTCTTCAATATTGTACAAATCAAAAATGGGACGCTCGCCCGTGTAGCGCTCAACTCTTTGCGTCAGACTCGGTGTAAATTTTTTTACGAACTTACTGACCCGATTAAAAGCATTTTCATCATCAATCCGCACGCGCTCTATATCGTCCGCTAAAATATCCCGCATAATACGTAGCTCTAGAGACAAGTCTTCATGCACTAAGCCTGGAGCCTTGATCTTTTTAGTCAAGTTCTCGATTTCCGCCCAAAGCTTACACAAGAAATCTCTATCTCTTAGAAGCTCTTCTTGAGCGGCTTTTTCTGCTGCGGTTCGAACAATATAGCCATACTCAATTGCTGACTCAGAACCATCGCGATTATCATCTGTTAGGATCGCTTTTAACCGCTCTCTTTCAGCTTCATCATCGATCCGCTGCGAAACCCCAATGTGTTTATGATCGGGCATTAAGACTAAAAAACGGGAAGGAAAAGTAATTTGTGTAGTCAGGCGAGCACCTTTAGTGCCGATTGGGTCTTTGATTACCTGTACAATAACAGTCTGGCCAGCACGTAATAAATTGGTAATTTCTTGCTGTGTTTTTTGTTCTAGTTCAGCTGTTTGCGCATCCAACTCCGGCGCATGATAAATATCGGCGGCGTGTAAAAATGCGGCCTTATCTTGGCCAATATCAATAAAGGCAGCCTGCATCCCCGGCATAACGCGAGTTACTATCCCTTTATAAATGTTGCCAACAATACCGCGATTTTCAGATCTTTCAAGATGTACTTCCTGTAAAACGCCATTCTCAACCACCGAGACGCGAGTTTCTTGAGGGGTCACATTGATTAGAATTTCTTCACGCATAGTATGGATAAATTGATGCAAATAAATTAATGCAAATAAATCAAAAACTTAGCTCTAGTGTAGCAAGTATCTTACAGACTCAATAGGTATTTTATGCGGAATCCATCCAGTAGTTGTCGAGTTTCAAACAAAGGTAGCCCGACAACCCCTGTATAACTTCCTCGCATAGTCTCTACAAAACTAGCAGCTATACCCTGAATCGCGTATGAACCAGCTTTTCCGAGCGGCTCTTGAGTTTGACAATAGGCTTGGATTTGTTGCTGAGTTAGCTCTGAAAATTGCACCTGACTGATACAGGTCTTTTGACTCACGCGCTCAGCATTCAGCATCACCACACTGGTCATGACTTGGTGCTTCTGCCCAGATAATTTTGCCAACATTTTGGCCGCATCAGCTAAATCCGTTGGTTTGCCTAAAATTTCATCTTCCAATACAACAATCGTATCCGCTGCTAATATGGGAAATTCTAGCATTTCTAATGAATCTTTAGCGGAATTAGCTTTACCGAGTGCCAAACGCTCTACATAGGCTTGAGCATCTTCATCTGGCAATAGAGTTTCATCAAAATTATTATTCAGCTGAATAAAATCCACACCAATTTGCTGCAATAGCTCTTTTCTACGCGGCGAGTTAGAAGCCAAATAAATCTTGTCGATAAGCATTAGCGGACCCTAAAGTAAGCGCTCAACTGTTTTAGAATCATGTTGAGCCATGGCCATAAGATCCCATTCAGCAAAATGGCTTGCCAGGCTATCGATTCTTGTGATTTGCCCGTCAGTTTTGTCAGCCAAAAGGTAATGGCAATATACACGCTGCTGATAGCAGCGACGGAAAGGCCTTGCTTCCAATACGGGAATAAACGAATGCGCTTATATAAAATTTGCAGCATAAAAGTGGTAATAGCTAAAGCAAAACCATGTAAGCCCAAGCTAGTATTGAGCAGTACATCCATCAACAAGCCACAAACAAGCGCCCATAACAAACCGACTCTATCTGGCAATGCAATCACCCAAAAACTCAACACTAGCATTAGCCAAGAGGGACGCCAGGCTTGCCAAGAGTCAGGCATTGGAAATAGCGACATCACCATTGCCAGTAACAATGTAGTGATAATCAGCCAACCGCCTTGGTGTTTATTATTGCTCATTCTGGCGCTCCAACTCTTGGGTGGTTTGATTCCAGAGTAACAAAACGTGATCGGCGGTATTAATATTTGCAGTTGGTTCGGCAATTACTTCCAAATAAGGCTGATCGGTTTTCTTTACTACAGAAATCACTTTCGCCACAGGATAACCATCAGGAAATTTTTCTCCCAAACCCGAACTCAAGAGAATATCACCTTGTGCAATATCAATAGTGCTTGGCAGGTGCATCAAATTGAGATTGAGCCCATTGCCGCGCGCAATAGCGCGAATGCCATTGCGGTTATTTTTAACAGGAATAGCATGTTTAGGGTCGTTAATTAAAATGATTCGACTGGAAAAAGCTGCAACATCAACCACTTGCCCCATAACGCCGTCCGAATCCACCACCGATTGCCCAAGAAAGACCCCATCGGATGAGCCTTTATTGACCATGATTTCCTGCGCATAGTTATTGGTGTTGACTTGAATAATTTCGGCGATCAATCGTTGGCCACGTAATTTGCGCGCAGAACCTAATAAGTTCCTTAATCTTGCGTTGTCAGACTCCAAACCAACCAAACGCTGATTCTGCGCCTTTAGGATCATCACTTGATCTTTTAACTCTTGGTTTTCATCCAACAATTCACTGCGGCTAACGATATTATTGTCCGCCCAATTACTGATTTCACTAGGCAAATTCGCCAAATAATAAACCGGAGAAACGAGCGTTGAGAAAGCGCTGCGGATATTGTTTAAATATTTATATCGATAATCTAGCACCATCAAGATGGCGCACAGAGTTAGCACCAAAATTAATTGTGCTATTAAGGAGGGACCACGGGTAAAGATCGTTTTAATGGCTATTACCTAATATTATCGTTAAAAATTGCATTATTGTTGTAGATATAAAAAATCGGGCATACAGCCCGATTATTATTGTAGCGAGAAATTATTCCGCTGAAAATAAGTCACCCGAGTGTTCTTCAAGGGTTTCTAAAATTTTACCGCCACCACGCGCTACACAGGTTAATGGATCTTCTGCCACAATCACTGGCAAGCCAGTCTCTTCCATTAACAAACGATCCAAATCACGAATTAATGCACCGCCACCGGTTAACACCATGCCGCGCTCAGAAATGTCAGCCGCCAACTCAGGTGGCGATTGCTCTAGCACTGCTTTTACCGCGCGCACGATACCGTGCAATGGATTTTGCAACGCTTCTAAAACTTCATTTGAATTGATAGTGAAACTTCTTGGGATGCCTTCCGCTAAGTTACGACCACGGACATCCAACTCACGCACTTCAGTTCCAGGATAAGCAGTACCAATTTCGTGTTTGATACGCTCAGCGGTAGCTTCACCAATCACAGTGCCGTAGTTACGACGAATGTATTCGATAATAGCTTCATCAAAGCGATCACCACCAATACGCACAGAGTCCGAATAAACAACACCATTCAATGACAAAATCGCGATCTCAGTAGTACCACCACCAATATCCACGACCATCGAGCCGCGAGCTTCGCCAACAGGCAAACCAGCACCAACTGCCGCAGCTACCGGCTCTTCCACCAAGTGCACTTCGCGCGCACCAGCACCCAGAGCCGATTCTTTAATTGCACGACGCTCCACTTGAGTCGAGCCACAAGGTACACAAATCAACACGCGAGGGCTAGGACGGAAAAAAGTATTATCATGAATTTTACGAATAAAGTGCTGCAACATTTTTTCTGTCACTTCAAAATCAGCAATTACGCCATCTTTCAAAGGACGAATAGCCACGATATTGCCAGGCGTACGGCCTAGCATGCGCTTAGCGGCTTCACCTACCGCAGCAATCGATTTTACGCCACCGACACGATCTTGACGGATCGCAACCACCGATGGCTCGTCTAACACGATACCTTGATCGCGCACATAAATTAGGGTGTTGGCGGTTCCCAAGTCAATCGACAAGTCAGTCGAAAACATACCACGTAATTTTTTAAACATAGAAAGGAATAATCCTAATGCAGAATTTTGTGTTTATCGCTTATTAAAAAAGCCACTTTTTATTGTTCAACTTATTATTCAACTGGCTGCAAAGCCGCGAATTTATTGATTTAAGTGCTTTTTAACTCAATCGCGCTACTCTAACAATAGTCAATCATTGGAGCAAGCTAAAAACCCTTGTCTTGAGTATTATTTTTACGTTTTATGACTCAAGTATTCAAATAGGAGGTAGGGATTCTTCTCAATAGACCAACGACAAGGCAAAAAATTCAAAAAACAATCGATTTATATGAAGAAAATTTAAAAGCAATTAATTGGAATAGCAGCCGATTGTGACCCGATCCTGACCTGACAAGTCTTTAACGGTATCGATTTGCTGATAACCCAATTCTTGCAAAATATTTCTTACTTCTGCTGCTTGCTCAAAACCGTGCTCAAACATTAAAAAAGCACCAGTATTTAAATACTGCTTTGCTTGGGTAGCGATGTCGATAATATCCGAATAGCCATTATTATCTGCCACCAAGGCCGAAATCGGCTCAAAAGATAAATCCTCAAGGTGAGGATCGTTCGGAGCCACATAAGGCGGATTCGCCACAATCAAATCGAGTTTGCCATGCGGCCAATCGCTCAGCCATGAGCTGTGGATCAGCTTTACCGAGTCTAACTGGTATTTATCGCGGTTAGTTTTAGCTACAGCCAAAGCACTTTCACTAAAGTCCACGGCAAAAATTTGAGCCAGCGGGCGTTCAGTGGCCAACGCCAGTGCAATGGCACCGGTACCAGTTCCCAGATCCGCTAGTTTGAAATTTGAATTATTAGGCATTTTGGCTAGCGCGAGCTCTACCAACAATTCGGTTTCTGGTCTTGGTATCAATGTATCAGGCGTTACTTTAAGACTTAATGACCAGAACTCCTGCTCACCAATAATGTAAGCAACTGGCTCGCCAGTTAATCGTCGCCCAACCAAGTCCTCAAATTTCACTTGCGTTTGTTGCGTTAATAAATGTTCAGGCCAAGTTTTTAGCCAAGTGCGGGTTTTGCCAAGGCAAAAACTTAATAACAGCTCAGCGTCCAGCTGAGCTTCTTGAAGATCTAAGTTCGAAGATAACTTTTGGACGGCTTGATTAAGAACCTCATCAAGCCTTGATGACGTCATGGTCATGACAACTAACTTGCAGAGTCCGCCAAGGCTGCCAATTGATCCGCTTGGTTTTCCGCCACTAAAGGTTCAATAATTTGATCAATATCACCTTCCATGATTTCATCGAGCTTATATAAAGTGAGATTAATTCGATGATCAGTCATGCGACCTTGCGGATAATTGTACGTACGAATTCTATCTGAGCGATCGCCCGTCCCCACTAAATTACGGCGCATTTCCGTTTGCTCAGCTTGTGCTTTGGCATCTTCGGCGGCTTGGATTCTTGCTTGCAACATAGCCATCGCTTTAGCTTTATTTTTATGCTGCGAACGCTCATCCTGACATTCCACCACCACACCTGTCGGCAAGTGAGTCAAACGAATTGCAGAGTCGGTTTTGTTAACGTGCTGACCACCAGCGCCCGATGCACGGAAGGTATCAATACGAAGCTCAGCCGGGTTAATTTCAATAGCTTGCGACTCTG